>NZ_BCUS01000040.1 GCF_001591345.1 Variovorax boronicumulans NBRC 103145 | reverse complement strand
GCCACGCCCGTGCGCGCACCGCGGGCGAGACCGACTGGGCCCGCATCGCGGCGCTGTACGACGCGCTGGCCGCGCTGTCGCCGTCGCCCATCGTCGAGCTGAACCGCGCGGTCGCGCTGTCGATGGCCTTCGGGCCGGCGGCTGGGCTGGAGGTGGTCGATGCGCTGCAGGACGAGCCCGCGCTGAAGGGCTACCACCTGCTGCCGACCGTGCGCGGCGACCTGCTCTTCAAGCTGGGCCGCCGCGACGAGGCGCGCCGGGAGTTCCAGCGCGCCGCCTCGCTCACGCGCAACACGCGCGAGCAGGCGCTGCTGCGGGCGCGCGCCGAGGCCTGCGGCGACAAGCCTTAGCGGACGGGCGCCGACGTGCTCGCGGAAGGCGAGCCCGGCAACCCGAACTGGTGCCACGCGCGGCGCAGCTGCGTGTCCGAGCCGAAGCCCGACAGCTCGGCCGCCCGCGTCACGCTGGCGCCCGAGGCCAGCGCCAGTTGCGCGGCGGCCAGCCGCAGCCGGCGCAGGTAGGCCAGCGGCGCCACGCCCGCGTGCTCGACGAACAGCCGCGTCAGGTGCCGCGCCGAGGTGTGGGCGACCTCGGCCATGCGCGGCACGCTCCAGTCGGCCTGCGGTTGTTCGCTGACCGCGTCCTGCACCCGGTGCAGCGCCGCGTGCAGGTGGTTGCGGTAAGCGAGAAAGGGCGACAGCTCCGGGTCGTGCGGGCCGCGCCGCAGCGCCACCACCATCGCCTGCGCCACCTGGGCCGCCAGCGCCTCGCCGCAGGTGTCGGCGATGCGGTGCAGCATCAGGTCGATGCCCGTCGTGACGCCCGCGCTGCTGTAGACCGGCGGGTCGATCACGAACACGCGGTTGCTCACCACCTCGCAGCGCGGCTCCACGGCGCGCAGCTCGTCCAGGTGATGGTGGTGCGTGGTGACGCGCCGGCCCGCGAGCGCGCCCGCGTGCGCCGCGAGCAGGGCGCCCGCGCAGACCGTCACCAGCTCGACGCCGCCGCGCGTGAAGCGCTGGCCGCGCAGCCAGTGCAGCAGGTCCTGCGCCTCGGGGGTGTCGGTCGCGATGGTGTCGCCCGGCAGGCCGACCAGCACCACCCAGCCCGGGCCGTCCCACTGCGTCGGCAATGGCGACAGCCCCGACAGCGCGACGCCGACCGAGCCTCTCATGCTGGGCCGCGGCCCAGCGAATTCGATGATGAAGCGCTCGGGCTGGCCCGCCGCGCGCAGCCGCTGGTTGGCGATGCGCAGCGCCTCGGCCGGCCCGGCCCAGTCGAGCACCAGGCTGTCGGGGAGCAGCACGAAAACTACGCGGACAGGGGCTCGTTGCGGGTCCATGCGTAGTCCATCTGGTGCGCGGTGCGCTCGGCCAGGTCGCGTCCGGCCAGGCGTTCGACCAAGTGCAGGCTCATGTCGATGCCCGCGCTGATGCCGGCCGAGCTGACGATGCGGCCGGTGTCGACCCAGCGCACGCCGTCGCGTACGTCGAGCTGCGGGAATTGGGCGCGCAGGTCGGCGAGGTCTTCCCAGTGCGTGGTGACCGCCTCGCGCGTCACGACGCCGCTTTGCGCGAGCAGGAAGACGCCGGTGCAGACCGAGGCGACGAGCTGCGCGCTGGCCGCGCACCGGGCGATCCAGCGCAGGGTGTCGGGGCTCGCCATCGGCGCATCGACCACGCCGCCGGGGACGACCAGCACGTCGGCGGTGGCGGCGGCATCGGCCAGCGTGTGGTCGGCGAGCAGCCGCAGGCCGGCCCGCGCCTGCACCGGTTCTCCGGCGCGGGTGTGGGCGACCGAGGCGACCTCGAACGGCGCGGGCGCACCCGGCTGCAGGCGCTGGTGGACGCGGACAGCGGTGGTGAAGACCTCGAAGGGGCCGGCGAAATCGAGCGCTTCGACGCCGTCGTAGGCCAGGATGCGCACGCGCAGCGGGGTCATGCGGCTGCGCCTTCCGTGGCGCGCTCAAGCGCCTGTGCCACGCTGCAGACCGTGGCGAAGCGCCCGTCCAGCACAGTCGCCGTGCGCGCCTTGATGTCGGCGGCCGACAGCGGCCGGCCGTCGGGCTGCACCATGTCGAAGGTGAGGGTGGCGTCGGTCACGTAGTCGACCTCCCAGCCCAGGTCCGAGGCGTGGCGCGTGGTGGTTTCGCAGCACTGTTCGGTGCGGATGCCGCTCACGATCAGGCGGCGGATGCCGTGCTGCGTGAGCCACACATCGAGCCCGCTGTTGACCAGCGCGCTGTGGCGGTGCTTGGTGAAGGTGGCGGCCGCCTCGAAAGGCGCGAGGCCGTCGATCGGTCGCACATGGCCCGATTCGAGCGCGAAGGGGTTGGCCGGGGATGGCGGCGCATCGATGTGGAAAACACGCACCACCGGCAGTCCGGCCGCCACGGCGCCGGCGATCAGCGCGTTCTGGGCCTCGAGGTAGGGCGCGAGCAGGGCCGCGTTCCAGTACGGGCGGTGGCGGAACGACTCCTGGGCGTCGATCACAATCAGACAGGTGGTCATGGCGGAGGCGGGCAAGGCAAAGTGGATGATGCCGCCTATTCTTGGACGCCGCCAGCGCTTCGTCCGCGCCGAAGCGGACCGGAACCGATCAGATCAGGACATTGCCCGGTCGCTAGACCAGGCCGCCTGCGTGCAGTTCTTTTTTCAGGTACGCGTAGTACAGGGGCGCCGCCACCAGCCCGGCGGGGCCGAACACCGCCTCGGCCACGAACATCACCGACAGCAGCTCCCACACGCGCATCTGCGTGCGTGCACCGACCACCTTGGCGTTGATCACGTACTCGGCCTTGTGGATCAGGATCAGGAAGCCCAGGCAGGCCGCGGCCGTGACCGGCGACACCGACAGCGCCACCAGCGTGATCACCGAGTTGCAGACCAGGTTGCCCACGATCGGCACCAGCCCGGCCACGAAGGTCAGCGTGATGAGGGCGGGCGTGTAGGGCAGCTCGAGGCCCCACAGCGGCATCAGGAACAGCAGGAAGATCGCGGTCAGCAGCGTGTTGAAGGCGGCGATCCAGAACTGCGCCGCGACGATCTGGCCGAAGGCCTCGCCGAAGGTGGTGATGCGCTGGAACATCTGCTGCGCCAGCGGCCGGCGCTGGGCCGGCGCCGGCGCCACGGCGGCCAGCGCGCCGATGATCAGGCCCACGTAGGCGAACAGCAGCCCGCCCAGCCAGGCGCGCCCGGCCATGGCGAGCGAGCCGGCCTGCGTGCGCAGGTAGTTGGCGACGATGCGCTGCACCTCGGCCGCGCCCTCGGGCAGGTAGACGGCGATGTCGGCCGGCAGCTTGGAGCGCAGTTCGAGCACCGTGCGGGCCGTGTAGTCGAGCAGTTCGCGGTACTGGTCGGGCGCATCGAGCACGTACTCGCGCGCCTGCGAGAACCCCAGCGTGACCAGGCCGATCGGGCCCAGCAGCACCAGCGTGACCGCCACCACCCGGGCCAGGCTGCCGGCGGTGGAACGCAGGGGCTTCAGGCGCGACAGCCAGCCGCCCAGCAGCCGGGCGAACCAGCGTGCGACCAGGAAGCCGATGCACACGCACAGCAGCCCCGGCAGCAGGTGCTGCCACATCACGAGCATCAGCCCCGCGAGCATCAGCAGGTAGCTGGCCAGTACCACGTGGCGGGAGGCGGCGGCCGGGGGCGGGGCGGCGAGGGTGGCGTCGGGCAGCGGCGTGGCCATCCGGGGTGCGGGGCGTGCGGTGAGGAAGAGAAAAAAGAACGGGCGCGCGATCAGGCGACGACCACGGCCGCGCCGTCGCCGCGCTCGGCGATCACGCCGATCTCGTGCACCGACTCACCGGCGGCGCGCAGCGTGGCGGCGCAGGCGGCGGCTTCGGCCGCATCGATCACCACGACCATGCCGATGCCGTTGTTGAAGGTGCGGTTCATCTCGATGTCGTCGATGCCGGCCACCTTCTGCAGCCAGGCGAACAACTCGGTCTGGGGCCAGCTGCCCTTCTTCAGGTGGGCGGCGGTGCCTTCGGGCAGCACGCGCGGGATGTTCTCGAGCAGGCCGCCACCGGTGATGTGGGCCAGGGCCTTGATCGGGTGCTTGCCCAGCGCCTCGAGCACGGGCTTCACGTACAGGTGGGTGGGTTCCATCACGGCTTCGCGGAAGGGCTTGCCGTCCAGGGTGGCGGGCAAATCGGCGCCGGCGCGCTCGATCACCTTGCGCACGAGGCTGAAACCGTTGGAATGCACGCCGGCCGAGGCCAGGCCCAGCACCACGTCACCGGGCTTGACGTTCTGGCCCGTGAGGATCTTCGACTTTTCGACCGCGCCGACCGCAAAACCGGCCAGGTCGTATTCGCCGGCCGGGTACATGCCGGGCATTTCGGCGGTTTCGCCGCCGATGAGGGCGCAACCCGAGATTTCGCAGCCGCGGGCGATGCCGCCGACCACGGCCGCGGCCGTGTCCACGTCGAGCTTGCCGCAGGCGAAGTAATCCAGGAAGAACAGGGGCTCGGCGCCTTGCACCAGCACGTCGTTGACGCTCATGGCCACGAGGTCGATGCCGACCGTGTCGTGCATGTTCCATTCGAAGGCCAGCTTGAGCTTGGTGCCCACGCCGTCGGTGCCGCTCACCAGCACGGGTTCCTTGTAGCGCTTGGGCACTTCGAACAGCGCGCCGAAGCCGCCGATGCCGGCCAGCACGCCTTCGCGCATGGTTTTCTTCGCCAGCGGCTTGATGCGGTCGACCAGGGCGTCGCCTGCGTCGATATCGACACCGGCGTCCTTGTAGCTGAGCGGGGTGGGCGTGGAGGAGGTCATGGGCGGGCGGTGTCGAGAAGAAGGAGCGAAAAGGTTCGCGAAGCGGCGAGGAAGGTCGGGCAGGGGAGGCGCCGGCGACCGAGGCGGCCGGGCCGATAGAATTCCTCACGATTTTAAGGGCCCTCCGGGCCCCCTCCATGAACCTTCCCGGGATGAAACAGCTCGCGCTCGATATCGGCATTGCGACGGGCCCCAGCTTCGACGCCTTTTTTGCCGGCCCCAACGAGGCGGCGCTGCGACACCTGCAAGTGTGGGTCGGCGGCGCCGATGGCAGCCCCGCGCTGCACTCGCCGGTGCCGACTTACCTCTGGGGCGACAGCGGCAGTGGCAAGACCCACCTGCTCGAATCCGTGCGTGTCGCACTGGCCGAGCAGGGCGCCAGCGTGGGCTGGCTGCACGCCGGCCTGCTGGAGCCGCCCGAGTTCGACGAGCGCTGGGGCGCCGTCCTGCTCGACGACGTCCACCTCTACACCGCGGTGCAGCAGCACGCGGCCTTCAACTGGTTCGTCAACGCCCAGACCCTGCAGCGCGGCGTGGTCGCCGCCGGCGCCTTGCCGCCGGCCGACCTGCCGCTGCGCGAAGACCTGCGCACCCGCCTCGGCTGGGGCCATGTCTTCCATCTGCAGGTGCTGAGTGAAAGCGAACGCCGCGCGGTGCTGCGCCAGGCGGCCGACGCGCGCGGCGTGATGCTGTCCGACGACGTGCTCGACTTCATGCTGCACCGCTTCAGCCGCGACCTGGGCAGCCTGATGGAGCTGCTGTCGCAGTTGGACGGCTACGCCCTGCAGACCCAACGCGCGATCACCATTCCGCTGATCCGCTCCATGCTCGAAAACGAATAGACAGATAAGAAGAAGCGCCTGCTCCTCCTCGAAAAACAACCAATGATCAAGAAATTCATCGACAAGCTGCTCGGCAAGTCCGCCGGGGGCACGCAGGGCAAGAGCCGCTTCGGCAAGCGCCAGGAGGTGCCGGCAGAGGTTCACAAGATCGATCCCGCCCTGGTCGACGAACGCGCGAAGAACGTGGTCACCACGCTGCAGCAGGCCGGCTACGAGGCCTACGTGGTGGGTGGCGCGGTGCGCGACCTGCTGCTGGGCCTGCGCCCGAAGGACTTCGACGTGGCCACCAACGCCACGCCCGAGCAGGTCAAGTCGCTGTTCCGCCGCGCCTTCATCATCGGCCGCCGCTTTCGCATCGTGCACGTGGTGTACGGGCGTGGCCGCGAGCACGAGGTGATCGAGGTCTCGACCTTCCGCGCCTACATGGACAGCGCCGCCGCCGAGCAGGTGGCCGGCAACGAGCGCACCAGCAAGGGCGAACTCGCGAGCATGAAGCACGCCGTGGACGCCAGCGGCCGCGTGCTGCGCGACAACGTCTGGGGCCCGCAGGAAGAAGACGCGGCGCGCCGCGACTTCACCGTCAACGCCATGTACTACGACCCGGCCAACCAGGTCGTGGTCGACTATCACAACGGCATCAAGGACGCCCAGAAGCTCACGCTGCGCATGATCGGCGACCCGGTCACGCGCTACCGCGAAGACCCGGTGCGCATCATTCGCGCCATCCGCTTCTCGGCCAAGCTGGCCGCGCTCGGTTTCAAGATGGAAGCCAAGACCGCCGCGCCACTCATCGAGTCGAGCAAGCTGCTGGCCGATGTGCCGCAAAGCCGCATGTTCGACGAGATGCTCAAGCTGCTGCAGACCGGCCACGCCATCGCCACGGTCGAGCAGCTGCGCAAGCTGGGGCTCGCCACCGGCATCTATCCGCTGCTCGACGTGGTGGTGGAGCGCGCCGACCAGCCCTTCGTGAAGGCCGCCCTGCAGGACACCGACCGCCGTGTCGGCGAAGGCAAGCCCGTGGCGCCCAGCTTCCTGCTGGCCTGCGTGCTGTGGGCCGACGTGCGTGATGGCTGGGCCCAGCGCCAGGAAGGCCGCCACGGCCAGCGCCCGCAGCCGCCGTTCCCGGCGCTGCAGGACGCCATCGATGACGTGTTCAATTCGCGCATCGGCGATGTGTCCGGCCGCGGCAAGCTGGCCGCCGACATGCGCGAGATCTGGATGATGCAGCCGCGCTTCGACAAGCGCACCGGCTCCACGCCCTACAGCCTGGTCGAGCAGGCGCGCTTCCGCGCGGCCTTCGACTTCATGCGCCTGCGTGCCGACGTGGGCGAGGTCGGTGAAGCCATCGCCGAGTGGTGGCAGGAGTTCAGCACCGCCGACGACCTGCGCCGCCAGGACCTGCTCGAACAGGTCCGCGAAGAACAGAAGGTGCGCCAGCGCGTGCGCCTGCGCGACCCGGCCGCTGCGCCCAAGCCGCGCAGCGAGCAGCCGGCGCGCCAGAAACAGGCCGCGACCGAATCGGACGACGGCGACAGACCCGACATCGAGGCCGACGCCGTGCCGCCGGACGGCGAAGCCGCCGCGCCGCGCAAGCGCAAGCGCCGGCGCAAGCCGCGCCCCGTGGGTAGCGGTAGCGGTGGTGGTGGCGGCAGCGAGGGCGGCGGGAGCGCCGCAGGCGAATGAGCACGCCCGACCGGCCGAAGGACGGCAAGAAGAGCGCCCCGGCTGCCAAGGCAGCCAAGGGGGGCAAGCCCGCGCCGCGCGCCGCAGGCAAGCCGCCATCGGCCGGCAGCAAGAGCGGCCCGCCCGCACGCCGCGCGCCTTCGCGTCCACGCGGTCCGCGCGAGGACTACCCGACCGTGCAGGCCTTCGTCGCCATTGGCGCCAACCTGGGCGATGCCGAGGCGACTGTGAAGGAGGCCATGGCCGCCATCGGCGCGCTGCAGCGCACCCAGGTCACGGCCCGCTCGTCGCTGTACCGCAGTGCACCGGTCGATGCCGAAGGCCCCGACTTCATCAATGCCGTGGTGGCCGTGCGCACCGGGCTCGACGCGGAGCAGCTGCTCATCGCGCTGCAGCGCCTGGAGACGCTGGCCGGCCGCGAGCGGCCCTTTCCCAATGCGCCGCGCACGCTCGATCTCGACCTGCTGATGCACGGCAATTCGGTGATCGAAAGCCCCACGCTGACCTTGCCGCACCCGCGCATGCGCGAGCGCGCCTTCGTGCTCAAGCCGCTGGCCGAGATCGCGCCCGACAAGGTGCCGCGCGCCGCGCTGGCACGCGTGACCGGCCAGGTCATCCAGAAAATCCGCTGACTCTCGGGGCTGCCGGCATGCGGCTGTCCCTGCCCGATCTCGCCGGCGTTGCCGCGTGCGTGCGGCTGGTCGTGGCACTGCGGCTGCCGGCCTGAGCGAGCCTGTCGCGCCGGAGCCCGAAGGTCGGCCCGACCGGTCGTTCCGGTCGCGCCCGTTAAACTCGGGAAGTTTTCACGAAGGCGTCATGAAATTGTGATTGGCGCGTCCCAGGAGTTTTTTCCATGTTCGGCAAGCTGCTGCCCCGAGAGGGCAATTTTTTTGAAATGTTCAACCAGCATGCCGAGCGCATCGTGGAGGCGGCGCGTGCGTTCGAGCAGCTCGTCACCCACTATGCGGACGTGCACCTGCGCGAACAGTACAACCGCGACGTCGACAACGCCGAGCGCGCCGCCGACCGCGTGACGCACGACGTCAACCGCCTGATCCACAAGACCTTCATCACGCCTATCGACCGCGAGCAGATCCACAAGCTCATCAACACGATGGACGACGTGGCCGACCTGATCCAGGACTCGGCCGAGACCATGGCGCTGTACGACGTGCGCCACATGACCGACGAGATCGTGCGCCTCACGGCCCTGAGCGTGAAGTGCTGCGACCGCCTCAAGGACGCCGTGAAGTACCTCGGCAAGATCGCCGACCCGGCCGTGGCCGAGGCCACGCTCAAGACCTGCGAGGAAATCGACCGCCTCGAATCCGACGCCGACCGCGTGATGCGCAGCGCCATGAGCAAGCTGTTCCGCGAAGAGCCGGACGTGCGCGAGGTCATCAAGCTCAAGGCGATCTACGAGCTGCTCGAGACGATCACCGACAAGTGCGAGGACGTGGCCAACGTGATCGAGGGCATCGTCCTCGAGAATTCCTGAGCGGGTAGCAGCCGATGACAACGGTGCAGGTCGCCCTCTGGGTGGTGGTGGTGCTGGTCGCGCTCGCGATCCTGTTCGACTTCATGAACGGCTTCCACGATGCCGCCAATTCGATCGCGACGGTGGTGTCCACCGGCGTGCTGAAGCCGGGGCAGGCCGTGGTGTTCGCGGCTTTCTTCAACCTGATCGCGATCTTCGTCTTCCACCTGAGCGTGGCGGCCACCGTGGGCAAGGGCATCGCCCAGCCCGGCGTGGTCGACGTGCACGTGGTGTTCGGGGCGCTCATCGGCGCCATCAGCTGGAACCTCGTCACCTGGTACTACGGCATCCCGAGCAGCTCGTCGCACGCGCTGATCGGCGGCATCGTGGGCGCCGTGATCGCCAAGACCGGCACCAGCGGCCTCGTGGCCTCCGGCATCTGGAAGACCGTGGCTTTCATCTTCGTGTCGCCGCTGCTGGGCTTCCTGCTGGGCTCGCTGATGATGATCGTGGTGGCCTGGGGCTTCCGGCGTGCCACGCCGTCGCGCGTGGACCGGTGGTTCCGGCGATTGCAACTGGTCTCGGCCGGTGCCTACAGCCTGGGCCACGGCGGCAACGACGCGCAGAAGACCATCGGCATCATCTGGATGCTGCTGATCGCCACCGGCTACGCCTCGGCCAGCGACGCGGTGCCGCCGACCTGGGTCATCGTGAGCTGCTACGCGGCCATTGCGCTGGGCACCATGTTCGGCGGCTGGCGCATCGTGAAGACCATGGGCCAGAAGATCACCAAGCTCAAGCCCGTGGGCGGCTTCTGCGCCGAGACGGGCGGGGCGCTGACCCTGTTCCTGGCCACCGCGCTGGGCATTCCGGTGTCGACCACGCACACCATCACGGGCGCCATCGTCGGCGTCGGTGCCACGCAGCGCGCCAGCGCGGTGCGCTGGGGCGTGGCGGGGAACATCGTCTGGGCCTGGGTCCTGACCATTCCCGCCTCGGCCTTTGTGGCGGCGATGGCTTACTGGTTCAGTTGGCAGATTTTCTGAAAGTCAGAAGCGTCGGCGCCTCGTTCGCAGAGGCTGCCGCGCCCGATCCGGCTACTGTGAAATCTTGCGGCCTTCTTCGATCTGGTGTTCGAAGTAGTGCTGGAAGCTGTACACGATGCTCGCCATCAGGATCGAGCTGCCGAAGAACAGCGATGCCACCACGGCGCCGATCGTGAGCCAGTTGGTCTGGCCCGGCGCGGCGTCGGGCGCTGCGCCAGCGTTGAAGCGGGAATTCCATTTTTCGGGCGTCATCAGGCCGTAGATGATCGCCATCAAGGCGCAGCCCGCGATCGTGAAGCCGAGCAGCGGAATCAGCGCCCAGCTCACGCCGTCGTCCACGCCGTACATGCGCAGGCGCTCGATGCCGTAGATGCCCAGCGCGGTGGGAATGGGCAGCAGCCAGCCGAGCCAGTCGCCCATGCCGCGCAGGTAGAAGCGGTGCAGGCCCAGCGGGCCTCCGAGGAAAGAGAGCCAGGCGGCGACGGTCTTGCTTTTCATTTTCTTCATCACATCATTCGGGTTTGGTGCGGCTGCCTTCGCCGAGTACTTTTTCCATCAGGACCACGTCGCGCCAGGCGTCGAACTTCCAGCCGCAGTCTTTCAGCACGCCCACGTGCGTGAAGCCCTGGCTGCGGTGCACGCCGACCGAGCCGGCGTTGGCCGAGTCGCCGATCACCGCGATCAGCTTGCGCACGCCGACCGCTTCGGCCGCCTGCGAAAGCGCCGCCAGCAGCTGTGCGCCCACGCCCTTGCCGCGCGCGGCCTCGGACATGTAGATCGAGTCTTCGGCCGAAAACCGGTAGGCCGGGCGGGGCTTGAACCAGTTGCAGTAGGCAAAACCCAACACTTCGCCGTTTTCTTCGGCCACGAGGTAGGGCAGGTTCTTGCCCAGCACGTCGGCGCGCCGGGCGGCCATGTCGGCCTCGGACGGAGGCTCGGTTTCGAAGGTGCCGGTGCCGTGCAGCACGTGGTGGGCATAGATGGCCGTGATGGCTGCGATGTCTTCGTCGCGGCTGGGGCGGAGGGTGAGGGTCATGCGGGTGAGGGCGGCGGCGCGGGGCCGGAATTCGGAGAAAAACCCGGGTCGGGCTATAATCGTGGGCTTTTCAGCGTGCGCTGGCCGGGTGGCCATGTCGCGTGTCTCGACGCTGGAAGAACATCGTGAGCGGGCCTCTTTCTATTTGAACTGGCTCGCTGACCACCCAAGGATAAATCATGGTCGTCATTCGACTCTCCCGCGGCGGCTCCAAAGGCCGTCCGTTCTTCAACATCGTCGTGTCGGACAAGCGCGTTCGCCGCGATGGCCGTTTCATCGAGCGCCTGGGTTTCTACAACCCGACCGCCAAGGAAAACGAAGAAAGCATCCGCATCGCCCAGGACCGCCTCGCGTACTGGAAGAGCGTCGGTGCCCAGGCTTCGCCCACGGTGCTGCGCCTGATCAAGCAAGCCGCTGCCGCGGCCCCCAAGGCGGCCGCCTAAGCCGCCCGCACGGCGATGCTGCCCACACTCGAAGCCGCCGAACTGCCGGCGGATGCGATCGAGGTCGGACGCATCGCCGATGCCTGGGGCATCAAGGGCTGGTTCAAGGTCCTGCCCCACAGCGCCCAGCCCGAGGCGCTTTTTTCTTCCAAGCGCTGGTTCCTGCAGGCTCCCGGAGCCTCCACGCCCGCCGCTTTCCGGCTCGCGGTCCGCGAAGCCAAAGAACATTCCGACTGCATCGTCGCCTCGTCCGAGGATGTGCCTGACCGCAATGCGGCCGAGGCCCTGCGCGGCGCGCGCGTGTTCGTGCCGCGCTCGAGCTTCCCGACCGCCGGCGACGACGAGTACTACTGGGTCGACCTGATCGGCCTGTCGGTCGTCAACCGCGAAGGCGTCGTGCTCGGCACGGTGCGCGAACTGCTGGCCACCGGCCCGCAGACCACGCTGGTGCTGACGGCCGAAGAAGACGGCAAGACCATCGAGCGCATGGTGCCGTTCGTCTCGGTCTTCGTCGACAAGGTCGACCTGCCCGGCCGCCTCATCACGGTCGACTGGCAACCCGATTTCTGACCCGGGCCGCGCGCGCATGCGCTTCGACGTCCTCACGCTCTTTCCCGAACTGTTCGCGCCCTTCATGGCCAGCGGCGTGACGCGCCGCGCCTACGAATCGAAGCAGGTCGAGGTCGTGCTGTGGAATCCGCGCGATTTCGCCCAGGGCAACTACAAGCGCGTGGACGACCGGCCGTTCGGCGGCGGGCCCGGCATGGTGATGATGGCCGAGCCCCTGGTGGCCTGCCTCGATGCCGCGCTGGCGGCCCGTGGCGCACCGGCGCCGGTGGTGCTGTTCTCTCCCATCGGCGAGGCGCTGCGCCACGAGGCCGTCGAGCACTGGTCGGCGAGCGAGGGTGCGGTGCTGGTCTGCGGACGCTACGAAGGCATCGACCAGCGCTTCATCGACGCGCGCGTCACGCACCAGGTCAGCCTCGGCGACTTCGTGCTGTCGGGCGGCGAGATTGCGGCGATGGCGCTGCTCGACGCCGTGGCCCGCCTACAGCCCGGCGTGCTGGGCGACGAGGCCAGCCATGTGCAGGACAGCTTCAACCCGGCGCTCGACGGTCTGCTCGACTGCCCGCACTACACCCGGCCCGAGCAGTGGAACGGGCAGGGTGTTCCGGCGCCGCTGCTCTCGGGCCACCATGCGCAGATCGAGCGCTGGCGGCGCGACCAGCGCCTGGCCATCACGGCCGCGCGGCGCCCCGAGCTGATCGATGCCGCACGGGCGGCAGGCAAGCTCAACAAGGCCGATGAGGCCGCGCTGAAAAAAAAGCTATAATCCGCGGTTCCCCGATCCTCTGTCCGGCCGCGCCCGGTTTTCTGGCGGTTCTTCCGCCAAAGCCCACGGCGCCTTTAGTGCAGCCCGAAACGATCGATATCCAGGAAATCATGAACCTCATCCAGACCCTCGAGCAGGAAGAAATTTCCCGTCTCGGCAAGACCATCCCCGATTTCATGCCCGGTGACACGGTCATCGTCAGCGTGAACGTCGTCGAAGGCAGCCGCAAGCGCGTGCAGGCCTACGAAGGCGTCGTGATCGCCAAGCGCAACCGTGGCCTCAACAGCGGCTTCACCGTGCGCAAGATCTCCAGCGGCGAAGGCGTGGAGCGTACGTTCCAGACCTACAGCCCGCTGATCGCCGGCATCGAAGTCAAGCGCCGCGGCGACGTGCGCCGTGCCAAGCTGTACTACCTGCGTGAGCGCAGCGGTCGTTCGGCACGTATCAAGGAAAAGCTGCCGGGCAAGTCGCAGAAGGCTGCGTCGGCCGCTTAATCAGCCGCCGTCCTTTCTGCTCAAAAAGCCGCCGCTCTGGCGGCTTTTTGCGTTGGCGCTGCGCTTCAAGACAGTTTTCCATTTTTACGCTCTACTCCTTTCATCCCGCCACAGGCCGCATCCTCTCTTGACCTCCTCCACTTCCGCCCCCACGTCCTCCGCCGTCGTCGAACCCGTCAATGCCGTGGTGCCGCCCGCGTTGCTGCAGATCGACCCGCGCCAGGCGCCTTTCGTGGACGGAAGCGACGGTCTGCCGGCGGTGGCCCCGGCGCAGCTGACAGCAACGGCCCTGCGCGCGCGCTTTGCCTCGCCGCCCGTGTGGACGCCCGAACTGCGCCGCGAGCCCCGCATGACCGACCGGGTGCCGGCCCAGGCCGCCGTGCTGGTGCCGATCGTGCAGCGCCCGCAAGGCGCGACCGTGCTGCTCACCGAGCGCACCACGCACCTGTCGACCCATTCGGGGCAGGTGGCCTTTCCCGGCGGGCGCGTCGACCCCGAGGACGCCAACATCCAGGCCGCCGCGCTGCGCGAAGCCTGGGAAGAGGTGGGCCTGTCGGCGCAGTTCATCGAGGTGCTCGGCACCTTGCCGACCTACACGACCGTCACTTCGTTCGTCGTGACCCCGGTGGTCGCGCTGGTGCAGCCCGACTTCGTGCTGGACATCAATCCATTCGAGGTGGCCGAGGCCTTCGAGGTGCCGCTGGCCTGGCTGATGGACCCGGCCAACCACCGCCGCCACGCGGTCAGCGCCACCGATGGGGTCCGGCGCGAGTGGTACTCGATGCCGTACGTCGACGGGCCGCACGAGCGCTTCGTCTGGGGCGCCACCGCGGGCATGCTGCGCAACCTCTACCGCTTCCTCGCCGCCTGAGCCGGATCGGGCGCCACCTGGGGCCAAAACCTTCAGGTGCTCTCGCTATCATCGAAGGATGAGCTTCTTTGCCATCCTGTGCGCGTTGCTGATCGAGCAGGTGCGGCCGCTGGGCCCGCACAACCCCGTGTACGGCGGCGTCCTGGCGTGGACGCGCTGGACCAGCCGCAACTTCGATGCGGGCAAGCCGCACCACGGATGGATCGCCTGGGGGCTCGCGGTGTTCGTGCCCACGCTGCTGTCGCTGGGCGTGCACTGGCTGCTGGTGCTCACACTGGGCCTGCCGTTCGCCGTGCTGTGGAGCGTCGCGGTGCTCTACATGACGCTGGGCTTTCGCCAGTTCAGCCATCACTTCACCGACATCCGCGATGCGCTCGACGAGGGCGACGAGCCGCTCGCGCGCTCGCTGCTGGCGCACTGGCAGGGCGTCGATGCCGCCGAGCTGCCGCGCAGCGAAATCGTGCGCCATGTGATCGAGCATTCGGTCATTGCGGCGCACCGCCATGTCTTCGGCGTGCTGGCCTGGTTCTCGGTGCTCGCAGCTCTCGGCCTGGGGCCGGCGGGCGCGGTGTTCTATCGCATGAGCGAGTTCGTCGCGCGCTACTGGGCCCACAAGAACGGCGCGCCGGTGCAGCCTTCGAGCGTGGCGGTGCAGGACGCGGCCGAGCGCGCCTGGCATGCCGTCGATTGGCTGCCCGCGCGCATCACCGCGCTCGGCTTCGCCGTGGTCGGCAGCTTCGAAGAGGCCATCGACTGCTGGCGCAACGATGCGCGGCGCTTCCCCAACGAGAACGACGGCGTGATCCTCGCAGCCACGTCCGGCGCGGTGAACGTGCGCCTGGGCGGCGGCTCGCTGAGCCCGATCCCGGTGGCCGATCCGCTGCCGCGCGCGCAGGCCGGCGAGTCGCCGAGCGTCGGGCGGCGCCTGGACAGTGGCAGCACGCCGGGGCGCGAGCCCGAGCCCGGCCACCTGCGCAGCGTGGTCGGCCTGGTCTGGCGCTCGGTCGTGATGTGGATGGTGCTGCTGGCCTTGCTCACGCTCGCGCGCTTGCTCGGCTGACCCCATGACCACCCCGTCCGCACCGGCCTTCTGGAGCCCGCGCATCGGCGCGCTCGAGCCCTACGTGCCCGGCGAGCAGCCGCGCATCGCCAACCTCGTCAAGCTCAACACCAACGAGAACCCGTACCCGCCGTCGCCGGACGCCATTGCGGCGATCCAGCGCGCGGCCGCCGACGGCCTGGAGCGCTACCCCGACCCCACGTCGCTCGCGCTGCGCGAAGCCGTGGCGCGCCGCCACGGCCTGCAGGTGGGCGAAGTGTTCGCGGGCAACGGCTCGGACGAAGTGCTCGCGCACGCGTTCTTCGCCTTCTTCCAGCAGGCGCAACCGCTGCTGATGCCTGACGTGAGCTACAGCTTCTACAAGGTCTATGCCCAGCTCTACGGCATCGCCTGCGAGCAGCTGCCGGTCGATGACGGCCTGCGCATCGACATCGATGCGTTCGCGGCGCGCGCACGGCAGGGCTGCGGCGGCATCGTCATCGCCAACCCGAACGCGCCGACCGGCATTGGCCAACCGCTGGCGCGCATCGAGCAGCTTCTTGCTGCGTGTCCCGATCGCGTGGTGCTGGTCGACGAGGCGTATGTCGACTTCGGCGGCGAGAGCGCGCTGTCGCTGATCAGTCGGTATCCGAACCTGCTCGTGGTGCAGACCCTGTCCAAGTCACGCTCGCTGGCCGGCCTGCGTGTCGGTTTCGCCTGCGGGCAGGCGCACCTGATTGATGCGCTCGTGCGGGTCAAGGACAGCTTCAATTCGTACCCCATCGACCGTCTGGCGTCCGCCGGCGCCGTGGCCTCGCTCGACGACGAGGCGTGGTTCCGCAAGACGCGCGACCAGGTCGTCGACACGCGCGAAGGCCTGGCGCTGCAGCTCGAGGACCTGGGCTTCGAGGTGCTGCCGTCGCAGGCCAACTTCGTGTTCGCGCGCCACCCGCAGCGCGATGCGGCCGAGCTGGCCGCCCTGTTGCGCGAGCGCGCGGTGCTGGTGCGGCATTTCAAGCAGCCGCGCATCGCGCAGTACCTGCGCATCAGCATCGGCACGCGGGACCAGTGCAGTGCGCTCGTGCAGTGCCTGCAGGACATCCTGGCCTGACACCCCGAGGCAAGCCCATGTCGACCCTTCACGCCGATCCGCGCGCCGTTGCCTGCACATCGTTCTGGCAAGCCTTGAGCGACAGGCTCGAGAGTCTGCATGCCTTGTCGGGCCACGCGCTGGTAGAGGCGCTGAACGCGCTGCTGCAGCCCTTCTTTCCGAACCTGGCCGCCGAAGTGCTGGGCGATCCGCCGGCTTTCACGCTCGTGCTGACGGCGCACGGCGCCGAAGACGATTTCGAGGACCTCATGGCGCTGGTGCACAGCGCGCCCGCATTGCCGCAGGTCGAGGTGGAGGCCTTCCGGCAGCGCATGCGCGAAGGTTTCAGCATGCGCATGAACGACTTCGAACTGGCCTGCTCGGACGTTCTCGTGAAGCACGAGCCCTACAGGGGGCGGGTGGCGCTGGAGATCGGCTTTGCCAAGCCCATTCCGATGGACATGCAGGACCACGCGCGCCACATGAGCCTGATCATGCTCGACCACATCCTGGGCGAGTACGACTTCGCGGTGAAGGTCGGGCCGGTCGATCACGTCGAGGCGGATGCGCAAGCGGATTTCGATGGCGTGCCGCTCGACGGCTTCGTGCCTCTGTTCGACGCATGCTGGCGCGAGGATCTGGGCCACACCGGCGTGTTTCCCGCAGGCGAGCATGGCTGGTCCGGCCTGACGGCCACGCGCACCGCCGAGGACGGCAGTGAGGTCGAGGCGGTCGTGATGCGAAACGACGCCGCGACTGCGCTGCTCGGGCGTGCCGACCTGGGGCATCGGCTCTCGGCCGCCGTTCCCGTCGAATCGGGCGAAGAACTGGACGAGGCCCGTGTCTACGAAGACCGGCTGACCGCGCTGCTGCAGACGCACGGCGAAGGCTGCTGCACGCACATCGTGCTGGAGGCGGGCGTCCGCACGGTGCACTTCCATGTGGCCGATCCGCAGGCGGCCATTGCGCACGCGCAATCGGTTCAGGAAGCGCTGGAGTTGCCGGTGACGCTGGCCCTGGCCTTCGACCCGACCTGGAAGTCGTACCGCACCTGGCTGGCCTGAGCGCGACCAGCCCCTCGGTGCTGCATCAGTAGCGCGTCTGGCTCAGCTCGGCGAACAGCTCGCCGTAGATCTTGTAGCGCGAGGCGCTGATCGGTCCGGGTTGTGTCGCGGTTTCGACGTTCGAGATCACACCGCAGCCGGGTTCGTGCAGGTGGGTGCAGTTGTAGAACTTGCAGTCGCCCGTGTGCTCGGCGATGTCGGGCATGAGGCCGGCGAGCTGCATCGGCTCGATGTGGTTCAGGCCGAATTCCTGGAAGCCCGGCGAGTCGATGAGGCCGGTGGTGCGGGCCTCGTCGATCCAGTACCAGGTGGTGCTGGTGGTCGTGTGCTTGCCCGAGTTGAGGGCTTGCGAAATCTCTTGTGTCAGCACGCTCGCGCCGGGCACCAGCAAGTTGGTGAGCGTGCTCTTGCCCGAGCCCGACGGGCCGAGCACCAGGGTCGACTTGCCCTCCAGCAGTTTCATCAGCGAGGCGTAGTCCGCTTCGCCGGAAGCCTTGAGCGACAGCGGCAGCACGCCGTGGTGCATGCGGCGGTAGGGCGCCAGCTTGGCCCAGGCGCGCGCAAAGGGCTCGACGAGGTCGCTCTTGTTGAGCGCGATGATGGGCGTGATGCGTTGGGCCTCGGCCGCGATCAATGCACGCGCCAACTGGTGTTCGGAGAACTCCGGCTCGGCCGCGATCAGGATCAGCACATGGTCGAGGTTGGCCGCGAACGACTTGGTGCGGATCTCGTCCTGCCGGTAGAAGAGGTTGCGCCGCGGCAGCACCTCTTCGATGGTGCCTTCGTCTTCGGTGGCCTGCCAGCGCACACGGTCGCCGACCACGGCCTGGCTCTTCTTGCCGCGCGGGTGGCAGATCAGCCGTTCGCCCGTGGGCGTTTCGACGAGGCAGTGACGCCCGTGGCTGGCGACGACGAGGCCGTCGTGGTGCGCCTTCCCCGTGTTGTGCGCAGCGGGGATGAAGGCGGCGCGGCCCGGCTTAGCCACAGGCGCGTGTCCTCATGCGGCGGGGCTCGCAACCAGTGCGTCGGCCTGCCGAGCGCAATCGAAATCGGTGATCGACAGACCATTCACGTCGTGCGTGTTGAAGCGCACCACGCAGCGGTTGTAGTGCACCGACAGGTCGGGGTGGTGGTCCTGCGTGTGGGCCACCATGGCCAGTGCATTCACGAAGGCGATGGTCTCGAAGTAGTTCGCGAAGGTGAAGGTCTTCTCGATCGCGACATCGGCGCCGTCGCCGGTGAGCTTCCAGCCGTCGAGCTGGGCCAGGCCCGAGACGATCTCGGTGGCGCTCAGGGCCTTGCGGGCCGGGAGGTTTTTCCAGTCCTTGGGTTTGAACATGCTGCTCATGAGGGGCTTCGCTGAAAAGGTGGGTCGAGGGTCACGCCGCGGCCATGCGCGCAAGGCGCTCGGAGGCGGGCGGGTGGGAGTAGTAGAACTTGACGAACACCGGGTCAGGCGTGAGCGTCGAAGCGTTGTCCTGGTAGAGCTTGAGCAGGGCGGCCGACAGGTCGGCGCCGCTGGTCTGCGCCACGGCGTAGGCGTCGGCCTCGAACTCGTGCTTGCGCGACAGGCGCGCCGGCAGCGGGGCGACGAAGAAACTGAACACCGGCACGGCCAGCATGAACAGCAGCAGCGCCAGCGCGTTGTTGGGCGCGGCCGGCGACAGGTTGGGCTGCACGCCCAGGCCGGCATAGAACCAGACCTGCGTCGACACCCAGCCAAGCAACGCGAAACCGGCCAGGCTCAACGCGAACATCGCGATGAGCCGCTTCACGATGTGGCGGTGCTTGAAATGGCCGAGTTCGTGTGCGAGCACGGCCTCGACTTCGCCGGCGTTGAGCTGGCGCAGCAGCGTGTCGTAGAACACCACGCGCTTGCTGGCGCCGAAGCCGGTGAAGTAAGCATTGGCGTGCGCGCTGCGCGTGCTGCCGTCCATCACGAACAGGCCCTTGGCCGCGAAGCCGCAGCGCTTCATGAGCGCCGTGACGCGCGCCTTGAGCGTCGGGTCGTCCAGCGGCTTGAACTTGTTGAACAGCGGCGCGATGAAGGTCGGGTAGATCAGCATCAGCAGCAGGTTGAAGCCCATCCACGCGCCCCAGGCCCAGAGCCACCAGAGCGTGCCGGCCGCGCCCATGAGCCACAGGATGAGCGCCGCGATCGGCAGCCCGATCAGCGCGCCGAGCAGCGTCGACTTGACGGTGTCGGTGAGCCAGAGCTTCCAGGTCATCTTGTTGAAGCCGAAGCGCTCCTCGAGCCGGAAGGTCTGCCACAGCGTGAACGGCAGCTCCAGCAGGCCGCCGATGACGGCAAAGGCCGCCAGCAGCGCCAGTTGCTGCACCATGCCGCCGCCCAGCCACACCAGCAGCAGCTTGTTCAGCAGGTCGAGCCCGCCGAGCAGCGTCCAGCCCAGCAGCAGGGCGGCGCCCCAGGCCATCTCGACGAGCCCGAAGCGCGCCTTGGCGATGGTGTAGTCGGCCGCCTTCTGGTGGGCGGCCAGCGTGATCGTGCTGGCGAAGGCGGCCGGCACGGCGCCGCGGTGACGCGCCACGTGGCGCACCTGGCGGGTGGCCAGCCAGAACTTCACGAGCAGGCCCGCCACGAGCGCCGCCGCGAAGGCAAGGGTGAAGATGAGCGAATAAGACATCATGAAGCGGCGAGTTTAGTCCGCGGCCCATGGGGGTGCAGGCCTTCGACGACAATCCTGCGATGCCCGAATCCCTTGACCCGACGCCCCCCGCAGCCGCCCCCACCCTGAAGAAAAGCGACCAGAACCTGGTCTGGCTCGACTGCGAAATGAGCGGCCTCGACCCCGAGAAAGAGCGCCTGCTCGAGATCGCCGTGGTCGTCACCGGCCCCGACCTCACGCCCCGCATCGACGGCCCCGTGCTCGTCATTCACCAGAGCGACGCCGTGCTCGACGCCATGGACGCCTGGAACAAGGGCACCCACGGCCGCAGCGGCCTGATCGACAAGGTGAAAGCCTCCACGCTGGACGAAGCCGCGGCCGAGCAGCAATTGCTCGAATTCATCGCCAAGTACATCCCCAAGAGCGGCTCGCCCATGTGCGGCAACACCATCGGTCAGGACCGGCGCTTCCTGGTCAAGTTCATGCCCAAGCTCGAGGCGTACTTCCACTACCGCAACCTCGACGTCAGCACCCTCAAGGAACTGGCCAAGCGCTGGAAGCCGGCGGCCTACACCGCCTTCAAGAAGCAGCAGGCGCACACCGCGCTGGCCGACGTGCACGAGTCCATCGAGGAGCTGGCGCACTACCGGGAAACCTTCCTGCGCTTGGTGGATTGACAACAATTAGGTAAAAACCCGAAGCCGTGCCATAATCGCAGGCTTCGCTGATTTGAACGCGTCTTTGGACACAGATCAGCGTCTCTCGCATCTCCCTATCTTGCACACCGCGCCCGATCGCATCCGCTGATCAAAAAGGGCCGCAGCCTCCGACGAAAGCCGGAAGTTGAATGTCGTTGGATGGTTGATGTTTTTAACCACCAACGGGGCGCCGCCTACGGCAGCGCTCGCGTTTGAGATTGATATTCATGACCGACGCTTTTGAAGCGCAGGGCGAACTCGCGCCTGTGCAATCCGCTACCCATAACGAATTCACCGCTGTCGCGGACACCGTGTCCGAGGCTCCGATCCTCGACGCACTGGACGCCGCAGCTCCTGAGGCCGCCGAAGCCGAGGCGCCTGCCGCGCCCAACGGTTTCATCAAGCTGGGCCTTGCCCCCGAACTGATCGCCGCCGTGGCCGACATGGGTTTCACCCAGCCGACCACCGTGCAGGAAAAGGTCGTGCCGATCGCCATGGGCGAAGCCGGTTCGGCCCGCTTCGTCGACCTGATGGTCTCGAGCCAGACCGGCTCGGGCAAGACCGCCGCCTTCCTGCTGCCCGTGCTGCACACGCTGATCAAGCGCCAGGCCGAAGCCGAAGCCGAAGCCAAGGCCGAGTTCCAGCGCCTGGCCGCTGAAGCCGCTGCCCGTGGCGAAGCGCCGCTCAAGAAGCCCAAGCGCAAGGACCCGACCAACGCCCGTCATTTCAAGGCCGCCACCCCCGGCGCCCTGATCCTGTGCCCGACGCGCGAACTCGCGCAGCAGGTTGCACACGACGCCATCGAACTGGTTCGCCATTGCCGCGGCCTGCGCGTTGCCAACGTGGTGGGCGGCATGCCTTACCAGCTGCAGATCGCCAAGCTGCAGAACGCCGACCTCGTGGTTGCCACGCCGGGCCGCCTGCTCGACCTGCAGCGCTCGCAGCAGCTCAAGCTCGACCAGGTCAAGTTCCTGGTCGTCGACGAAGCCGACCGCATGCTCGACCTCGGCTTTGCCGACGATCTGGCTGAAGTCAACCAGCTCACCATCGAGCGCCAGCAGACCATGATGTTCAGCGCTACCTTCGCGCCGCGCATCCAGCAGCTGGCCCAGCGCGTCATGCGCGAGCCGCAGCGCATCACCATCGACAGCCCGCAGGAAAAGCACGCCAACATCAAGCAGTCGCTGTACTGGGCCGACAACAGCCAGCACAAGCGCAAGCTGCTCGACCACTGGCTGCGCGACACCAGCATCAACCAGGCGATCGTGTTCGCCAGCACGCAAGTCGAATGCGACGGCCTCGCCAACGACCTGCAGCAAGAAGGCTTCAGCGCTGTCGCGCTGCACGGCGCCCTGAGCCAGGGCCTGCGCAACCGCCGCCTGATGGCACTGCGCCAGGGCCAGGTGCAGATCCTGGTGGCCACCGACGTTGCCGCCCGCGGCATCGACGTGCCGACCATCACCCACGTCTTCAACTTCGGCCTGCCGATGAAGGCCGAGGACTACACCCACCGCATCGGCCGCACCGGCCGTGCCGGCCGCGATGGCCTGGCCATCACGTTCGCCGAGTTCCGCGATCGCCGCAAGATCATGGACATCGAGCACTACAGCCGCCAGCAGTTCAAGGCGGAAGTGGTGGCCGGCCTCGAGCCGCAACAGCGCATGCCGCAATCGCGTCCCCCGATGGGCGAGTACCGCGGCGGCCGCGGCGACAACTTCTCGCGCGATCGCAAGTTCGGCAACGGCGGTGCGGGCGGCGGCGGTGGCTACCGCGGCAACAACAACGGTGGCGGCTATGCCGGCGCCAGCGGCTTCAACGACCGCAATTCGCGCGGCCCGGCCCAGGGCCAAGGCCCGCGCGGCTTCCAGGGCGGCCAGAACGCCGGCTTCGGCGGCGGCCGTGACGAAGGCGGCAACGGCGGCGGCTACGGTCGCAAGCCGGGTTGGGGCGACAGCGCCCCGCGCGGCGGCCACGGCCATGGCGGCGGTCGCGGCGACGGCGGTTTCGCACCCCGTGAAGGCTTTGCACCCCGCGAAGGTTTCGCACCGCGCGGCAACGGCGCCGGCCACGGTGGCCCGGGCAAGGTGTTCGTGCCCCGCGACGCGCAAAAGCGCGCGTTCAAGCCCAGCCGCTGATCGCCCCCGCAAGCGGCCCTGAAAAGGGCCGCTTCCCCCTCAAAAGCCCGCGCTTCTCACGAACGCGGGCTTTTTCGTTGTCGGGTTTCCGAGCAGTCCGACGCCCATGAAGTTGGTTGACACCTGAATCGATGAAAAGTAATGTAATAGCGCATTGCTTCTCCCCGGTCCGTTCGCGGCTGCCGGTTCATCGACACCTGTTCTCGACTTTCGATCATGAAAATTGCGATTCTTGGGGGTGGCCACGGCGCCTATGCGGCTGCCGCGGACCTGTCTGAAACCGGCCATGAAGTGCGCCTGTGGCGCCGCGACGCCGCCGCGCTCGAACCCGTGGTGCAGGCCGGCGCGATCACGCTGAAGGACGCTGCCGGGGCGCGCGAGGTGCCCATCGCGCTGGCCACCGCCGACATCGGCGCCGCGCTGAAGGGCGCCGAACTCATCGTCATTCCCACGCCCGCCATCGCCCAGCACGACATCGCGCTGGCCATGGCGCCGCACCTGGTCGACGGCCAGGTCGTGTTCCTCCCGCCGGGCACCTTCGGCAGCTACGTGATGGCGCAGGTGGTGAAGGCCGCCGGCAACCGCGCCGACGTGGCCTGGGCCGAGACCGGCACCTTGCCGTACCTTGCGCGCAAGCACGGCGAGCGCGAAGTCAACGTCACCATCCGCGCGATCCGCCTGCCCACCGGCGTCTACCCGGCGCGCAAGGAGGCGCAGGCGATCGAGGTGATCCGCCGCGCCTACCCGGCCGTGCACGGCTGCGGCGACGCGCTCTCGGGCGCGCTGATGAACGCCGGCCCCGTCATCCACCCGCCGCTGATGGTGATGAACGCCGCGCCGCTGCAGCACTTCGAGCGCTGGGACATCCACAACGAAGGCACGCAGCGCGCCGTGCGCGACGTGACCGACCGGCTCGACCGCGAGCGCATGGCCGTGCGTGAGGCCTTCGGGCTGGGCGCGCCGCACTATCCGCTGGCCGACCACTACAACAACGACCAGTGGATGTACGGCGATGCGCACAAGCAGCTCGTCAAGTCGGGCGACTGGCGCGAGAACATCGACCTGCACACGCACCGCTACATCACCGAAGACACCGAGCTCGGCCTGGCCTTCCTGGCTTCTGCTGCGCGCCATGCGGGCGTGGATGCACCCATCGCGCACGGCCTGCTGGCCATCGTCGGCGGCTTCCTCGGGCGCGACCTGCGCCAGGGCCCGCGCACCTTCGAAAGCCTGGGCCTGGCCGGCCTGAGCGCAGCCCAGCTCAAGCAGAGGCTGCACGATGGCGAATGAGCCCGCGCCGCCGCGCTTCGCCGCCGTGGGCGCCGGCCGCATGGGGCGCGGCATCGCCATCGCGTTCGCCTATGCGGGCCACCGCATCGCGCTGATCGACCTGCGCCCGCGCACGCCCGAGGCCTGGCAGCGGCTGCGCGACGAGGCGCAGGCGGAAATCGTGGCGAGCCTTTCGGGCCTTGCGCAGCTCGGCGTGATCGATGCCTCGCAGGTCGAGCGCATCGCCGCGCGCGTGGACTTCGTGAACGCAGCGGACGCACCGCGCGCATTGGCCGCCGCCGAGCTGGTGTTCGAAGGCGTGCCCGAAACCATGGACGCCAAGCGCGAGGCCTTCGAGCAGCTCAACCGCCATTGCCGCGACGACGCGATCCTCACCTCGACCACCAGCAGCATCCTCGTGACGCAGCTGGCCGCGCTGGTGCGCCGGCCCGAGCGCTTCCTGAACATGCACTGGCTCAACCCGGCCTACGTGATCCCCGTGGTCGAGCTGAGCTGCCACCCCGGCACAGACGCCGGCGTGCTCGCACGCACCAAGGCATTGATGGAGGCCATCGGCAAGCTGCCCGTGGTCTGCGGCGCCTCGCCCGGCTACATCGTGCCGCGCCTGCAGGCGCTCGTGATGAACGAGGCGGCCCGCATGATCGAAGAAGGCGCTGCCACAGCGGAAGAAATCGACAAGGCCACGCGCTACGGCCTGGGGCTGCGCTTCGCGGCGCTCGGCGTGGTCGAGTTCATCGACTTCGGCGGCTGCGACATCCTGCATCACGCGAGCCGCGAGATGTCGGCCTCGCTCGATGCGGGCCGCTACACCGCGCCGGCCATCGTCGGGCGCATGGTCGAGGAAGGGCGGCTGGGCCTGAAGAGCGGCAGCGGCTTCTACGACTACGCGGGCCGCGACACCGCCGCCTATCGGCGCGACGTGCTCTCGCGCACGCTCGGCGAACTCAAGCACGCGGGCCTGTGGCGCGCACCGGCCGACGAGACGCTGTCATGACGATCCGCCGCGCCTTCGCCGACCTGTCGGTGGGGCAGGTGCACCACGCCGTGTGCGGCGATGCGCAAGCGCCGACCGTGCTGCTGCTGCACCAGTCGCCGCGCAGCTGGGCCGAGTACCGCGAGGTGCTGCCGCTGATCGCCGGCGCGGGCTACCGCGTCATCGCCATGGACACGGCGGGCTTCGGCGACTCGGCCGACGGCGGCGTGCCGGCAAGCATCGCGCAGTGGGCGCGCGTGGCGTGCGAGCTGCTCGACGCGCTCGGCATCGCGCAGGCCGACGTGGTGGGGCACCACACCGGCGGCGTGATCGCGATCGAGCTGGCCGCGGCGTTTCCCGAGCGCGTGCGCAGCCTCGTGCTCTCGTCCACGCCGTACACCGACGAGGTGTTTCGCCGCGCCCGCGCGCAGCGTCCGCCCATCGACGAAGTGGCGCCGAGCGACGACGGCAGCCACCTCGCCGCGCTGTGGCAGAAGCGGCAGGCCTTCTATCCGCCGGGGCGGCCCGACCTGCTCGAGGCCTTCGTGCGCGATGCGATGAAGGTCGGCCACCGCGTGGAAGAAGGGCACCGCGCCGTGGCCTCGTACCGCATGGAAGAGCGCATCGGCCGCGTGACGCAGCCGACGCTCATCGTGCGCGCCACGCTCGACCCGTTTGCCGCACCGCATGCGGCAGAGCTGCAGCATCACCTGCCGCAGGCGCGCATCGTCGACATCGACGGCGGCATGGTGCCCTTGCCCGACCAGATGCCCGAGGCCTTCGCGCGCACGGTGCTCGACTTTCTGGCGACACGGCCATGAAGGCCGTTCGCATCCATGGCTTCGATGCGGTGCCGGTGCTCGAAGACGTGGCCGACCCCGTGGCGCGACCCGGCCGCACCCTCGTGCGCATGCAAGCCGCCACCGTCGGCCACATCGATCGCACCGTGTGGCAAGGCCGCTTCCTGCGGCATCCGCCGCTGCCGTACACGCCGGGCGTGGAGGCTGCGGGCGTTGTGGTCGCGAGCGAGCGATATGCAGAGGGACAACGCGTGTGGTTGCGTGGCAGTGGTTTGGGCACGCTGTTCGACGGCACCTGGTGCGAGCTGATCGATGCGCCCGACGATGCACTCGGCGTGTTGCCCGATGCGGTGCCGATGGCACTCGGTGCGGCGTTCTTCTCGCCCACGACATCGGCCTGGGTCGCCTTGCATGACGTCGCCCGATTGCAGTCTGGAGAGCAAGTGTTGGTGACGGGCGCAGGCGGCGCGGTGGGTTCTCTGGTGATGCAGCTGGCACGCGATGCAGGCTGCACCGCAACGCCGGTCGATCCAAAGGCCGCACCGCCTGAAGTCGCCAGCGCCGACCTGCTCATCGACACCGTCGGCGGTGACGTGCTCGCCTCCGCCTTGCCTGCCGTGCGCCCCGGCGGTCGCGCCGTGCTGGTCGGCTATACCGCCGGCCCGACGCTGCAGCTGGACATCGCGCATTTCCTGCAGCGCGACGTGGCGCTGCTGCCGCTCAACATGTTCAGGCGCGAGGCCACAGGCCGCGCAGCCGCTCCAGAGCTGCTTGCGCGCCTGGCCGACGGCCGTCTGCACCTCGATGTGCAGCCCTTCGCGCTCACCGATGCAGCCCTCGCACTCGACTGGATCGCTCAACGCGGCCATCGCGGCCGCGCGGTACTCGTGCCTTAGTCTTCGTCCGGCACCTCGACCGGCACATGCACATGCAGGTCGATCATCTGCCGCAGCGTCTGCTTGAGCTCCTCGGCGCGTCGCAGGCCGAAGGGTTCGAGCACGCGGCGCTCGTGTTCGCGCGCCAGTTCCATCAGGTGCTCGACCGCCTTCAGCCCCGCGGGCGTGATGCGCACCAGCGTGATGCGGCGATCACTTTCATGGGGCAGGCGTTCGACCTGGCCGCGCGCTTCCATGCGGTCGAGCAGCCGCGTCACCGTCGGCTGCTTGGTCACCGTCACTTGCGCGAGCTGGCCGATGCTGACCGCGTCACTGCCCGCCAGCGACGCCATCACGCGCCACTCCGACACCGAAAAACCCTGCTGCCGCGCCACCTCGTGGAACTCCGAAGAGATCAGCTGGCTGGCCTGCGCAAGCAGCGCGGGCAGGTAGTCATCGACGAAGCGATGCGTTTCCTTGGATGGTTCAGACATGAAGGCGCCTCCTGTTTGCCGCAGGCATGCGGATTGCATGGCTAGGGTAATTCATGATTGTGGATACATTCATTTCTAAACATTATAGGAACCGTGATGTGACCCCGGGGCCGCATCCTCCCACGAGAAAGAAGAAGGACATCCATGGCTGAGCGTTCGTTCGTCGAAGAAGTCAAGAAGCTGAGACTTACTGGTGGAGAAGTGTTCCGCGGCGAAGGCATTCTGGCCGTCACCAAGGCCCTGCTGGAGTCGGGCGTTTCGTATGTGGCGGGCTACCAGGGCGCGCCCATCTCGCACCTGATGGACGTGCTGGCCGACGCGCAGGACATCCTGGCCGACCACGGCATCCGCTTCGAGAACAGCGCCAGCGAAGCCACTGCTGCCGCCACGCTGGCCGCCTCCGTCAACTACCCGCTGCGCGGCGCCGTCACCTTCAAGGCGACCGTGGGCACCAACGTGGCGTCCGATGCGTTGGCCAACCTGGCCTCGGGCGGCGTCACCGGCGGCGCGCTCATCATCGTGGGCGAGGACTACGGCGAAGGCTCGTCGATCATGCAGGAACGCAGCCATGCGTTCGCCATGAAGTCGCAGATCTGGCTGCTCGATCCGCGGCCCAACCTGCCGAGCATCGTCGATGCGGTGAAGCAGGGCTTCGATCTCTCCGAAGCCAGCAACACGCCCGTGATGCTGCAGCTGCGCATCCGCGCCTGCCACGTGCACGGCCACTTCATCGCCGGGGACAACAAGCGCGCCAAGTTCACACTGAAGGACGCGCTGGAGAACCCGCAGCGCGACGTCAGCCGCATCGTGCTGCCGCCCGCGAGCTTCGTGCACGAACAAGAGAAGGTGAAAGACCGCTGGCCCGCCGCCGTGCGCTTCATCGAGGAGCGCCAGCTCAACGAGTTCTTCTCGGCCGATGCCGACGACATCGGCATCATCGTGCAGGGCGGCAGCTACAACACGCTGCTGCGTGCGCTCGAACGCCTGGGCCTGGCCGACGTCTATGGCGAGACCCGCGTGCCGCTGTATGTGATGAACGTGGCCTATCCCGTCATCGAGAGCGAAGTCATCCGCTTCTGCGAAGGCAAGCGCGCGGTGCTCATCGTGGAAGAAGGCCAGCCCAACTTCGTCGAGCAGAACCTCGCCACCATCCTGCGCCAGGCCGGCTCCACCACCGCGCTGCACGGCAAGGACATGCTGCCCGTGGCTGGCGAGTACACGACGCTCGAACTGCTCAAGGGCACGCGCACCTTCTGCGAGCGCTACGAACGCCTTGCGCCACTGCCCGTGCCCGCACCGGTGCGCAAGGTGATTCCGCTGAAGGAAGTGGCGGCCATCGGCGTCGACGATGCGCCCGAACCCGCGCTGCCGTCGTCGGCGCTCGGCGACGTGGTCCATTCGCGTCCACCGGGCTTTTGCACCGGCTGCCCCGAACGCCCCATCTTCAGCGCCATGAAGCTGGTCGAGCGCGAACTCGGTGCGCATCACGTGAGCGCCGACATCGGCTGCCACCTGTTCTCGATCCTGCCGCCTTTCAACATCGGCAACACGACGATGGGCTACGGCCTCGGCGGTGCGGGCGCGTCGGCACTCAACGCACCGGCGGGCAAGCGCGCGATCTCGATGATGGGCGACGGCGGTTTCTGGCACAACGGCCTGACGAGCGGCGTGGCCAACGCGGTCTTCAACAAGAGCGACAACCTCACCATCATCGTCGACAACAACTACACCTCGGCCACGGGCGGGCAGGACATCCTCTCGTCGACCGCCGTCAACAAGACGCGCAGCACCGGCCACGAGATCGAGCGCGCCGTACGCGGCGTGGGTGTCGAATGGGTGAAGACCATGCGCCGCACCTATGACGTCGCCGGCATGCGCGACGCGCTGAAAGACGCACTCACCACCACGAAGAAGGGCCCCAAGGTCCTCATCGCGCAATCGGAGTGCATGCTCAACAAGCAGCGGCGCGAGAAACCGCTGGTGCGCAAGGCCATCGCCGACGGCAAGCGCATGGTGCGCGACAAGTTCGGCGTCGATGCCGACACCTGCACGGGCGACCACTCGTGCATCCGCCTGTCGGGCTGCCCGTCGCTCTCGATCAAGCCCAACCCCGACCCGCTGCGCGTCGACCCCGTCGCCACCGTGCTCGACAGCTGCGTGGGCTGCGGCAACTGCGGCGACGTCTCGCATGCCGCCGTGCTGTGCCCCTCGTTCTACAAGGCCCAGGTCGTGAGCAACCCGACCGCCTGGGACCGCTTCCGCCAGCGTGTGCGCACCGCCGTCATCGGCTGGATGCAGCGCGGCGACGCGCGCCGCCGTGACGCCTATGCCTTCTGACCCCATGACGAACAAGGTTCAACCCATCAAGATTGCGATCCTCGCCATGGGCGGGGAGGGCGGCGGCGTGCTCGCCGACTGGATCGTCGACATGGGCGAAGCCAACGGCTACGTCGCCCAGACCACCTCGGTGCCGGGCGTGGCCCAGCGCACCGGTGCGACCATCTACTACGTCGAGCTGTACCCCGACGCGCAGGCGCAGTCCGACGGCGGACGCCCCGTGCTCGCGCTGATGCCGCTGCCGGGCGATGTCGACGTGGTGCTCGCCTCCGAGCTGATGGAAGCCGGCCGCGCGGTGCAGCGCGGGCTGGTCACGCGCGACCGCACCACGCTCATCGCCTCCACGCACCGCGTCTTCTCCATCGCCGAAAAGAGCGCCATGGGCGACGGCCGTGTCGACAGCGACCAGCTGCTCGCCCACACCGCGCGCGCCGCCAAGCGCTTCATCCGCTTCGACATGGCGCAGGCCGCCGAGGCCTCGGGCAGCGTGATCAGCGCCGTGCTGTTCGGCACGCTCGCAGGTTCCGGCGTGCTGCCCTTCGGCCGCGCGCAGTTCGAGGCCACCATCGAGCGCGGCGGCGTGGGCGTGAAGCCCAGCCTCAAGGCCTTCGGTGCAGCCTTCGACCGCGCACAGGACGGCGACGACGGCGAACCCGCCAAGGTGGCGCCGGCCGCCACGCCCGCGCCGCAGCCGCGCCACCCGGCCGTGCGCGCACTGGTCGAACGCGTGCAGCGCGACTTTCCGCAGCCCGCGCACGACTTCCTGCTCGAAGGCGTGCGCCGCCTCATCGACTATCAGGACCTGGCCTACGCCGGCCTCTACCTCGACCGCATGGCCGCGGTTGCGAAGCTGCCCGACGACGCCCACCGCCTGCTGCGCGAAACCGCGCGCCACCTGGCGCTGTGGATGTCCTACGAAGACACGGCCCGCGTCGCCGCCCTGAAGACCCGCGCCACCCGCTTCGAGCGCGTGCACGGCGAGGCCGGCGTGCAGCCGGGCCAGCTGCTCGCCATCCACGAGTACATGCACCCGCGCCTGCAGGAAATCTGCGAGACGCTGCCCGGCGGCCTCGGCCGCTGGCTCATGCATTCCACGTTGCCCAGGAAGATCGTCGAGCGCTTCACGCAGCACGGCCGCGTGATCCGCACCAGCTCGCTGCGCGGCTACCTGATGCTGCGCATGGTCGCGGCCTGCAAGGGCTGGCGCCGCTCGACGATGCGCTACGCCGACGAAAACCGCCGCATCGAGGAGTGGCTGCAACGCATCGCCGCCACCGCGCCACGCAACCCCGCGCTCGCCGTCGAACTCGCCCAGTGCCAGCGCCTGGTCAAGGGCTACAGCGACACGCACGAGCGCGGCCTGCGCAACTACGACACCGTGATGCGCGCGTTCGAGCGTGCAGGTGCCGCGCTGGCGCCCGCCACCCTGCGCGAACTGCGCGACGCGGCGCTCGCCGACGAACACGGCCACAAGCTGCAGGCCGCGCTGGTGCAGCACGCCTTGGCCTGAAGGGACCCGAACCATGACCGCCCCCACGCTCCAGCTTCGCGTCGCCGAAGCGCGCGCCCTCAACCCGCTGATCCGCCTGCTGCGCCTGCGCGCCGAAGACGGCCGCGCGCTGCCCGGCTTCGCCGCCGGCGCGCACATCCGCGTGCAGGTGACGCTGGCCGACGGCACCACCGACTGGCGCCACTACTCGCTCATCAACTTCGCCACCGAGCGCAACGCCACCAACGCCCCGACCGACTACGTGATCGCCGTGCGCAAGGAGGCCGAAGGCCGCGGCGGCTCGCGCTTCATGCACGAAGGGCTGGCCGAGGGCAGCGTGCTCACCATCGAGCCGCCAAAGAACGACTTTCCGCTGCACACCGGCCCCGGCGGCACGGTGCTGGTGGCCGGCGGCATCGGCGTGACGCCGCTCGCCTCGATGGCCGCGCGCCGCCGCGCCGAAGGCGCCGCCGTGCGCATGCACTACGCCGGCCGCAGCCGCGACCTCATGGCCTTCCTGCCCGAGCTGCAGGCGCTGCTGGGCGACGACCTGCGCGTGCATGCCGACGCCGAGGCCGGCGCGCCGCTGGACATCGACGCGCTGCTCGACGCCGTGCTCGCCGGCGACCGCCTCTACGTGTGCGGCCCCAAGGTCATGCTCGACGCCGTGCTCGCGCGTACCCAGGCCCGCGGCTGGGAGCACGACCGCGTGCACTTCGAGCTCTTCACCGAACCCGTCGTGGAGGAAGGCGACCAGCCCTTCGAGGTGGAACTCGCCCAGTCGGGCCAGCGTTTCACCGTGCCGGTCGGCCAGAGCATCCTCGACTGCCTCATCGAACACGGCTGCGACCCGATGTTCGATTGCAAGCGCGGCGAATGCGGCGTGTGCGCCGTGCCCGTGATCGAGGGCGAGATCGACCACCGCGACTACGTGCTCACCGCCCGCGAGAAGGCAGAGGGCACCGTCATGCAGATCTGCATCTCGCGCGCCAAGGGAGCGCGCCTGGTGCTCGATCTCTGAGAAAAGCCAGCCAGGAAGGAGCCAGGAGAACCATGCCTTCGTACCGAGACAACCCCGATGCCGTTCGCGCGCTCGTGCAGAACGACCGCGTGCACCGCGACCTGTACACCAGCCAGGAGCTTTTCGAGCTGGAGCAGGAGCACTTCTTCGCCAACACCTGGAACTACGTCGGCCACGAGAGCCAGCTGCCGAAGTCGGGCGACTGGATCACCAACGAGATCGCGGGCCGCCCGCTGATCGTCGTGCGTCACAGCGATGGCAGCGTGCGCGTCATGATGAACCGCTGCGCCCACAAGGGCTCGCGCCTGGTGAGCGGGCCCTGCGGCAACACCGGCAAGTTCTTTCGCTGCCCGTACCACGCCTGGACCTTCAAGACCGACGGCGCGCCGCTGGCCATTCCGCTGAAGACCGGCTACGAGCACACGCAGCTGCACGAGTGCGAGTCGGGCAAGGGCCTCACCCCCGTGAAGCACGTGCGCAGCCACCGCGGCTTCATCTTCGTGAAGATCAACGACGCGGGGCCCGACTTCGACGCGTACTTCGGCGATTCGCTCAGCTCCATCGACAACATGGCCGACCGCTCGCCCGAGGGCGAACTGGAAATCGCCGGCGGTTGCCTGCGCTTCATGCACCAGTGCAACTGGAAGATGTTCGTCGAGAACCTCAACGACACCATGCACCCCATGGTGGCGCACGAGTCGTCGGCCGGCACCGCCAAGCGCATGTGGGCCGACAAGCCCGAGGACGAGCCCAAGCCCATGGCCGTGGAGCAGTTCGTGCCCTTCATGTCCGACTACAAGTTCTTCGAGGACATGGGCATCCGCACGTATGACCACGGCCACAGCTTCACGGGCGTGCACTTCAGCATCCACAGCAAGTACAAGGCGATCCCCGAATACGACGACGCCATGAAGGCGCGCTACGGCGAAGAGAAGACCGCGCAGATCCTGGGCATGGCGCGGCACAACACCGTGTACTACCCGAACCTCACGATCAAGGGCGCGATCCAGGCCATCCGCGTGGTCAAGCCCATCTCGGCCGACAAGACCCTTATCGAGAGCTGGACCTTCCGCCTCAAGGGCGCGCCGCCCGAGCTGCTGCAGCGCACCACCATGTACAACCGCCTCATCAACTCGCCGTTCTCGGTGGTGGGCCACGACGACCTGCAGGCCTACCGCGGCATGCAGGCCGGCCTGCACGCCAGCGGCAACGAGTGGGTGAGCCTGCACCGCGACTACGACGAATCGGAGTTGAAAGGCGGCGAGATCACCACGGGCGGCACCAACGAGCTGCCCATGCGCAACCAGTACCGCAGCTGGGTGCAGCGCATGACGGAGACGATGTAATGGTCGCCGCCGATATCACCCGCCAGGACCTCGTCGACTTCGTCGTCAACGAAGCGCGCCTGCTCGACACCCGTCGCTACGAGGAATGGAACGCGCTCTTCACCGACGACGCGTTCTACTGGATTCCGCTCGTGCCCGAGCAGGAAGACGGCCTGAACCACGCCTCGCACCTGTACGAAGACAAGCTGCTGCGCGAGTTGCGCATCGAGCGCCTGAAGAGCCCACGTGCCTTTTCGCAGCAGCCGCAAAGCCGCTGCCACCACCTGCTGCAGGTGCCCGTGGTCGAGACCTTCGACACCGAGGCCCAGCGCTTCGTGGTGCGCACCGAATTCCACTACACCGAGTCGCAGGGCGACGAGCTCCAGTTCTACGTCGGCACCTTCTTCCATCACCTCGCGGTGCAGGACGGCGCGCTGCGCATGACGCTCAAGCGCGTCGACCTGCTCAACTGCGACGCGGCGCTTCCGGCCGTGCAGCTCTTCATCTGACAGGGACGCGATGACCCACGCCACCGTCCACCAGGTGTTCGCCGCCACGGCCGCGCGCACCCCGCAGGCTGAATTCCTCTTCACCGAATCGGTGACCGCCGCCGCCTACGGCATCGCCGCCGGCGCCATCCGCTGGGGCGAAGCCGCCGCAGAAATCGAGCGGCTGCGCACCGCCTACGCACAGGCCGGCTACGGCCACGGCCACCGCGTCGGCCTGCTGCTGGAGAACCGGCCCGCCTTCATCTTCCACTGGCTCGCGCTGAACGCGCTGGGCGCGAGCGTGGTGCCGATCAATGCCGAGATGCGCTCGGCCGAGCTGGTCTACCTCATCGGCCACAGCGAGATCGGCCTGGCCGTCACGCTGCCCGAGCGCGCCGCCGACCTGCAGGCCGCCGCCGCGCAGGCCGGCGTGGCCTTCGAGACCATGGGCCCCGACGACGCCGTGCCACCCGCGAAGACCGCCGCGCCGCGCGCCGGCGAGCCCGTGGGCACCGACACCGAATGCGGCCTGCTTTACACCTCGGGCACCACGGGCCGGCCCAAGGGCTGCATCCTGAGCAACGCGTACTTCCTGCGCGCGGGCGAGTGGTATGCGGCGCTGGACGGCGTGTGCAGCATCCGCCCCGATGCCGAACGCGTGATCACGCCGCTGCCTCTCAACCACATGAACGCGATGGCGTTCTCGACCATGGTGGTGCTCATTGCCGGCGGCTGCCTCGTGCAGCTCGACCGCTTCCACCCGAAGAGCTGGCTGGCCAGCGCGAAGGAGAGCGGCGCGACCATCGTTCACTACCTGGGCGTGATGCCCGCGATGCTGCTGTCGGCCCCCGCGTCGGCGGCCGACCGCGACCACGCGATCCGCTGGGGCTTCGGCGCCGGCGTCGACCGCAAGAACCACGCGCCCTTCGAGGAGCGCTTCGGCTTCCCGCTGGTCGAGGCCTGGGCCATGACCGAGACCGGCGCGGCCGCCTGCATCATGGCCAACCGCGAGCCGCGCCTCGTGGGCACCAGCTGCTTCGGTCGGCAGGAAGACTTCGTCGAGATCAGCCTCATGGGCGAGGACGGCAGCGACGTGGGCACCGACATGCCCGGCGAACTGCTGGTGCGCTCGGCCGGCGCCGACCCGCGCCGCTACTTCTTCTCCGGCTACCTGAAAGATGAAGAGGCCACGCGCGAGGCCTGGGCCGACGGCTGGTTCCACACCGGCGATCTCGTGCGCCGCGACGCCAACGGCAACTTCTTCTTCGTCGACCGCAAGAAGAACGTGATCCGCCGCAGCGGCGAGAACATCTCGGCCGTCGAGGTCGAGAGCGTGCTCAACCAGCACCCGGCCGTGAAGACCTCGGCCGTGGCCGCCACGCCCGATGCGGTGCGCGGCGACGAAGTGCTCGCCTGCATCGTGCTGCGCGACGACACCGATGCGTCGCAGCGCGAAGCGGTCGCGGCCAGCATCGTCCAGCATGCGCTCGCGCAGCTGGCGTACTACAAGGCGCCCGGCTACGTGGCCTTCGTCGACGCGCTGCCGCTCACGCCTTCGCAAAAGATCCAGCGCGGCCAGCTGCGCGAGATGGCGCAGTCGCTGCCGGGCCAGGGCCATTGCATCGACACGCGCTCCATGAAAAAGAGGCAGGCATGACCAAGCGACGGCTCTCCTACGAAGGCGTCGCGGTCGCGGTGCCCGTCACCGTGCCCTACGTGCGCTACTCCACGCGCACCGCGCACTGGTTCGTCGGCCAGGCCATCGACGCGCTGGTGCAGGCCAGCGGCGTGGCCAAGGAACAGATCGACGGCCTGTGCCTGAGCAGCTTCTCGCTCGCGCCCGACACGGCCGTGGGCGTCACGCAGCACCTGGGCCTGTCGCCGCGCTGGCTCGACCACATGCCCACCGGCGGCGCCTCGGGCGTGATGTGCCTGCGCCGCGCGGCGCGTGCGGTGCAGGCGGGCGATGCCGACATCGTCGCCTGCGTGGGCGCTGACACCAACCACGTCGACTCCTTCCGCCAGACGCTGGGCAGCTTCAGCAACTTCGCGCGCGACGCGAGCTACCCCTACGGCTCGGGTGGCCCGAACTCGATCTTCGCGTTCATCACCGCCAACTACATGCGCACCTACGGCGCCACGCGCGAAGACTTCGGCCGCATCTGCGTGGACCAGCGCACCAACGCGCTGGGCAACCCCAACGCCATGTTCAAGAAGGGCCTCACGCTCGACGAGTACATGGCCGCGCGGCCCATCTCCGATCCGATCCACCTGTTCGATTGCGTGATGCCCTGCGCAGGCGCCGACGCCTTCCTCGTGATGAGCGAGGAGCGTGCGCGCGACCTGGGCCTGGCGCACGTCGTGATCCGCGGCGCCATCGAGCGCCACAACGCCTACGCCGAAGACCCGGTGATGGTGCAGGGTGGCTGGCGCAAGGACCGCGACGACCTCTACGCGCAGGCCGGCGTGCAGCCCGCCGCGCTCGACTTCGTGCAGACCTACGACGACTACCCCGTCATCGTGATGATGCAGTTCGAGGACCTGGGCTTCTGCGAGAAGGGCGAGGGCTCGGCCTTCGTGCAGGCCAACACCATGACCTTCGACGGCAGCTTTCCGAACAACACCAGCGGCGGCCAGCTCTCGGCCGGGCAGGCCGGTGCGGCAGGTGGTTTCCTCGGCATGGTCGAGGCGATCCGCCAACTGACCGACCAGGCCGGCGCGCGCGCCGTGCCCAATGCCCAGCTGGGCCTCGTCGCGGGCTTCGGCATGGTGACCTATGACCGCTGCCTCTGCACAGGCGCCGTCATCCTCGGGAGACCCGCATGACCATGCCGATGATGCGCCCCCCGCGCAAGAACCCGGTGCTGCGCACCCGGCAGATGAACCTGCCGCCCGGCGCGCGCGGCCGCGTGGCGCTCGGCCTCACGGCCGCTGCCGCCGAAGGCCGCTTCGAGCTGCAGACCTGCGAGGACTGCGGCACCGTGCAGTACCCGCCGCGCGAGGTCTGCCACAAGTGCCTGTCGGCCGCGTTGCGCTGGCGCCAGCAGAGCGGCGAGGGCGCGCTGCTCGGCAGCACCACGCTGCACCACAGCAACGACCTGTTCTTTCGCGAGCGGCTGCCCTGGCGGCTGGGCCTGGTGCACCTGGATGCCGGCCCCACGCTCATGGTCCACCTGCACGGCGAGGTCGGCGATGCGCCCACGCGCGTGCGTGTCGGCGCCCGGCTCGACCGTGCCGGCCAGGCCGTCCTCATTGCTTTTCCGACTGAAGGGAGTCCCCACATGGCCGACGACAAGATGCTGCGCGAAATGACCAGCGACCCCAAGTTCCGCAAGGTGCTGGTGACCGACGGCAAGACCGAGACGGGCCAGGCCCTCGTGCGTGCGCTGGTGAAGGCCGGCGCCGACATCGTCTGGGTCGGCCATGCCGAACCGTGGAAGAAGATGGGCGACGGGCTCGATGACATCTCGGCGCTGCCGCAGGTCACGCTCGTGCCGCTGGACCTCACCAACGGCCGCCAGGTGACCGAGCTGGCCGGCTCCATCGGCGGCAAGGTCGACATCGTGATCAACAACGCCGAGGTGCACCGCACCTTCGGCATCGGTGCGCGGCGCGGCACCGACGTGGCCAAGGCCGAGATGGACATCAACTACTTCGGCCTGCTGCGCCTGGCGCAGGAGTTCGGCCCCGCGCTCAAGGGCCGCTCGGCCGACGGCGCCACGGGCGCGACGGCGTGGGTCAACCTGCTGTCGATCTACGCGCTGAGCAACTTCCCGCCGCACGGCACCTTCAGTGCCTCGAAGGCCGCGGCGCATTCGCTGGCGCAGTGCCTGCGCGCCGAGATGCGGCCCGCCGGCATCCGCGTGATCAACGTGTTCCCCGGCCCCATCGACGACGAATGGAACCAGCACACGCCGCCGCCCAAGCTGGCACCCGCCACGCTGGCCAACGCCATCGTGAAGGCGCTGCGCGACGGCGTGGAAGACGTGTACCCCGGCGACGTGGCGCAGGAGTGGCTCGAGCGCTGGCGCGACAACCCCAAGGTGCTCGAACGCGAACTCGCGGCGGGCGGCTGAGCAGAGGAATCACACGATGACCACGACCACCAACGAACTGATGTCCGCCGCCGAAGTCCTCGGCAGCCTCGTGACCGCCATGGCCAGCGGCCGCATCCGCGTGATCGACCTCACGCAGACGCTCACGCCCGAGTTTCCGCAGATCGCGCTGCCGCCCGAGATGGGCCAATGCTGGCCCTTCCGCATCGAGGAGGTGTCCAAGTACGACGAGCGCGGCCCGGGCTGGTACTGGAACAATTTTTCCTGCGGCGAGCACACCGGCACGCACTTCGACGCGCCGATCCACTGGATCTCGGGCCGCGACCTGCCGAACAACTCGGTCGACACCATTCCCGTGCAGCACTTCGTGGCGCCGGCCTGCGTGATCGACTGCTCGCCGCAGGTGAAGGACGACCCCGACTACCTGCTGACGCTCGAAGATATCGAGGCCTATGAGGCGGCACATGGCCGCATCCCGAAGGGCGCGTGGGTGCTCATGCGCACCGACTGGTCCAAGCGCACCGACCCCGAGGCCTACCAGAACTTCGACGAGACCGGCCAGCACACGCCCGGCCCGAGCACCGAGGCCGTGCGCTTCCTGGTCGAGCAGCGCGACGTGCTGGGCTTCGGCTCCGAAGCCATCGGCACCGACGCGGGGCAGGGCTACCACCTGCGTCCGCCGTACCCCTGCCACTACTACATGCACGGCGCGGGCCGCTACGGCCTGCAGTGCCTGAGCAACCTCGACCTGCTGCCGGCATCGGGCGCGGTGCTGATCTGCCCGCCGCTGAAGATCGAGAAGGGCAGCGGCAGCCCGCTGCGCGTGCTGGCCCTGGTGGGAGCCACGGCATGAGCGCCGCCGCACCCAAGGTCGCGGCCGTCACCGGCGGCAGCGCCGGCATCGGAAAGGCCATCTGCGAAGACCTGCTCGCGCAGGGCTACGAAGTGATCTCGCTCGCGCGCCGCAAGGCCGAGATCGACCACCCCAAGATGCACAGCCTCGAGGTCGACTTGGCCGATCGCGCCGCCACCGGCCAGGCCGTGCGCGAACTGGTCGAACGCTTCGCACCGACCACGATCGTCCACAACGCCGGCGTCATCCGCGCCGCGCTGCTGCCCGACGTGAAGCTCGACGACCTCGATGCGCTGGTCGAGCTGCACCTGGGCTGCGCCATCCAGCTCGTGCAGGGCGCGCTGCCCGCGATGCGTGCGCAGCGCTTCGGCCGCGTGGTGCTGCTGTCGTCGCGCGCCGCGCTGGGCCTGGCCACGCGCACCAGCTATTCGGCCACCAAGGCCGGCATGCTGGGCATGGCGCGCACCTGGGCGCTGGAGCTCGCGGCCGACGGCATCACGGTGAACGTGGTGGCGCCGGGCCCGATCCGCACCGACATGTTCTACGACGTGGTCGAGGCCGGCAGCGAGAAGGAGCGCGCGCTCGCGGCCTCGGTGCCCGTCAAGCGCCTGGGCGAATCGGCCGACGTGGCACGCGCCGTGCGTTTCTTCGCCGCGCCCGAGAACAGCTTCGTCACCGGTCAGGTCTTGTATGTCTGCGGCGGCACCAGCGTCGGCAGCCTGGCCCTCTAGTTTCATTTCAGCGTCCGTTTCGTTCCGTTCAAAAACATCACCTCTGGAGCATCGCCATGAAAGTCCTGAACCGAATTCGCACCCTCGCGGCCGTCGCCGCGGGCCTCGGCGCGCTGAGCGCCGCCAGCGCGTGGGCCGCCGATTTGAAGGTCGGCTTCATCACCTCGCTGTCGGGGCCGGTGTCGTCGCTGGGCATTCCGTACGAAAAGGGCATGAAGGCCGCGCTCGCCTACAAGGCCGACCTGGGCGGCCGCAAGATCCAGCTGGTGCAGCTCGATGACGCGTCCGACCCCACCACGGCCGCGCGCAACGCACGCAAGATGATCGACGAGGACAAGGTCGACGTCATCATCGGCACGGCCGGTTCGCCCGGCGCGCTGGCCATTGCCGGCGTGGCGCGCGAAACCAAGACGCCGCTGATCTCCATCGCCAACGCCAACCTGCCGGGCGAGGAGGGCGCGTGGATGGTCACGCTGCCGCAGCCCGCGCCGCTCATGGTGAGCGCGGTGGTCGAGCGCATGAAGAAGTCGGGCGTGAAGACGGTGGGCTACATCGGCTTCTCCGACGCCTGGGGCGACCTGGTGTACGGCGCACTGCAAAAGAGCGCCGAGCCGGCCGGCATCAAGATCGTGTCGAACGAGCGCTATGCGCGCGGCGACGCTTCGGTGACCGGGCAGGTGCTCAAGATCGTGGCGCTGCGCCCCGACGCGGTGATCACCGGCACCTCGGGCACGCCGGGCGCGCTGCCGTATCTCGCGCTTTCGGAGCGCGGCTACAAGGGCCAGATCTACGGCATGCACGCGCTCATCAACCCCGACTTCGTGCGCGTGGGCGGTGCGTCGGTCGAAGGCCTGCTGGCCCCCACGGGCCCGGTGATCGTGGCCGAGCAGCTGCCCAACGACAACCCGATCCGCAAGGTGTCGATGGACTTCCGCGCGGCCTACCAGAAAGCCAACGGCGCACCGCCGACCGACGCCTTCTCGGCCTACACCTTCGACGCCTGGCTGGTGTACCTGGACGCCGCCCAGCGCGCGCTGGCCACCAAAGCCGAGCCCGGCACGCCGCAGTTCCGCCTGGCGCTGCGCGACGCCATCGTGAGCACCAAGGAGCTGGTGGGAACGCACAGCGTCTACAACTTCAAGCCGACCGAGCGCTACGGCTCGGACGACCGCTCGCGCGTCGTCGTGAAGCTCGAGAAGGGCCAGTGGAAGCTGGTGCCCTGAACGCCCTCGCGTCGATCCGATGAACGCCGCCCACCCCATGCACCCGCTGCTTCGTTCCCTGCGTCGCCGGCGCGCGACCGGCACCGTGCTGTTCGCCGCCGCGTTGCTGGCCGGCTGCGCCGCGACCGCCCCGGGCGGCAGCAGTGAAGTCACCATCAAGCGCGACCGCTACGGCGTGCCGCACGTCTACGCCAGCGACACGCGCGGCCTGTTCCATGGCTTCGGCTATGCCGTCGCCGAAGACCGGCTCTACCAGCTGGAGATGGCGCGGCGCTCGGGCAACGGCAGCGTGGCCGAGGTGCTGGGGGCCGAGTTCGTCGCGACCGACAAGGCCACGCGCTCCAACATCGATCCGGTGTCGATCCGCCGCCAGATCGATGCATTGAACGCGGACGACCGCGCCATGTTCGAAGGCTACGCCGCGGGCGTCAACGCGCGCATCCGCGACGTGCTGGCCGACCGCGCGAAGTTGATGCCGCGCGAGTTCATCGACAACGGCTTCGAGCCCGCGCCCTGGACCGCGGACGACGTGGCCATGGTCTGGATCGGCCTGATCCTCAACCGCTTCTTCGCGGGCACGGCGGAGGTCGCGAACCTCTCGCTGCTCAACCAGCTCAAGGCCGCGCGCGGCGACGTGGCCGGCCTGCAGCTGTACGAGCAGCTGCGCTGGCTCGAAGACCCGACCGCGCCGACCATCGTGCCACGCGGCAACGCGAACCGGCTGGCGAGCGCCGAGCCCGGCGGCGCCGCGCTCGCGCCGGTTTCCGCGCAGGCCGCCGCCGACTTCCGCGCCACGCAGGTCGCCCGCATGGGCCTGGCCGCCACCGAAGGCATGCCGACCGCCAGCAACGCCTGGGTGCTCGGCCCCTCGCGCACCAAGGAAGGCGTGGCCGTCCTGTACAACGGCCCGCAGCAGGGCTTCAACAACCCGTCGTTCGTGCACGGCATCGGCCTGCACGGCGCGGGCTATGACCTCACGGGCCTCACGCCCATCGGCCTGCTGCCCGTGCTGTTCGGCACCAACGGCACCATCGCCTGGGGATCGACGGTGGGCTCGCTCGACACCAACGACATCTACCAGGAAGAACTGAACCCGGCCAACCGCCACGAATACAGGTACGACGGCGCCTACCGCCCGATGACCCGGCGCACCGACGTCATCCGCGTGAAGGGCGCCGCGCCGCAGAGCGTGGACATCTACGCCACGGTGCACGGCTTCGTGCAGAGCTGGGACGTGGACAACGCCCGCGCCTACACCGCGCGCAGCACCTGGCAGGGCCGCGAGGTCGAGACCATGCTGGGCTGGGCGCGTGCCGCACGGGCGCGCGACTGGTCGGGCTTTCTCGCGCAGGGCGAGCGCGTGGCGGCGTCCATCACCTGGTTCTACGCCGACGTGGCGGGCAACATCGGCGCCGTGGGCCTGGGTCGCATGCCGCGCCGCCCGGCCACGCAGGACATCCGCTTTCCCGCGCGCGGCGACGGCAGCATGGAGTGGCAGGGCAGCCTGCCGTTCAGCGCCAACCCGCGCGCCTACAACCCCGCGCAGGGCTACCTCGCGAGCTGGAACAACCAGATCGCCGAAGGCCTGCGCGCGGACGGCGCGAACTTCTCGCACGTCGACCGCGTGGCCGAGATTCACGCACAGCTGCAGGGCACGGCCAAGCTGGGCGCCGACGAGGTCTGGCGCGTGAGCCAGGGCGCGGCATTGGCCGACCTGAACGCGCGCTACTTCGTGCCTGTCATCGTCGACGCGGCCAAGGGCCTGCCGGCCGGCGACCCCGCGCGCCGCGCGGCCGACCTGCTCGCCAACTGGGACCTGAAGAACCGCGTCGCCCCGGGCGGCGAGGTGTACGACAACCGCGCCACCACCGTGCTGCGCGCCTGGCTGGGCGCGATGTCGCGGCGCCTGCTGGCCGACGACCTGCCGCCGGCCGTGTTCGCCACCTACGCCAACCTCGGCTACCCCACGCTCACGCCGCGCGGCTCGCCGGGCAGCGCCCAGCCCGCGGCCGTGGCCAAGCTGCTGTGGAACGCGCTGAGCGGCCCGGCCTCGGGCGTGCCGCAGCGCCACGACTTCTTCAACGGGCAGGACCCGCGCGCGATGGTGCGCGCCGCGCTGACCGATGCGGTGGGCGAGCTGCGCACCCGCCTCGGGCCCGACATGGCCGCGTGGACCACGCCCGTGGTGCGGCATCGCTTCTCGCGCATCAACGCCATCGGCGTGCCGTGGGCCGGCGCGGGCGACGAGCCCGAGGTCAGTCCCTACATGAACCGCGGCACGCTCAACTACCGCGTCGTGATGCGCCCGGGCGCGCTCGACATGTGCTCGGTCGCCGCGCCGGGGCAGAGCGGCTTCGTGAGCCCGGCCGGCGTGCGCGACCGCCACTACGCCGACCAGCTGGCGCTGTTCGAGCGCTTCGAATGCAAGCCGGAGCGGCTCACGCCCGCGCAGGTCGATGCCGACCTCGAATCGCGCCGCACCCTGCGCTACTGACCCGTCCCTCGTCCCCATTCCAACCCCCGAAGAGGAAGCTCCCATGAAGAAAATCTCCCGCCTTGGCCTCGCGCTGCTGGCCGCCTTCACCGCCGTCGGTGCGGCGGCGGCAGACCTCAAGATCGGCTTCATCAGCTCGCTCTCGGGGCCGGTCGCGGCGCTGGGCGTGCCCTACGAGAAGGGCATCCGCGCGGCCATCGCCGAGCGGCCCGAGATCGGCGGGCGCAAGGTGCAGCTCATCGTGCTCGACGACGCCTCCGACCCGACCACCGCCGGGCGCAACGCGCGCAAGCTGGTGACGGAAGACAAGGTCGACGTGCTCATCGGCACCTCGGGCGTGCCGGGTGCGATGGCCATCGCCTCGGTGGCGCGCGAGCTCAACACGCCGCTCATCTCGCCCACGCCGGTGACCATTCCGGGCGCGGACGGCGCGTGGACCGTCACCGTGTCGCAGCCGTTCCCGCTCATGGTGGCGGGCGTGGTCGAGCGCATGCAGAAGTCGGGCGTGAAGACGGTCGCCTTCATCGGCTTCTCCGACGCGCTGGGCGACCTGGCCTACGACTCGCTCGTGAAGAGCGCCGCCACCGCCGGCATCAAGGTGGTGGCCAACGAGCGCTATGCGCGCAGCGATTCCTCGGTGGCCGGGCAGATCCTGAAGATCGTCGCGGCACGGCCCGACGCGGTGTTCGCGGGCAACTCCGGCACGCCGGGCGCGCTGCCCTACCTGGCGCTGGCCGAGCGCGGCTACAAGGGCAAGATCTACGGCACGCACGGCCTCATCAACGCCGACTTCGTGCGCGTGGGCGGCACGGCCATCGACGGCCTGCAGGTGCCCAGCGGCCCCGTGCTGGTGGCCGACCAGCTGCCCGAGAGCAACCCCATCAAGAAGGTCGCGATGGGCTTTCGCGCTGCGTACCAGAAGGCGAACGGCGCGGTGCCCACCGACGCCTTCTCGTCGTACACCTACGACGCCTACCTGCTGCTGGCCGACGCGGCCTCGCGCACCAAGGGCGAGCCCGGCACGCCGCAGTACCGCACGGCGCTGCGCGATGCCATCGTGGGCACGAAGGAGCTGGTGGGCACGCACGGCATCTACACCTTCAAGCCCGACGACCGCTACGGCTCCGACCAGCGCGGCGTCGTGATCGTGCAGATGAACAAGGGCCAGTGGAAGCTGGTCCCCTGACCTCGGTTCAACCGAAGCCCACCGCCATGACCGCCTACCGCAACCGCCCCGATCTCGTCGCGGCGCTGGTCCGCGACGACCGGGTGCACCGCGACCTGTACCTCAGCGACGAACTGTTCGCGCTGGAGCAGGAGCGCCTGTTCGCCCGCACCTGGGTCTTCCTGGGCCATGCCAGCCAGGTGCCGGCGGCGGGCGACTTCGTCACGCAGGAGATCGCGGGCCGCCCGCTGCTCATGGTGCGCCAGCCCGACGGCGCGGTGCACGTCATGTACAACCGCTGCGCCCACAAGGGCACGCAGCTGGTGACCGACGAGAGCGGCAACACCGGCCGCTTCTTTCGCTGCCCGTACCACGCGTGGACCTACAAGCTCGACGGCGCGCCGCTGGGCCTGCCGCTGAAGAACGGCTACGAGGGCACGCAGCTCAAGGCCTGCGAGTCGGGGCAGGGGCTGTCGGTGGTCAGGCACGTGAAGGTGTACCGCGACTTCGTGTTCGTGCGGTTGTCGGACACGGGCCCGTCGTTCGAGGACTACTTCGGCGAGGTGCTGGGCGCCCTCGACAACATGGTCGACCGCTCGCCCGAGGGCAGGCTCACCGTGGGCGGCGGCGTGCTGCGCAACATCGTCCATTGCAACTGGAAGATGTACCTGGAGAACATCAACGACACGGTGCACCCGATGTCGACGCACGAGTCGGCCACGAAGGCGGCCGAGTCGCTGTGGGAAGGGCATGCGCCCACCGACCCCAAGCCGATGGCGATGGAGCAGATATTGCCCTTCGGCTCGGGCTACGAGTTCTTCGACCAGATGGGCGGGCGCGTGTTCGCCAACGGCCACAGCGTGCTGGGCGTGAACTTCAGCATCCATTCCAACTACGCGCAGCTGCCCGAGTACGAGGCCGCGATGCAGGCAGCGCACGGCGTAGCGCGCGCCGCCGACATCCTGCAGCGCTCGCCGCAGAACTCGGTGCTGTACCCCAGCCTGTCGGTCAAGGGTTCGCCGCAGGCCATCCGCGTGATCCGCCCGCTGGCGGCCGACCGCACGCTCATCGAGGCCTGGAGCTTCCGCGCGGCCGGTGCGCCCGCGCTCCTGTTCGAGCGCGCCATGAGCTACAACCGGCTCGTGTTCTCGCCCATGTCGGTGGTGGCGCACGACGACGTGCACCTGTTCGAGAGCATCCAGAAGGGCCTGCGCGCCGGCGGCAACGAGTGGATCAGCCTGCACCGCAACCACGACCCGGCCGAGACGCAGCAGGCCACGGTGACCACCAACGGCACCAACGAGCTGCTCATGCGCAACCAGTTCCGCGCCTGGGCCCGGGGCATGACGCCGGAGGTGGCGGCATGAACGACCCGCGCGACTTCATCGCCCACGAGGCGGCCCTGCTCGACGCGCGCCGCTTCGACGACTGGCTGGCCCTGTTCGCCGACGACGGCCACTACTGGGTGCCGCTGCTCGGCGCGGCGCAGGCCGATCCGTTCTCGCACAACTCGCTGGCCTACGAAGACCGGCTGCTGCTGCAGCTGCGCGTGGAGCGCCTGAAGAACCCGCGCGCGCATTCGCAGCACCCGGCCAGCCACAGCCAGCATGTGCTGCAGCCCTCGCGCATCGAGGAAGAAGCCGCGGACGAAGTTCACCTGCGCACGCCCTTCCTCTACATCGAGGCGCGCGGCGACGACCAGATCCTGCTGAGCGGCACCGCCCGCCATCACCTCGTCCGCACCCCCACGGGCTGGTCCATCCGCGAGAAGCGCATCGACCTGCTCAACGCCGCGCGCGCCTTGCCGGCCATCCAGTTGTTCATCTGAGTTTCCGTTCCTTCCATCCTTCCTCACTGGAGCTACGACATGAAGAACCTGATGCAGACCTTGACGCGCGGTGCCCTCGCCGCGGCGCTGACCGCCTGTGGTGTGGCGAGCGCACTGGCGGCCGACCTCAAGGTCGGACTCAGCGTGTCGCTGTCGGGGCCCAACTCCTCGCTGGGCGTGCCGTACGCCAAGGGCATGCAGGCCGCGCTGGCCTACAAGGGCGAGGTCAACGGCCGCAAGATCCAGCTCGTGGTGCTCGACGACGGCTCCGACCCGACCACGGCCGGGCGCAACGCGCGCAAGCTCATCGAGGACGAGAAGGTCGACGTGCTCATGGGCACCTCGGGCGTGCCGTCGGCCATCGCGATGGCGCAGGTGGGCAAGGAGGCCAAGACGCCCATGATCGGCCTCACGCCCATCCTGCTCGACCCCAACGAGAACCCGTGGGTCATGACGGTGGCGCAGCCCACGCAACTCATGATCGACGCCGTGGTCGAGCGCATGAAGCGCAACAACGTCAAGACCGTGGGCTACATCGGCTTTTCCGACGCCTGGGGCGACCTGGTGTACGAGGCCCTGAACAAGGCCGCGCCCGCCGCCGGCATCAAGGTGGTGAGCAACGAGCGCTACGCGCGCGCCGACGCCTCGGTGACCGGCCAGGTGCTGAAGATCGTGGCGCTGCGCCCCGACGCGGTGATGACCGGCGGCGCCGGCACGCCGGGCGCGCTGCCGTTCCTGGCGCTGCAGGAGCGCGGCTTCAAGGGGGGCGTGTACGGCCAGCACGGCCTGATCAACCCCGACTTCGTGCGCGTGGTCGGCGCGGCCGGCCAGAACGCGCTGATGCCCACGGGCCCGGTGATCGTCGCCGAGCAGCTGCCGGCCGACTACCCGACCAAGAAGATCGCGACCGACTTCCGCGCCGTGTTCCAGAAGGTCAACAACGCACCCACCAGCGACGCCTTCTCGGCCTACTCGTTCGACGGCTGGCTGGTGTTCGCCGACGCCGCCTCGCGCGCCATGAAGAAGGCCGAGCCGGGCACGCCGGAGTTCCGCGTGGCGCTGCGCGACGCCATCTTCAGCACCAAGGAAGTGGTCGGCACGCACGGCGTCTACACCTTCAAGCCCGGCAGCCTGTACGGCGTGGACGAGCGCGCGCGCGTGATCGTCAAGCTCGACAACGGCCAATGGAAGCTCGCCCCTTGAATCTCCCGTTTTTCTTCACGACAACGACAACGATGACTCCGACAGAGGTTTTTCTATGAACTGGGACGTGGCATTGATCCTCGTCACCGACGGCCTGGCCAACGGTGCCGTCTATCTGCTGGCCGGACTCGGGCTGGTGCTGATCTTCTCGGTCACGCGGGTGGTGTTCGTGCCGTTCGGCGACATCGCGGCCTTTGCCGCGCTGTCGCTGGCGGCCTTCGAGACCGGCCGCGTGCCGCCGACCATCGGCATGGTGGCGGTGCTGGCCGCGCTGGCGCTGGCCACCGAAATCGGCAGCCTGCTGCGGCGCGGCGAGACCGCGCGCATTCCGAAGGCGGTGCTGATGTGGGGCGTGCTGCCCGCCATTCCGTGCGTGCTCGCCTGGCTGGCGGCGCGGCCCGGCGTGCCGGTGGCCGTGCACATCGCGGTGGCCGTGCTGCTGGTGGTGCCCATCGCGCCGCTCCTGGCGCGCGTGGTGTTCCAGCCGATCGCCGATGCCTCGGTGCTGGTGCTGCTGATCGTGTCGCTGGCGCTGCACTTCCTGCTGTCGGGCCTGGGCCTGCTGTTCTTCGGGCCTGAAGGCTCGCGCACCACGCCGCTCACGAGCGCGGTGTTCACGCTGGGCGACGGCTTCACGGTCAGCGGCCAGGTGGTGCTGATGGTGGGGGCGGCCGTGGTGCTGAGCGGGCTGTTCTTCCTGGTGTTCGAGCGCACGGTGGCCGGCAAGGCGCTGCGCGCCACGGCCGTGAACCGCGTGGGCGCGCGGCTGGTCGGCATCCGGCCGGTGCGCACGGCGCTGCTGGCCTACGGCTGCGCCTCGCTGCTGGCGGGGCTCATCGGCGTGCTGATCGCGCCGGTGACCACCATGTACTACGACTCGGGTTTCATCATCGGCCTGAAGGCCTTCGTGGCCGCGATCATCGGCGGGCTCGTGAGCTACCCGATGACGGCCATCGGCGCGCTGGCGGTCGGCGTGGTCGAGAGCTTCGCGTCGTTCTGGAGCGGCGCGCTGAAAGACGTGATCGTGTTCAGCCTGCTGATCCCGGTGCTCATGCTGCGCTCCTTCATGGCGGCCCATTCGGAAGAGGAAGAAGACGAGGTGGACCAATGAACGGCAACACGAAACGCATGGCGTGGATCGCGGGCGTGATCGTCGTGCTGGCCCTTGTGCCGGCCGTGGCGGGCAGCTTCACGGTCTCGCTGCTCAACGACATCGGCATCGGCGCGCTGGTGGCGCTGGGCCTCGTGCTGCTCACCGGCGTGGGCGGCGCCACCTCGTTCGGCCAGGCGGCCTTCGTGGGCATCGCGGCCTACGCCACGGCGTGGCTCACCACCGCGCAGGGCCTGTCGCCGTGGCTGGGGCTCCTGTTCGCGCTGCTGCTCACGGGCCTGTCGGCGCTGGCCATCGGCATGCTCACCTTGCGCCTGGGCGGGCACTTTCTGCCGCTGAGCACCATCGCTTGGGGGCTGTCGATCGCGATGCTGTTCGGCAACGTCGATGCGCTCGGGCGCCACACGGGCCTGTCGAACATCCCGCCGCTGCAGATCGGCGGCTGGTCGCTGGCCGATCCGCGCGCGATGTACTACCTGATCTGGGTGGTGGTCGGGCTGGCCTGCCTGTTCAGCCACAACCTGCTGCAGTCGCGCCCCGGCCGCGCCATCCGCGGGCTGCGCGGCGGCGCGACGCTGCTGGCCAGCGTGGGGGCGGATGCGTACCGCGTGCGGCTGTCGCTGTTCGTCACGGCGGCGCTGTTCGCGGGGCTGGCGGGCTGGCTCTATGCGCACATGAACCGCTTCGTGAGCCCGTCGCCCTTCGACGTGCGCGCGAGCATCGAGTACCTGCTGATGGCCGTGGCCGGCGGGCTCGGGCAGCTGGCGGGCGCGCTGGTGGGCGCGGCGCTGGTACTGGTGCTGAAGAACGGCCTGCAGGACGTGCTGCCGATGCTCACGCAGCGCGCCGGCCAGCTGGAGGCCGTGGCTTTCGCGGCGCTGTTCATCCTGCTGCTGCACTTTGCGCGCGGCGGCGTGATGGGCCTGCTGCGGCGCTGGACGCGCCGGCGTGCCGCGCCGCAGGGCGCCTCGCGCTACACCGGTGCGCCGGTCGAGCCGCTGCCGCACCGGCAGCTGCCGGCGCGCGGCACGCAGGTGCTGTCGGTCAACGGCGCCGTGAAGCGCTTCGGCGGGCTGGTGGCGGTGAACGACGTGAGCTTCGACGTCAAGGCGGGCGAGATCATCGGCCTCATCGGGCCCAACGGCGCGGGCAAGTCGACCATGTTCAACCTGCTGACCTGCACGCTGCCGATGAGCGCGGGCCAGGTGCGCTTTCTCGAACACGACATCGCCGGCATGCCGCAGCGCGCGGTGGCGCGGCTCGGGCTGGCGCGCACCTTCCAGCACGTGAAGCTGCGCCCGCACATGAGCCTGCTGGACAACGTGGCGCTGGGCGCGCACTCGCGCACGCGCTCGGGCATCCTGAAGGCGGGCCTGCGGCTGGACCGCACGGAAGAAAGCCAGATCCTGCAGGAGGCGCAGCGCCAGCTCGACCGCATCGGCCTGGGCGACCGCGCGCACGAGCTCGCGGGCAGCCTGCCGCTGGGCACGCAGCGCATCCTGGAGATCGCGCGCGCGCTGGCCGCCGACCCCGTGCTGCTGGTGCTCGACGAGCCCGCGGCCGGCCTGCGCCGCAAGGAAAAGATGGCCTTGGGCGACCTGCTGCGCAAGCTGCGCGAGGAGGGCGTGACCATCCTGATCGTCGAACACGACATGGACTTCGTGATGAAACTGGTGGACCGTTTGGTGGTGATGAACTTCGGCTCCAAGCTCGTGGAGGGCGTGCCGTCGGCGGTGCGCGCTGACGAGCGTGTGCAGGCCGCGTACCTCGGGAGCGTCGTATGACCGCGATGCTGGAGATTGGCGATCTGCACGTGTCTTATGGGCAAGTGGAAGCCGTGCGCGGCGTGTCGCTCGACGTGCAGCGGGGCCAGATCATCTCGGTGATCGGCCCCAACGGCGCGGGCAAGACCACGCTGCTGGCCGCGGCCATGGGCCTGCTGCCGTGCAAGGGCACGCTGCGCTTCGAAGGCGAAGACCTGCAGGGGCTCGATGTGGAGTCGCGCGTGGAGCGCGGGCTGTGCCTCGTGCCCGAGCGGCGCGAGCTGTTCGGCGAACTCACCGTGCTCGACAACCTGCAACTGGGCGCCTACGCCAAGCGGCTGCGCGGCGACGCGATGAAGCGGCAGCTGCAATCGGTGTATGACCGCTTCCCGCGCCTGGCGGAACGCCGCGCGCAACGCGCCGACACGCTCTCGGGCGGCGAGCGGCAGATGTTGGCCGTGGGCCGCGCGCTCATGTCGGCGCCGCGCCTCTTGATGCTCGACGAGCCCAGCCTGGGCCTGGCGCCGCTGATCGTGCGCGACATCCTCACCATCGTGCGCAAGCTGCGCGACGACGGCGTGTCGATCCTGTTGGTGGAGCAGAACGCGCGCGCCGCGCTCGAAAGCTCGGACGAAGGCTATGTGCTGGAGACCGGCGAGATCGCGCTCTCGGGCGCCTCGGCCGAACTGGCCAGCGACCCGCGCGTGCAGGCCACCTACCTCGGCGGAGGCACGCACGATGACGAGTGACCCGCGCGCGGTGCCGCCGGCGCAGCGCACGCTGCCCGCCATGCTGCAGCGGCAGGCGGCGCTGTTCGGCAGCCGCCCGCTGCTGCGCATCGCGGGCCGGCAATGGACGCACGCCGATGC
>NZ_BCUS01000039.1 GCF_001591345.1 Variovorax boronicumulans NBRC 103145 | reverse complement strand
CGCTTCGCCGGCGATGTCGGCCGGCGCGCGGCCCTGGGTCAGGTGCATGAGGTTCAGGCGCCAGCGCTCGGCCTGCGACGCGGTGTTGAGTTGCTGGGCGCGCGCGGCCTCCAGGCGCGACTGCGCCTGTGCCACGTCGGACTGGCTGGTGGCGCCCTTGGCCTGGCGCTCGCCCACGAGGCCCGCCAGCGACTGCACGCCCTTCACCTGGGCCTGCGCGATTTCGCCGAGCGCCTGCTGGCGATGCACTTCGATCCATGCCTGCGCGGTGTCGCGCACCACGTCGTCGACCGCCACGAGCAGCTTGGCGCGCGCGGCCGTGGCCGAGGCTTCGGCCTCGCTCACGGCACTCGACACCTTGCCGAAGTCGTACAGCAGCTGGGTCACCGACAGCGAGGCCTGGTGCACCTGGCGGCGACCGTCGGCTTGGAGCTGGCGGTTGCCCGTGCGCGCGCTGACACCGGCGCTGACCTGCGGGTAGTAGCCCGAGCGCGCGGCCGCAATGCCCTCGCCCGCCTGCAGTGCCTGGCCGACGGCGTTGCGCACGGTCGGGTGCGAGGTGGCGGCCAGGCGCACGGCCTCGGCCATGCCCAGCGGGGCGGCGGTGCTCGCTTGCGCAAGCGCCGCCGATCCGGCGAACAGGAAGAAAAGGCCCGCGACAGCAGACGAAAGATGACGGGAAGCAAGCATGCGTGAAGACGTGCAGACCACCAGGTGCCGACGCCGCAAGCGGCGCCGGCACACCGGTCGGTCAGTGGTGAAGCGCGAGGCCCATGTGAAGCTCGTCGTCGAGCGAAGGGGCCACGGGCGGTGCGTAGGCCGCGAGCGAATCGGCCGACGACGCCAGCGACAGCACCGTGGGAGACGCCTGCGCGCCCCCGAAGGCCGGCGGGAACGCCGCCTGCAGCAGTGCATGCAGCGACTCGGCAGCGCCGAAGCCCTGCAGCATGTCGGACAGCTGCAGCCCGCCCCATGCCGGACCGTCGCCGAAGGGGAAATGCGGCGCATCGTGCGGTTGCTGTTGCTGCTCGATCGACACCGTGACTTCGTCGACGCCGGCCAGGCCCAGCGAGTCGGCCGAGCTGAAGAGCGCTGCCGCCCCCGCTGCAGGCGTGTAGTTGACGTGCAGCGTCTGCGTGGCCACGTTGCTCGCATCGCCGTCGCGGTCGACCACCTGGTAGCTGAGCGTCTCGTCGTAGTTGTGCGAGGTGGTGGTGCGCGGTGCCACCTGGTAGCTGAACTCGCCCGTGTCGAAGTCCACCACCAGCTTGCCGCCCTTGTCGGTGGCAATGGTGACCTGGTGCGTCGCCTGGTTGTAGCTGTAGTCGCTGCTGGTGGCGGGGCCGGTCTTCGTCATCAGGCCCGTGCTGCTGTCGAAGGCGTAGATGGTGCCGTCGATGGTCAGCGTGGACACATGGCCGCCGTCGGCACCGAAGCCCGACGAACCGCCGAGGCCGCCGGTCAGCAGGTTGCTGACGGTGGGCGGCACGCTGATCGTGCCTTGCAGCATGTCGTTCAGCTGGCTCGTGTCGGTGACGATCTTGCCGTTGGTGTTCGTGCCGGTGTTGCCGTTGTAGGCGATGGGGTCGATGATGCCCTGCGCCGCGGGCAAGAGGTCGGACCCGAGACCCAGTGCGAACGAGTTGATCTTGTTGTTGGTGAGGAAGGTCTTCCAGATCGCTTCTTCCGCCGCCTGGATACCGTAGTCGGCCGAACCGCTGCTGCTGCTGTTCGACAACTGCCCTGTGTCGCCATCGCCCCGCGTCGGCTCGCCGTCCGTGAGGAAGTAAGACACGTTCTGGGCCCCCTGCAGCTTGCCTCCGGCCGAGAAACCGCTCATCGCCGTAGCCAGGGCCGCGTCGTAGTTGGTGCTGCCCCCGTGCAGCAGGGTCTGCACCAACGCCTTGGCCTCGGCCGCCGTCATCCAGGCCTGCTGCGCCTGCCCGGTCGTGCTGAAGGTGACAAGCTGCACCCGGACTTCGCCGTACAGGTCGTAGCCGTCGATCAGGTTCTGGACGGCCGCCTTCGCACGGGAGAGCCGCGTCGGCGTTTCCTCGTTCATGCTCCCGGAAAGGTCCAGGATCACCATCAGGTTCGTGTTGATCGGCGCCACGTCGACGGACTGCTCGCCGTTCACGAGCACCGGCGCATCGTCCTTGACGGGCACGTCGAAGCTCACCGGCGCAGCAGCGATCTGGCCGTCTGTCACATGCGCCTGGAATTGCAGGTTCGACACGCCCTCGCCGCTGCCCGCCGGGTGGTCGATCGGCGCCTTCAGCGTGACGGTGTAGCCCGCCTCGAACAGGCCCGCGCCCGCGGCGGTGACGTTGCCCACGGCCACGGTCATCACCTGGGTGGTGACGCCGTCGACGGTGACGCTGCCCGTGAGCGTGTGCGTGCCCGCGTCCCAGGTCCACGACACCGGCTGGCCGCCGGAGGTGACGCCGGTCGGGCCGCTGAGCGACACCGACAGGTCGCCCGCCAGGCTGTCGGGGTCCGCGATGGAGATCTTGCCGGTCGATTGCACCGACGGCTCGCCCACCGCAGCAATGCCGCCGGGCAGGCTGCCTTCGGAGACGATGCCGGCGTCGGTCGCCGTGGCCGTCGGCGGGTCGTTCACCGGGTTGACGGTCACGGTCACCGTGCTGGTGGTCGTGCCGCCGTGGCCGTCACTCACCGTGACGGTAAAGCTGTCGGTGCCGTTGAAGTTGGCATTGGGAACGTAGGTGTAGGTGCCGTTGGGGTTCACCGTCACCGTGCCGTTCGACGGGTTGCTGCCCTTCACGTAGGTGAGCGTGTCGCCGTCGACGTCGCTGCCGACGATCTGGCCGCTGACCGGCGTGTCTTCGTCCGTGGTCTTGGTGTCGTCGGGAGCCTCTGGCGCCTCGTTGACGTTCTGCTCGTTGAGCGTGACGGGGATGTTTGTCGTGACGGTGCCGTCGCTCGCACCGACCACCAGCGCGTGCGCGTTGGCGCCTGCTTCGTAGTCGTTGACGAAGGCCGCTGCGCCTGCCGCCGTGAGGCTGATCGCGCCGGTGGCCGGATCGATGGCGAAGTAGCCGTTGTCGTTGCCCGAGAGAATGCTGTAGGTGACGGTTGCGCTGTCGATGTCGGTGGCGCGGACCGTGCCGAGCACGGTGCCCGCAGTGCGGTTCTCGTCGTAGCCGAAGACGTAGCCGGTGGCGCTGTCCACCGGCGTGCCGCCGCCGTCGACGAACACCGGGGCGTCGTTGACGGGGTTGATGGTCACGGTGACGGTGCTGGTCGTCGTGCCGCCGTGGCCGTCGCTCACCGTGACGGTGAAGCTGTCGGTGCCGTTGAAGTCGGCGCTGGGCGTGTACGTGTAGGTGCCGTCGGCGTTGACGGTGACCGTGCCGTGCGATGGGTCGCTGCCCTTGGCGTACGTCAGCGTGTCGCCGTCGACGTCGCTGCCGACCACGCTGCCGCTGACGGGCGTGTCTTCGTCCGTGGTCTTGGCGTAGTCGGGCACCGTCGGTGCGTCGTTGATGTTCTGCTCGTTGAGCGTGACGGGAATGGTGGTCGTGGCCGTGCCATCGGTCGCACCGATCACCAGCGCGTGCGCGTTGGCGCCTGCTTCGTAGTCGTTGACGAAGGCTGCTGCGCCTGCCGGCGTGAGGCTGATCGCGCCCGTGACCGGGTCGATGGCGAAGTAGCCCTGGTCGTTGCCCGAGAGGATGCTGTAGGTGACATTCGCGCTGTCGATGTCGGTGGCGTGGACCGTGCCGAGCACGGTGCCTGCGGGGCGGTTCTCGTCGTAGCCGAAGACGTAGCCAGTGGCCGTGTCGACCGGCGTGCCGCCGCCGTCGACGAACACGGGGGCGTCGTTGACGGGGTCGATGGTCACGGTCACCGTGCTGGTGGTCGTGCCGCCGTGGCCGTCGCTCACGGTGACGGTGAAGCTGTCGGTGCCGTTGAAGTTGGGCTTCGGGGTGTAGGTGTAGGAGCCGTCCGCGTTGACCGTGACCGTGCCATGCGCCGGATCGCTGCCTTTGGTGTAGGTCAGCGTGTCGCCATCCACGTCACTGCCGACGACCTGGCCGTTGACGGGCGTGTCTTCGTTCGTGGTCTCGGTGTAGTTGGGCACCGTCGGTGCATCGTTGACCGGGTTGACGGTCACGTTCACCGTGCTGGTGGTCGTACCACCGTGGCCATCGCTCACCGTCACCGTGAAGCTGTCGGTGCCGTTGAAGTTCGCGCCGGGAACGTAGGTGTAGGTGCCATCCGCGTTGACCGTCACCGTGCCGTGCGCGGGATCACTGCCCTTCGTGTAGGTCAACGTATCGCCGTCGACGTCGCTGCCGACGACCTGACCGCTGACCGGCGTGTCTTCGTTCGTGGTCTCGGTGTAGTTGGGCACCGTGGGGGCGTCGTTCACCGGGTCGACGGTGACCGTGATGGTGCTGGTCGTCGTGCCGCCATGGCCGTCGCTCACGGTGACGGTGAACGTGTCGGTGCCGTTGAAGTTGGCGTCAGGGACGTAGGTGTACGTGCCGTCGGCATTGACCGTGACCGCGCCATGCGCCGGATCGCTGCCCTTGGTGTAGGTCAGCGTGTCGCCGTCGACGTCGCTGCCGACGACCTGGCCGTTGACGGGCGTGTCTTCGTTCGTGGTCTCGGTGTAGTTGGGGACTGTCGGTGCATCGTTGACCGGATCGATCGTGACCGTGATGGTGCTGGTCGTCGTGCCGCCATGGCCATCGCTCACCGTGACGGTGAACGTGTCGGTGCCGTTGAAGTTGGCATTCGGGGTGTAGGTATAGGTGCCGTCCGCGTTGACCGTCACCGTGCCGTTCGCGGGGTCGCTACCCTTCACGTACGTCAGTGCATCGCCGTCGACGTCGCTGCCGACGACCTGGCCGTTGACCGGCGTGTCTTCGTTCGTGGTCTTGTTGTAGTTGGGCGCCGTCGGTGCGTCGTTGACCGGATTGATGGTCACGTTCACCGTGCTGGTGGTGGTGCCGCCATGGCCGTCGCTCACCGTGACGGTGAAGCTGTCGGTGCCGTGGAAGTTGGCACCAGGGACGTAGGTGTACGTGCCATCGGCGTTGACCGTGACCGTGCCGTGCGCTGGATCGCTGCCCTTCACGTAGGTCAGCGTGTCGCCATCGACGTCGCTGCCAACGACCTGGCCGCTGACGGGTGTGTCTTCGGCCGTGGTCTGGTTGTAGTTGGGCGCCGTCGGAGCGTCGTTGACCGGGTTGATGGTCACGTTCACCGTGCTGGTGGTGGTGCCGCCGTGGCCGTCGTTGACGGTGACCGTGAAGCTGTCGGTGCCGTTGAAATTCGCGCCGGGGGTGTAGGTGTAGGTGCCATCGGCGTTGACCGTCACCGTGCCGTGCGATGGATCGCTGCCCTTCACGTAGGTCAGTGCATCGCCATCGACGTCGCTGCCGATCACCTTCCCGCTGACCGGCGTGTCTTCGCTCGTTGTCTCGGTGTAGTTCGGCGCCGTCGGCGCATCGTTCACCGCGGTGACAGTCACGTTCACAGTGCTGGTGGTCGTGCCGCCGTGGCCGTCGTCGACGATGACGGTGAAGCTGTCGGTGCCGTTGAAGTTGGTACTGGGGGTGTACGTGTATGTGCCGTCGGCATTGACCGTGACCGTGCCGTGCGCCGGATCGCTGCCCTTCGTGTACGTCAGCGCATCACCATCGATATCGCTGCCGATCACCTTCCCGCTGACCGGCGTGTCTTCGCTCGTTGTCTCGGTGTAGTTCGGCGCCGTCGGCGCATCGTTCACCGGATCGACCGTCACGGTCACCGTGCTCGTCGTCGTACCGCCGTGACCATCGCTCACCGTTACCGTGAAGCTGTCCGCCCCATGGAAGTCCGGGTTCGGCGTGTACGTGTACGTGCCATCCGGATTGACCGTGACAGAGCCGTTCGAAGGATTGCTGCCCTTGGTGTAGGTCAACGCGTCACCGTCGACGTCGCTGCCGATGACCTTGCCGTTGACAGGCGTGTCCTCGTTCGTGGTCTGGTTGTAGTTGGGCGCCGTGGGGGCGTCGTTGACCGGGTCGACGGTGACCGTGATGGTGCTGGTCGTCGTACCGCCATGGCCGTCACTGACCGTGACGGTGAACGTATCGGTGCCGTTGAAGTTCGGGTTCGGCGTGTACGTGTAGGTGCCGTCGGGGTTGACGACCACCGAGCCATTCGAGGGGTTGCTGCCCTTCGTGTAGGTCAGCGCATCGCCGTCCACGTCAGTGCCCGTCACCTTGCCGTTGACCGGTGTGTCTTCGTTCGTGGTCTGGGTGTAGTTGGGTGCCGTGGGGGCGTCGTTGACCGGGTCGATCGTCACGGTAACGGTGCTGGTCGTCGTGCCGCCGTGGCCGTCGCTGACCGTGACGGTGAAGCTGTCGGTGCCGTTGAAGTTGGCGTTCGGGGTGTAGGTATAGGTGCCGTCCGCGTTGACCGTGACCGTGCCGTTCGCGGGGTCGCTGCCCTTCACGTAGGTCAGCGTGTCGCCATCGACGTCGCTGCCAACCACTTGACCGCTGACGGGTGTGTCTTCGTCCGTGGTCTGAGCGTAGTTAGGCACCGTGGGGGCGTCGTTCACCGGGTCGACGGTGACCGTGATGGTGCTGGTCGTCGTGCCACCGTTGCCGTCGCTCACCGTCACCGTGAAGCTGTCGGTACCGTTGAAATTGGCTCCAGGGACGTAGGTGTAGGTGCCGTCGGGATTGACCGTGACGGTGCCGTGCGCTGGATCGCTGCCCTTGGTATAGGTCAGCGCGTCGCCATCGACGTCGCTGCCAACGACCTGGCCGCTGACCGGCGTGTCTTCGTTCGTGGTCTGGTTGTAGTTGGGCGCCGTCGGCGCGTCGTTGACCGGGTTGATGGTCACGTTCACCGTGCTGGTGGTCGTGCCGCCGTGGCCGTCGCTCACCGTCACGGTGAAGCTGTCCGTACCGTGGAAGTTGGCACCCGGGGTGTAGGTGTAGGTGCCGTCCGCGTTGACCGTGACGGTGCCATGTGCAGGGTCGCTGCCCTTCACGTACGTGAGCGTGTCGCCGTCCACGTCACTGCCAACCACCTTGCCGCTGACCGGCGTGTCTTCGTTCGTGGTCTCGGTGTAGTTGGGCGCCGTCGGCGCATCGTTCACCGGATCGACCGTCACCGTCACCGTGCTGGTCGTCGTACCGCCATGGCCATCGCTCACTGTGACAGTGAACGTATCGGTGCCGTTGAAGTTCGGGTTCGGCGTGTAGGTGTACGTGCCGTCCGGGTTGACCGTGACCGTGCCGTGCGCCGGGTCGCTGCCCTTCGTGTAGGTCAGCGTGTCGCCGCTGTCGATGTCGCTGCCGGTCACGCGGCCGCTCACGGGCGTGTCTTCGGTCGTGGTCTCGGTGTAGTCGGGCGCGGTGGGCGCGTCGTTCACGGGCGAGACGGTCACGGGCACCGTGACGGTGGTGGTGCCGCCCTTGCCGTCGCTGACGGTCACCTCGAAGCTGTCGGGCCCTTCATAGCCGGGCTTGGGCGTGTAGACGAACTGGCCCGTGGTCGGATCGACGGTGACGGTGCCGTGCTCGGGGCCCTTGGCGACGGTGTAAGTCAGCGTGTCACGGTCCGGGTCGGTCGCCTGCACTTGCCCGGTCACGGGCTTGTCCTGATCGGTGACGACAGGGTCGGCCTTGCCTTCGGGGCCGCGGTTCTGCGCGGGAAGCAACGGCGGGATGAAGGCCGGGCCACCGCCGCCGCCGCCACCACCGCTCGCGGCGGCACCGACGCCCAGCACGCCGAGCGCGCCCAGCAACCAGCCCGGCACGCCGTCGGACAGCAAGGCGCCGCCGGCGTCGTTCCATTCGATCTCGGTGAAGTGGAAGTCTTTCCAGGGCGCGGTGTACTGGCCCCACCACTGCACGCCGGCGCCGTCTTCGAGCACGAGGTCGTTGCGGCCGGCGTCGGGGTACTCGGCGAAGAAGCCGCGCACGGCGACTTCCTGGCCGTCGCGCAGCACGAGCACGAGGTCGTCGCCGCGGCGCTCGAACTTGAGCACGCTCTCGGGCGCGATCTTCAGCGTGACGATCGACGGGCGATCCAGAACCAGAGGGGCTTCCGCCGTCGCTTTGCGGGATGACGCGCCACCAGACTTGTAAACAGCTTCCATGATTGGTCTTTCTCCTTGACTCCGGACCTCGGGCGAGCCCTCGCTTTCAGCGAACAGCCCGGGTCGCACGTTGGGAAATCTCGAAGGCCGCGGGTGGCTCTCGAGGACTCGCCGGCGCGACCCGGTGTGCGGGTCACGCAGGCTTGCGCTTGCATGGGGCGGGATTCTTGGTTCGGGGGGGTGTCCGGGCTTTTGCCGGAGAGGCCGTGGCGTTTGCCGTGGCGTACAACTGTTCACAAACGTGTGTGAATGTCGAATACTTCACACGATTGGCGAAAGAAAATCAGCAATTCGCAAGCTGGGAAAGCGGGCGCTGGCGGTCTTTTGGCTTACAGGCTTTTGCCGGAGCGTCCAATTCTTTTGATGGACGGAATCGGCCCGGCTATTTCCTGCAATACCGAACGAGCCCTGTCCAGCACCCCGTTTTCCCTCTGACAGCCCCCCTCGCCGCGGCACCTTTTTTAAGGCCTCGAGCGGCAATGGCGGGCGGATCGATCAGGAATGAAGACCGGTCATTGGATGAATTTGCATTTCTTGTGACAATGATTACCAAATTAATTTCTTGGTTACATTGTTTCGGTCACAGGGCGTTCCAACGCAGTGCCGGCGCCCCCTCTTTCCATGTCCTATTGGTCACCTCCGGAGCCCCGGAGAGCTCATCTGCTGGTTGTCGACGACAACGTTGACGAACTCAAGCTCTTGCTGGAAACGCTGCGGGGCACCGGCTACCGCATCACGCTCGCCTTCGACGCGATGGAGGGCTACCGGCGCGCGACGACGCTGCAGATGGACCTGGTGCTGCTGGACGTGCGCCTGGGCGGCACCGACGGGTTTGCCGCCTGCCGCCTGCTGAAGGCCGACCCGGCCACGGCGGACATTCCGGTGATCTTCGTGACCTCGTCGGCCAGCCTGGAAGAGCGCCTGACGGGCCTGCGCGCCGGCGCGGTCGACTACATCGTGAAGCCCTTCGACCCGGCCGAGGTGATGGCCCGCGTCGAGATTCACCTGGCGCTGGCGGAATCCCGCAGGGCGCGCACCGCCCCTGCCCCGCAGTCGGCGCCCCCGCCCGACAGCCCCGCCGCAAACGACGGCGGCGCGCCGGGCTCGGGCATGGATCGCGCGCTCATGCAGGCAGCGGAGCGACTCATCCTGGCCGACCTGAGCCGCGTGCTGCCGCTGCGCGATCTGGCGGCGCGTGTGGGCACGCACGAAAAGCGCCTGTCGCGCGTGTTCAAGGAGCTGACGAATCGCACGGTGTTCGAGTTCGTGCGCGAAGCGCGGCTGCACGAGGCGCAGCGCCTGCTGCTCGAATCGGCCATGCGCATCGAAGAGATCGCCGCGGCGGTGGGGTTCTCGAGCGCCGCGAATTTCGCGACGGCGTTTCGCGAGTACTTCGACTGCACGCCCTCGGCCTGTCGCCAGGCCGGTGTCGAACGTTCCGGCACCTGACGCGCGATGCATCCGGTGCGCACACGCCCCTGGTGGGCAAGCGGCTTGCTGCTCGGCCTGGCCTTGTGGTTGTGGGGCGTCGCGGCCAGCGCGGCGGAGGCCGTCAGGTTCAGCACGCTGAACCGGGGCAATGTCTCCGTCGAACAGACCGTCGAGGTGCTGGAAGACCCCACGGCCCGCCTGTCGGCGCGCGAGGTGCTCGCCTTGCCCAGCGGCGGTGCGAACGGGTTCGTGCCCGCCACGCCCGACCAGCTGATGCGCGGGTTCTCGACCTCGGCGGTGTGGCTGCGCCTGTCGCTGGTCAACGATGCGCAGGAGGTGCGCACAGCGCGGTTCGGGCTCAATGTGACGTGGCTGCGGCATGTCGACTTTCATCTGCTGCGCACGCGCGACGGGCAGCCCGCATGGACGCACGCGCAGGTCGGCGTGTCCGACCCGATGGACGCCACGCATCGCTACGACCGCATTCCGCAGCTGCAGATCGACCTGCAGCCGGGCGAGTCGGTACAGGTGCTGGTGCGCGTCATGAGCACGGGCCAGATCAAGCTCGTGCTGGAGCTGCACACCGACGAGGCGTGGCATCACATCGAACGCAACCATGCGCTGCTCAGCGGCCTGCTGATCGGCGGGCTGCTGGCCTTCGCGGTGTATTCGGCGGCGCTGTGGTGGATTTCGCGCGCGCCGATGCTGGCCTTCCAGGCGGGGAGCTTTGCGCTGCTGGCGCTGTACGAGGCCACCTACCGGGGCTACGCGCGCATCGCGCTGTGGCCCGACAGCACCGTCTGGAGCTACCGCGGGCACAGCGTGATGGTGGCGGCCACGGCGCTGTGCCTGCTGCTGTACTTTCACGAGCGCGGCCGCCAGAGCCCGGTGCGCGTGCCCGGGCGCCCGCTGCTGTTCGCGCTGGCCGGCGTCGAAATCGTCGTGCTGCTGGGCACCCTGCTCGGCCCCTACGCGACCTTCGCCGCCATCGGCATCGTGAACGCGCCGCTGATCGTGCTCGCGCTGACGGTCTGCACCTTCATCTACCAGCGGCGCGCCGGGCCGGGTGGGCGGCTGTCGCTGCTGGTGATGCTCGTGATCTGCGTGGGCGCGCTGATGCGCATGTCGGCGCTGATGTTCGCGGAGCGCTCGATGTCCGACTTCGACCACTATGCGCTGGCCTTCCCGGGCATGCTGGTGGGCGCGTTCGCGATCACGGCGTGGTCGTTCCAGGAGACGCGCCAGCGCAACGCGGCGCAGCAGACGCTGCTGCAGTGGCAGGCCCAGGAACAGCAGCGGCTCGAAGAAGAAGTGGTGCGCAAGACACGCGCCCTGAGCGAGGCGCTGGGCCAGGCCGAGCAGCGCACGCGCGAACAGAAGGAACTGCTGGCCTACATCAGCCACGACCTGCGTGCGCCGGTGGCCACCATCCTGGGCAACCTGAAGCTGATGCAGGACGGCAGCGACACGCCCGCGCCCGCGCGGCTCGCCACCATCGAGCGCAGCGCGGCCTATCAGCTGGAGCTGATCGATGACCTGGTCGACTACGCCAAGGGCGAGCTGGCGCCGCTGGCCGTCGAGGCGCAGCCGGTGCAGCTGCGCACGCTGGTCGACAACGTCGCGCAGTACGCGCACGCGCTCGCGCAGCGCCAGCACAACAGCTTCGAACTCACGATCGACGGCGAGCTGCCGGCCCTGGTCCGCCTGGACGGCAAGCGGCTGCAGCAGGTGGTGCTGAACCTGCTGTCGAACGCGGCCAGGTTCACGCGCAACGGCACCATCGGACTGCGCTTGCAGGCGCAGCCGAGCGACGGCGCGTGGCAGCTGCACTTCGAGGTGACCGACAGCGGCACGGGCATCGACGCCGACACGCTCGAGCGCATGACGCGCCTGCTGGCCGACAACGCGCCCAGCATGGCGGGCGGCGGGCTCGGGCTGGTGATTGCGCAGCGCATCGTGCAGCGGATGGGCGGGCGGCTCGCCATTCACAGCGGCATGGGCGCGGGGACGCGGGTGGTGTTCTCGCTGTCGACCGAGCCGGCGCCTTCGTCGGATGCGCCTGCACCGCCGCCGTCGGAACCCATCGCCGCGCCCCTCCCGCGTGCCAGGCCCCGGGCGCGCGGCCGGCTGCTGCCGGTGCTGACGCCGCTGTCGCCGGCGCAGAAGGACGAGCTCGAAGTGCTCGCCCGCGACGGCCGCTGGAGCGACCTGCACGAGTGGGTGAACCGGCTGGCCACGGAGGCGCACAGCCAGCCGATGGTGCTGACGCTTCGCCAGGCGCTGGATCGGCTGGATTTCGAGCAGATCCGGTTGATTGCGCGCGCGGCGCCTTTGCGCCCGCTGTAGCCCACAGGGGCCCACAGCCAGAACCCATGCGACCGGCAGGGTCGCCCGATGGGTGGGCTTTCGCTTTCTATTTCGATATATCTAGAATAGTCTCGACCCACTCAAGAAAGCCATCCCCATGCGCCACCTTCACCACGCTCCGCACCACCATCACCACCGCCACGCCCCGCGCGGCGAGCACGAAGACGGCCTGGCCGGCGGTGGCCGCGGGATGCGCGGCGGACGCGGCGGCGGCGCGGGCCGGGTGTTCGGCCACGGCGGGCTGCGCTTCGTGCTGCTGCAGCTCATTGCCGACAAGCCTTCGCACGGCTACGAGCTCATCAAGGCCATCGAGGACCGCCTGGGCGGCACCTACGCGCCGAGCCCCGGCGTGGTCTACCCCACGCTCACGCTGCTGGAAGAGCTGGGTTACCTGAGCGTGGAAACCGCCGACGTCGGCGGTCGCAAGCGCTACAGCATCACGCCGAGCGGCCAGGAGTTCCTGGCCGCCAACCGCGAGACGGCCGACGCCATGATGGCCCGCATGGCGGGCGGCGTGGACGGCGCCGGCCCGCGCGCCGGACGGCCCCCGCAAGTCACCCGCGCCATCGAGAACCTCAAGCTCGCGATGCGCCTGCGCCTTGGCGGCGCCCCCCTCACCGAACAACAAGCCCACGAATTCGCCGCGGTGCTCGACAGCGCCGCACAACAGCTCGAACGCATCTGAACCAACCTGACATGACCGACTTCACAACCGCTACGCCCTCCTCCAACACGCCCGACCGCACGCCGCGCCGCGTGCGCCACGAACTGCGTTTTCGCCAACTCACGGTGAAGACCGTGCAGCGCGTGACGCCGCACCTGATCCGCATCACGCTGACCGGCGACGCGCTCGAAGGCTTCACCAGCCCCGGCTTCGACGACCACGCGAAGCTGTTCTTTCCCGATGTCGTCACCGGCCAGCTCACGCTGCCGACCGCCGGCCCCGACGGCCCCGCGTGGCCCGAGGGCGGACGCCCCGCCATGCGCGACTACACGCCGCGCCGCCACGATGCACAGGCCAACACGCTGGAGATCGACTTCGCGCTGCACGACGCCGGCCCCGCCACGCAGTGGGCCGAGCAGGCCAAACCCGGCGACATCGTCGGCGTGGGCGGCCCGCGCGGCTCGTTCATCGTGCCGACCGAATTCGACTGGCACCTGCTGATCGGCGACGACACCGCCCTGCCCGCCATCTCGCGCCGCCTGGCCGAACTGCCGGCCGGTGCGCGCGTGGTGGTGCTGGCGGAAGTCGACAGCAAGGCCGACGAGATTCCCTTCGAGACGCAGGCCGAGCTCACGCTGCGCTGGGTGCACCGCCAGGGCGCCGCGCCGGGACTGAGCCCTGTGCTGGTCGACACGCTGAAAGCGATGGCGCTGCCAGCCGGCGACTTCCACGCCTGGGTCGGTTGCGAATCGGCGATCGCGAAGGCGCTGCGCGCGCACCTCGTGGGCGAGCGCGGCGCGAACCCGAAGTGGGTTCGGGCGTCGGGTTACTGGCGTCGCGGTGCAGTGGCGACGCACGACACGCACGACGAGTAAGTGTTGGTATTGCGCCTTCCCCTCCCGGGGGAAGGCTGGGATGGGGGCAAGCGGCCTTCGTCAAGCCGCTGAGGGTTGAGAGGCCGCGAGCCCCCACCCCCACCCTCCCCCGAAGGGGAGGGAGAAAGTCATGTCAAAGCCAGCCGACACGCCTGAACCGGTAGTACAGGTACCCGCAGGTACTGACGATCAACCCCAGCGCCATCGCATAGCCATAGCGGAATTTCAGCTCGGGCATGTGCTCGAAGTTCATGCCCCAGATGCCCGCGAAGGCGGTGCACACCGCGAAGATGCTGGCCCAGGCGGCGAGCCGCTTGGTCACTTCGCTCTCCTCGATGGTGACCATCGAGAGGTTCACCTGCACCGCCGTGGCGATGGTGTCGCGCACCGCGTCGATCGAGCCGTTGATGCGCACCAGGTGGTCGCCCACGTCGCGAAAGTACTCCTGCGTGCCCACGCAGATCTGCGGCACGCGCCCGCCGTGCAGCTTGCCCGCCGCCTCCACCAGCGGCGCCACCGCGCGCTTGAGGATGAGGCTGCGGCGCTTCAGGTCGTACAGCTGCTTGATCTTGTCGCGCGCCGCCCCGCCCTGGGCAAAGATCTGCTGCTCGATGGATTCGAGTTCCACTTCGAGCGCGTCGATCACCGGAAAGTAGCGGTCGACCACCGCGTCCATCAACGCATAGAGCACGAAGCCCGCGCCATTGCGCAGCAGGTCGGGCTCGCGCTCGCAGCGCTCGCGCACGCCCAGAAAGCCCTGCTGGCTGCGGTTGCGCACCGACAGCACGTAGTTGCGGCCGACGAACACGTTGACCTCGCCCACGTTCACGCTGTGCTCGCCTTCGGCTTCGGCCGAAGGCTCGACCAGGTGCATCACGACGAACAGCGAGTCGCCGTACTCCTCCACCTTGGGGCGCTGGTGGCCGTGCTGGGCGTCTTCGACGGCCAGCGGGTGCAGGTCGAACTCGTCCTGCATCTGGGCCAGCTCTTCGGGCGTGGCGTCGCTCAGCGCCACCCAGACGAAACAGCCGGCGCGGGAGATGTAGTCGCTGATGTCCTCGACGGGAATGTCGGCGAGCTTGGCGCCGTTTTCATAAGCCACGCAGTTGATCAGCATCGGAGCACTTCCATCGTCGAACTTGAAGGGAGGTCAGGCCGCCGCATCGGTCGGTGCGGTCGCGGCCAGGCGGGCCGTGTCGGCCAGCGAGGCCTCGATGGCCTGCGTCTCGCGCGCGAGCAGGGCCAGCCCCTGGTCGGCGAACGCGCGGTGGCTGGCCACGTCGGCCCACAGGCTCGCGGCGGCTTCGGCACACGTCAGCGACGTGAAGCGGATGCGGCCCTTGGCCAGCGCGACGAAGCGCTGCTCGCGCAGCGGGTCGGCCCGGTCCCAGGCGCCACCGATGAGCACGCGCTTGCCGCGCTTGATGCGCGGTTCGCGCTCGGCGAAGAAAGGCAGCTTGGCGCCGAACCAGCCCGGCAGGCCGGTGTTCAGCGCGGTGTCGAAGGCCGAAGGCGCGGCGTTCGCCTTGGCAAACTCGCGCAGCGTGCCGAGCTGGTAGAGCGCCGGGTCCTTGGCGCCGCCCGTGCCTTCGACGGGCCGGATGACGGACGGGCCGCTGTTGCCCGTGCCCGGTCGCCCCTCGGGCCGTTTCGACTTGCGCAGGTCCGCGAGCTGGGCCGGCGACATGCACAGGTACAGCGCCGCGAGGTCAGCGGGCAGGGTGGCGGTGTCCGGGAGCGCGTCCGCTGCAGGGCCTTTGATTTCATCCGACGGGGCCATGGGCGCCTTTGTTCTTCACGCGGGGTTTGCGCCGAGGGATTTTAGGAGCGGCGGTGCAGGCCGCCCGGCCGCGTCAGTGCTCGGGGCCGCCCTGCCCGTGCGGCTCGGGCGCTGGGGCCGGCAGCCATTGCAGCTCGTCCGGCAGGTACGGCCGCGACCAGCGCATCCCGTCCAGCCGCACGCGCAGCGTGAGCCCCCGCACGGTGGTCACGGTGCCGGGCTGCCCGTGCACCAGCACCCTGGCGCCCTTGCGGGCAGGCACATGAAATCGTTTCCGGATGTCCTCGTAGCTCACTGGGGTCTCCATCGATGAAGGTCGCGTGCGCCCGCGTAGTCATGCGCATGCGCATGACTACGCGCGGGGGAGCTGTCTGGATTCAGGGGAATGCGGCCAAAGTGGACGCGGCAGGGGCGTCGGTGCGGGGAGGCCGGCGCGCACGCCGATGGCCGTCCCCGATAATGACCCGATCCCCGGGATGCGCAGCGCGCACCCTCATTTCTTCTCCACGGATTCAATGACCTTACCGGTGAAAAGCACCAAAGATCAAGCCCCCTCGGCTGGCGATTTCGCCGGGCACACGCCGATGATGGCGCAGTACTTAGGCCTCAAGGCCGACCATCCGGACACCCTGCTGTTCTACCGGATGGGCGATTTCTACGAACTGTTCTGGGCCGACGCCGAAAAGGCCTCGCGCCTGCTCGACATCACGCTCACCCAGCGCGGCCAGTCGGCCGGGCAGCCGGTGCTGATGTGCGGTGTGCCCTTCCACTCGGTCGACACCTACCTGGCGCGGCTCATCAAGCTGGGCGAATCGGTCGCCATCTGCGAGCAGGTGGGCGAGGTCGGTGCCAGCAAGGGGCCGGTCGAACGCAAGGTGGTGCGGGTGGTCACGCCCGGCACGCTGACCGACTCGGAACTGCTCAACGACAAGAGCGATTCGCTGCTGCTCGCCGTGCATGCGGGCACGCGCAATTTCTGCGGCCTGGCCTGGCTCAGCGTGACGGGCGCCGAGCTGCGGCTGGCCGAGTGCCCGGCCGATGCGCTCGAAGCCTGGATCGCGCGCATCGCGCCGAGCGAGCTGCTGTACAGCGCCGAGGTCACGCCCGCCTTCGAGCAGCGCCTGAAGGCCGCGCGCGCGGCCGTGCCGTTCACGCTGTCGCTGCGTCCGGCCTGGCAGTTCGATCCCGGCCTGGGCGAGCGCAAGCTCAGCGAGCAGATGGGCAGCCACAGCCTCGCGGCGTGGAACGCCGAATCGCTGGGCAACGCGCACGCCGCCGCCGCCGCGCTGCTGGGCTATGCCGAGCACACGCAGGGCCGCGCGCTGTCGCACGTCCAGCGCCTGTCGGTGGAACGCGACGGCGACCTGATCGAGCTGCCGCCCACCACACGCCGCAACCTGGAGCTGGTGCAGACGCTGCGCGGCGAAGACTCGCCCACGATGTTTTCGCTGCTCGACACCTGCATGACGGGCATGGGCAGTCGCCTGCTCAAGCGCTGGCTGCTCTCGCCGCGCCGCGACCGCAGCGAGGCCCAGGGCCGGCTCGACGCCATCGGTGCGCTGCAGTCCCCCGGGCCCGGCGCCACCGCCGCGCCCTGGCGCACGCTGCGCGAGCAACTGAAGAACACCAGCGACGTGGAACGCATCGCGGCGCGCATCGCGCTGCGCCAGGTGCGCCCGCGCGAACTCGTGGCGCTGCAGCTCGCGCTGGCGAAGGCCGAGCAGCTGGCGCCGCTGCTGCCGGGCGCCGCCGCGCTGCTGGCGCAGATCACCGAACGCCTGGCGCCGCCGCCGGGCTGCGCCGACCTGCTGGTGCGCGCGATCAAGCCCGACCCGTCGGCGCTGGTGCGCGACGGCGGCGTGATCGCCACCGGCCACGACGCCGAGCTCGACGAGCTGCGCGAGATCAGCGAGAACTGCGACGACTTCCTGCTCAAGCTCGAGATCAGCGAGCGCGAGCGCACGGGCATCAGCAACCTGCGCGTGCAGTTCAACCGCGTGCACGGCTTCTACATCGAGGTGACGCAAAGCGCGCTCTCGAAGGTGCCCGACAACTACCGCCGCCGCCAGACGCTGAAGAACGCCGAGCGCTTCATCACGCCCGAGCTGAAGGCCTTCGAAGACAAGGCACTGAGCGCGCAAGACCGCGCACTGGCGCGCGAGAAGTGGCTGTACGAGCAGCTGCTCGACGCGCTGCAGCCTTCGGTGCCCGCGCTCACGCAGCTGGCCGGCGGCATCGCTGCGCTCGACGCGCTGTGCGCGCTGGCCGAGCGCTCGCACACGCTGAACTGGCGCGCGCCGACCTTCGTGTCGCACCCGTGCATCGAGATCCAGCAGGGCCGCCACCCGGTGGTGGAGGCGCGGCTGGCCGAGAAGTCGTCGGGCGGCTTCATCGCCAACGACACGCAGATGGGGCCGCAGCAGCGCATGCAGATCATCACCGGCCCGAACATGGGCGGTAAGTCGACCTACATGCGGCAGGTGGCGATCGTGGTGCTGCTGGCGTCCATCGGCTCGCACGTGCCGGCCACGGCCTGCCGGCTCGGGCCGATCGACGCGATCCACACGCGCATCGGCGCGGCCGACGACCTGGCCAACGCGCAGTCGACCTTCATGCTCGAGATGACCGAGGCCGCGCAGATCCTGCACAGCGCCACGGCGCAGTCGCTGGTGCTGATGGACGAAATCGGCCGCGGCACCAGCACCTTCGACGGCCTGGCGCTGGCGGCCGGCATCGCGGCGCAGCTGCACGACCGCAGCAAGGCCTTCACGCTGTTCGCCACGCACTACTTCGAGCTCACCGAGTTCCCGGCCACGCACCACGGCGCCGTGAACATGCACGTGAGCGCGACCGAGTCGGGGCGCGACATCGTGTTCCTGCACGAGATGCAGCCAGGACCGGCCAGCAAGAGCTACGGCATCCAGGTGGCGCGCCTCGCGGGCATGCCCGCGGCGGTGGTCAACCACGCGCGGCAGGCGCTCGACGCGCTCGAATCGCAGCATGCGCAAACGCGTGCACAGGTCGACCTGTTTGCGCCGCCGCCGGCCACCGAAACCCCCATGGCCAGCGCCGTAGAATCCGCGCTGGCTGCCCTCGACCCGGACGCCATGAGCCCGCGCGAAGCCCTCGACGCGCTCTATGCCCTCCAGAAACTGAACGCACGTGAACGCAGTACCGCATGAGCGGGCCCAGTTCCTGCAAGGCGAACCCATGACTTATTGCGTAGGCATCAAACTCAACGCCGGCCTGGTGTTTCTTTCCGACTCGCGCACGAACGCGGGGGTGGACCACATCAGCACCTTCCGCAAGATGATCGTCTACGAGCAGCCGGGCGACCGCGTGATGGTGCTGCTGTCGTCGGGCAACCTGAGCATCTCGCAGTCGGTGCGCGAAATCCTGCAGATCGAAGAGCTGCGCGAAACGCGCGAAGACGGCACGCAGGGCGAACCCATCACCATCTGGAACGCCAAGAGCATGTTCGACGCCGCGCGCGTGCTGGGCTCGGCCGTGCGCCATGTGTACGACCGCGACGCCGAAGCGCTCAAGCATGCGGGCCTGGACTTCAACGTGTCGTTCATCTTCGGCGGGCAGGTCAAGGGCGAAGGCATGCGCCTGTTCCTGGTCTACGCCGCCGGCAACTTCATCGAAGCGACCACCGAGACGCCCTACTTCCAGGTGGGCGAATCGAAGTACGGCAAGCCCGTGCTCGATCGCGTGCTCACGCCCGAGACGCCGCTGGACGAAGCCGCCAAGTGCGCGCTGGTGTCGATGGACTCGACCATGAAGTCGAACCTGTCGGTCGGCCTGCCGCTGGACCTCGTGGTGTACGAGGCCAACAAGCTCGAGACCGACCGCGTGATCTGCATCGACGCCGACAACCCCTACTACCGCATGATGCACAACAGCTGGGGCCAGAAGCTGCGCGAGGTGTTCGACAGCATCGAAGACCCGGTGTGGGACGACAGCGCCACCGAACACCCGCTGCGGATGCCGGCCACGCGCCACAGCCCGCTGCGCAAGATCTCGACCCCCGACGAAAAGCTCATCTGAATCTGTCCGTGCCTCCTGTCATCTTTTCGCACGGCAACAGCTTTCCGGCGAGCACCTACCGCGTCGTTCTCGACAGCCTTCGCAACCGGGGCTTCGAGGTCGATGCCATCGAGAAATTCGGGCACGACCCGAAGTACCCCGTCACCGACAACTGGCCGCACCTGGTGCAGCAGTTGGCCGATTTCGCCAAGCTGCGCGCCGACCGCGCGGGCGGCCCGGTGTTCCTCATCGGCCATTCGCTGGGCGGCTTCCTGAGCCTGATGTGCGCGGCGCGCCACCCCGAGCTGGCGCGCGGCGTGCTGCTGATCGACTCGCCGATCCTCGGCGGCTGGCGCGCGAACACGCTCAACGTGGTCAAGCGCACGCCGCTCATGAAGAGCATTTCGCCCGGCGCCACCAGCCGCAAGCGCCGCAACAGCTGGGAGCACCGCGAGGCGGTGTTCGAGCACTTCCGCAGCAAGAAGGCGTTCGCGAAGTGGGACGAGCAGGTGCTGCACGACTACATCGACCACGGCACCTTCGACAGCGAAGACACGCGCGCCCTGAGCTTCGACCGCGACGTGGAAACCGCGATCTACAACACCCTGCCCCACACGCTGGGCGGGCTGCTGCGCCGCCACCCGATCAAGTGCAAGGTGGCCTTCATCGGCGGACGCCAGTCGGTCGAGATGAAGCAGGTGGGCATGGCGATGACCGAGCAGGTCACCAAGGGCCGCATCACGATGCTCGACGGCAGCCACCTGTTTCCGATGGAAAAGCCGCTGGCCACGGCGGCGGCCATCGAAGCCTCGCTGCGCAACCTGATGTAGGTGGTGTTCAGGCGATGCGGCAGACAACGGCGTCGCCGACGCGCAGCACACCGCCACGCAGCACCCGCGCCGTCACGCCGCCATGCCCGCGCATGGCGTTGTAGCCCCCGGGGCCGAGCAGCTCTTCCATGCGCGAACAGGGCTCGCAGGGCCCGGTGATCTCGAGCAGCACCTCGGGCCCGAGCGCCAGCACCAGCGGCTGGTCGCGAAACAGCGAGCGCGCCGCCAGCAGGTTGAGGCCCGACACGACGAGGTTGCGGCGCAGCAGGCCGGCGTCGACACCCGCCATACGCTGCGCGAGCACCGCGACAACCGGCAGGTGCTCCGCCTGGATCAGCGTGACTTGCCGCTTGCCACCGCCGCGCCCGGCACTGATGCGGTCGCCGGCCAGCCCCAGCCCTTCGATGGCCTGCACCTCCTGCACCGATTGAACTGGCGTGCGCCGCGCGGGGCGCAGCAGGATGGCATCGAGCCGGCCGGGGTGCGGAAACTGCCGGGTCAGGGCGTGGAGGTCGGACATGCGCCGCATTGTCCACGCGGACTTTTTTTGCGCGCCGCTGTCGGCCCGCCGCATACTGGCGCGTCCTTGGGGTTGAACCGACCTTCTTCGAAGCGACACGCACCGCGCCGACGATGACCACCACCGAGCTGAGCTGGATCGCCACCACGCTGACCGCCGCACGCCCGCGCGCGGTGGCCGCGTTGCTGCGCTACTTCCGCGACCTGGACACGGCCGAGGAAGGTTTTCAGGAAGCCAGCCTGCGCGCGCTGCGGCACTGGCCCGAGCACGGGCCGCCCGACGATCCGCTGGCATGGCTGATCCTCGTGGGGCGCAACGCGGCGCTCGACGAGCTGCGGCGGCGCGACCGGCACGATCCGCTGCCCGAGGAGGACGACGGCGACGCGGACATGGCCCTCGACCCCGACCTCGCCGAGCAGCTCGACCAGTCGCACTACCGCGACGACGTGCTGCGCCTGCTCTTCGTCTGCTGCCACCCCGCGCTGCCGCTCGCGCAGCAGATCGCGCTCGCGCTGCGCATCGTCTCGGGGCTGTCGGTGCCGGAGATCGCGCGCGCCTTCCTGGTCGGCGAGCGCGCCATGGAGCAGCGCATCACGCGTGCCAAGCAGCGCGTGGCCGCGGCCGGCCTGCCCTTCGATGCGCCCGGTGTGCGCGAACGCGGCGAGCGGCTGGCGGCCGTGGGCGCGGTGGTCTACCTGCTGTTCAACGAAGGCTACGCGGCCAGTGGCGGCACGGCCCATGTGCGCGTGGCGCTGTGCGAAGAGGCGATCCGGCTCGCGCGCCTGCTGTGCGAGCTGTTCCCCGACGAGCCCGAAACCGCCGGCCTGTGCGCCCTGCTGCTGTTGCAGCACGCGCGCGCCGATGCGCGGCTGGACGCGGCCGGCATGGTCGTGCTGCTCGAAGACCAGGACCGCACGCGCTGGCACCGCGCGGCAATCGACGAAGGCCTGGCCCTGCTCGACACCGCGCTGCGCCAGCGCCGCATCGGGCCGTACCAGCTGCAGGCGGCCATTGCGGCCACGCACGCACGGGCCGCATGCGCCGCCGACACCGACTGGGCCGAGATCGACCGGCTCTACGCCGGGCTCGAAAAGCTGCAGCCCTCGCCCGTGGTCACGCTCAACCGCGCGGTGGCCGTGGCCAAGGTGCGCGGGCCCGGGGTGGCGCTGGCGATGGTCGACGCGCTGGCGGCGCCGCTGTCGGCGTACTTCCACTTCCACGGCCTGCGCGGCGGGCTGCTGATGCAACTGGGCCGCGCCGACGAGGCGCGCCGTGCCTTCGCCGACGCGCTCGCACTGGCGCGCACCGCCGCCGAGGCCGCGCACATCCGCCTGCTGCTGGACCGTCTCGGCGCGGGCGCCTCTTCCGACTCCCTTCAAGCAAAGGACGCACGATGCTCTATTCCATCCTGATCTACGGTTCCGAAGCTGCGGCGGCCGGCTGGGCGCCCGAGGTCGAAGACGAGATGCTCGAGCGCCACACCGACCTGCGCGACGAGCTGCAGGCCGCCGGCCGCCTCGGCACCGTGCTGCGCCTGATGCCCGACACCGCCACCACCGTGCGGCACGCCGGCGCCGCGCATCCGCTGGTGACCGACGGGCCGTTCGCCGAGACGAAGGAGCAGCTGATGGGCATCTACATCGTCGAGTGCGAGTCGCTCGAAGAGGCGCGGCATGCGGCGCGGCGGCTGGACTTCGAGGGCGGCGTGTTCGAGATCCGCCCGGTGACCTGGTACGACCCGGGCGTGATTGCGCCGCGCATCCCGCAGGTCTGAAAAAAATCCCACTGCGCTGTCGGATCGGCTGGGCCTGCGCCGTCCTTGGAACGAGCGCCCGCATGTCGCGGGTCGCCATTCACGCCAAGGAGAAGCTCTCATGCCCTCGAATGTCCTGTCTTTGAAAGACCGCTGCGCCGTGATCCACGGAGGCAGCGGCGCCCTCGGCGGCGCCGTCGCCCGCGCCTTTGCTTGCGAAGGCGCCCGCGTGTTCATCACCGGCCGCAACCGCGACAAGCTCGACGCGGTCGTGCGAGACATCACCCAAGCCGGTGGCCATGCGCAGGCCGCGGTGGTCGACGCGCTGGACGAAGCCGCGATGCTGCGCCACGCGGCCGAGGTCGCCGAGCAGGCCGGCGGCATCGACCTCGCGTTCAACGCCGTCGGCGTTTTCCACGTGCAGGGCCGGCCGCTGGCCGAGCTGTCGCTGGAAGACTTCTTCCTCCCCATCCACGCCTACACGCGCAGCAACTTCCTCACCGCCAAGGCCGTGGCACCGCACATGGCGGCGCGCGGCGGTGGCGTGATCCTGTCGGTGTCGACGCCCGCCTCGCGCCTACCCGGCCCCGGGTACCTCGGGCATGCCGTGGCCTGCGCCGGCGTGGAGGGGCTCATGCGCCACATGGCGGGCGAACTGGCGGCCTTTCGCATCCGCACGGCCTGCATCCGCTCGCACGCGATTCCCGAGGCGGTGGCCGCGGGCTCGCACAGCGGCGAGGTGTTTCGCCCGGCGGCCGAGCGCATGGGCCTCACGGTCGAACAGATGCTGGCCGCGCGGCCCGAGGGGCTGCTGGTCGAACGCCTGCCCTCGCTGGAGCAGCTCGCGGGCACCGCGCTGTTCCTGGCCTCGCCGCTGGCCGGGGCCATCACGGGCGCAATAGTCAACCTGAGCGGAGGGGTCATCCTCGATTAGGGTTGTGGTCGCTTTGAATTAACATCAAGATACAAATAGGAACTTTAGAAACAGTCGTTTCATTTAAGAAAAAACGTTGCACCACGTACACCACGGCTCAAAAATGTCGTCCTATGTCTGCCCCTCTCCTGGAAGACGTTGAAGTGGTCTCGCTGAGCCCCGCGCTGGTGGTCGAAGACGATCCGGCGATGCGCGAGCGCCTGGCGTACGTGCTGTCGACGCTCGGATGCGACGAGCCCCAGATCGCCTGGGCCGACAGCCTGACCTCGGCCCGCTCGCTGCTGGAGCAGCAGCATTTCGGCGTGGCGCTGATCGACATCGGCCTGCCCGACGGCAGCGGCGTCGACCTGATCGAGTGGATGCACGTGCACCACCGGCTGGTGCCCGCCGTGGTGATCTCGGCCTGGCGCACCGAGGCCGTGATCTTCGCGGCGCTGCGCGCCGGCGCCATCGGCTACCTGCTGAAGGAACGCGACGACCTCGAACTCAGCATCGCGCTGCGCAGCATCGAGCAAGGCGGCGCACCGATCGACCCGGCCATCGCCCGTCGCATCCTCGGCTGGGTCGCGACCCAGCTGCCCGGCCTGCCCTCGCCACCCGACGACCCGTCGCTGACGCCCGCCACCACGCCCGTCATGCTGACGCCGCGCGAGCGCAAAATCCTCGAGCTCGTGTCGCAAGGGATGAGCAACCGCGACATGGCGGAGGCGCTGTCGATCTCCAGACTCACCGTGGAATGCCACACCAAGAACATCTACCGCAAGCTGGCCGTCAACTCGCGCACCGAGGCGGTCTACCAGGGCCGAAGGCAGGGCTTGCTGCGCTGAGGTTCCTTGCGGGCCTCCTGCTGTGGGCCCTGTGGCTGCTGCTCTCGTCGGGCAGCGCACACGCACAAACACCGGTGGTTCCCGAACTTCGCGCCGAAGCCGCACGCGGCACCGGCTGGGACGACACGACCCCGCCCTCCGACGGCTGGACGCCCGTCGCCCTGCCCGACAGCTGGGCCACGCGCTGGCCCGGTTTCGACGGCGTGGTCTGGTACCGGCTGACCTGGGAGCAGCCCGCACCCGTGACCGAAACCGGGCTGCTGCTGCACTACCTGAACATGGCCGGCGAGGTCTCGCTCAACGGTACGACGATCTGGCGCGACCGCAGCCTGATCGAGCCGCTCACGCGCGCATGGAACTCGCCGCGCTACTGGCTGCTGGACGCGCCGCAGTTGCGCGCCGGCACCAACACGCTGCTCGTGCGCGTGTCGGGCCTGTCGGCCTACCAGGCCGGGCTGGGCCCGGTGAGCCTGGGCGCGCCCGCGCTCATGCAGGCCGAGTTCGGCCGCGAGCAGCTCATGCGGCGCGACCTGCAGGTGTTCGGCCTGGCGACCAGCGCGGCGGTGTCGGCCTTCTTCGCGGCGTGGTGGCTGCTGCGCCGGCGCGAGACGGCCTACGGCTGGTTCGCGGCGATGTCGGTGCTGTGGCTGCTGTTCGGCTACAACCAGATCGCCACCAGCCCGTGGCCCTTTGCCAGCAACCACAGTTGGCAGGCGCTGAACACCTCGCTGTTGCTGTTCTTCAGCGTGTCGTACGGCGTGTTCGTGCTGCGCTTTGCCGGGCGGCGCCTGCCGCGCCTGGAGATCGCGGCGTTCGCGGTGGCGGCCGTCGGCGTGCTCGACCTGTGGTTCGCGGGCACCGCGAACCTGCCCACCCACCGCGCGATCTGGACGCTGGTGGGCGGCCTCACGATCATCGTGGTGAACAGCAGCGGCATCTTCCACGCGCTGCGCCACCGGGGCAGCCCGATGCGTTCGCTCGCGCCGTTCATGGCGGTGTCGGCGCTCACGGGCGCGCACGACCTGCTGGTGTTCACGCAGGTGATCGACAGCAACATCTACTACACGACCATGTCCTCGTACGTGCTGCTCTTGGGCATGGCGCTGACGCAGGCCGGGCGCTTCGTGCAGAGCCTGCGGCGCATCGAGAACTTCAACACCGAGCTGATCGAGGAAGTGAACGCCGCCAAGGCCGAGCTCGCGTCCACGCTCGCGCAGCAGCACGCGCTGGAGCTCGCGCACGCGCGCATCGGCGAGCGCGTGGCCCTGGTGAGCGACCTGCACGACGGCCTGGGCGGCATGCTGGTGGGCAGCATCGCGACGCTGGAGCGCACGCCCGAGCACCTCAGCGCGCCGCAGCTGCTGGCGATGCTCAAGAGCCTGCGCGACGACCTGCGGCTGATCATCGACGCCACCGGCCGCGACGACGGCGCGCGTGCGCTCGGCGAGCTGCTGGCGCCGCTGCGCTACCGCAGCGCGCAGCTGCTGGACGCGAACGGCATCGACTGCCGCTGGAAGGTCTCGGGCATCGACACGCTCGAACTCGCGCCCTCGCAGAGCCTGGACCTGATGCGCTTCCTGCAGGAGGCGCTGACCAACGTGCTCAAGCACAGCGCGGGCCGGCGCGTGGACGTGACGGTGGCGCGCGCGGGCGCCGAACTGCAGCTCAGCGTGCGCGACGACGGCCGGGGCTTCGCGGTGGACGGCGTGAGCGGCGGCGCGGGGTTGCGCAACCTGCGGGCGCGGGCACGCCGCCTGGGCGCGCAGCTGCAGCTGCAGTCGCGCCCCGGCGAGACGCAGGTGGTGCTGCGGATGCCTCTGGGCGGTGCGGCGGTTACTTGACCAGCGCCAGCGTGCCCTTCATGAGCGACGCGTGCCCCGGGAACGAGCAGAACCACGCATAGCTGCCTCCCGCCTTGAGCTTGCTCACGTCGAAGCTCACGGCATCGACCTCGCCGCCGCCGATGACCTTCGAATGCGCGATGACGCGGGCATCGCCCGGCTTCACGTAGGCCTTGTCCAGCCCCGCGCCGATGCCGTCCGCCGCCACGCCCTGCGCGTCGGCGGCCTTGCTCAGCACCCAGTTGTGGCCCATCGCGGCCTTGGGCATCTTGCCGACGTGCTTGAGCTTCACGGTGAACTGCTTGCAGCTGGCCGGCACGGCGATGGCGGTCTTGTTGAACTGCATCGCGTCGTTGCCTTCGATCTCGATGTCGCAGGTGGCGGCCAGCGCGGGGCCGGCGAGCAGCGCCGTGAAAAGCAGGGCCGCGGTGGTTCTCGTCTTCATCACATGGTTCTTTCGGTGAGGTGCCGATTCGGCACGCCCCACTGTGCGGTGGGCGTGCTGCGGAACACTTGCGATAGATCAATGCGCGTGGAGAAAGGCCTCAGAGTTCGAGCACCAACCGTCCTTCGCAGGCGCGAGAGCAGCAGGCCATCATCTTGGTGTTCGCATCGCGCTCGCTGCGCGTGAGCACCACGTCGCGGTGATCGACCTTGCCGGCCAGCACGCGCACTTCGCACGAACCGCACAGGCCTTCCTCGCAGTCGCTCTGCACATCGACGTTGGCCGCGCGCAGGGCCGTCAGCAAGGTCTGGTCGGGCGGCACGGTGATGACGAGGCCGGAGTCTTTCAGCTCCACCTCGAAGGCATGTTCCTTCGACGGGTCGAGCGTGGCCAGCGTCGATTCGAAATGCTCCACGCGCAAGGCGCCCTCGGGCCACGCGGCGCAGCAGTCTTCCAACGCTTCGAGCATGCGCAGCGGGCCGCAGGCATACACCTGCGCGCCGGGCACGGGCGTGGCCAGCAGCGCGCGCAGGTCGTTGCGCCGGCCTTCGTCGGCGGCATGCACGTGCAGGCGCCCGCCGTGCAGCGCGGCCAGTTCGTCGACGAAGGCCATGCTCGCGCGGCTGCGGCCGCTGTAGTGCAGTTCGTAGTCCATGCCCAGCGCCTTCGCGCGCCGCGCCATCGCGCTCACGGGCGTGATGCCGATACCGCCGGCGATGAAGATCGCCTTCGCCAGCGACTCGTCGAGCCGGAAGTGGTTGCGCGGGCCGCGGATGCGCAGGCGCTCGCCCACCTTCACGTTCGCATGCACCCAGGCCGAACCGCCACGGCCTTCGGGCTCGTGCAGCACGGCGATCTCCAGCGCGTGGGCTTCGTCGGGGTCGCCGCACAGCGAGTACTGGCGCGACAGCTCGGGCGTGCCGCATTCCACGTCGATGTGCGAGCCCGGCGTCCAGCGCGGCAGCGGCTTGCCATCGGGCGACACCAGGCGCAGCCGCACGATGCCGTCGGCCACCGGCGTCACGCGCTCGACCACCACCGGCCGCGCGATGGCGTGCGCCGACGGCTCGCCGATGCGCACCGGCACCTGCACGTCGCGCAGGCCGGCGTTGGCGCGCTCCGGGTTGGCACGCGGGTCCCACTCGACCCACAGGTGCTCGGGGCCGCGGAAGGAGGTGTTGGGCACGTAGCTGAAGCGTTGCGCCGACAGGCGCATGTGCGGCAGCCGGCGCGTGAACTCCTCCAGGAAGATCTGCATCTCCATGCGCGCCAGGTTCTTGCCCATGCACTGGTGCGAGCCGTAGCCGAAGGTCAGGTGGTCGCTGGCGTTGTCGCGGCGGATGTCGAACAGGTCGGCATCGGCGAAGTGGCCCTCGTCGTGGTTGGCCGACGAGGTGACGATCAAGAGGCGCGAGCCTGCCGGCAGGTCGACGCCGCCGACCTGTGTGTCCTTGGTGACGAGCCGGCGCCAGGCGGCCACCGAGCCGTTGTGGCGCAGGCACTCTTCCACCGCGTTGGGAATGAGGCCCGGGTCGTCGCACAGTTCCTGCCACACCTGCGGGTGCTGCAGCAGCAGCTTCACCGCGTTGGCGGTGGCGTTGGCGGTGGTCTCGTGCGCGGCCACGATGCCGGCCATCATCATCGAGTGCAGGTACGAGTCGGTGACGACCTCGGGGTGCTGCATCTGCTTGCGGATGCCGTACTGCATCCAGCCGGGTGCGTCGGGGTCCTGGCGCATCTTGTCGAGCACCTTGCCGGCGTACTGCCAGAAGTTGCCGACGGCGTGCGCCACGGCCACCTGCTCCTCGGGCTTGGGGCGGCCCCAGGTGTTGACGGTGTGCGCGATGGAATATTTGCGCAGCGTGTCCATGTCCTCCTCGGGCACGCCGAGAAAGTGCAGCGCCACGGTGAGCGGAATCTCCCACAGCATCTGGTCGACGAGGTCGGCGCGGCCGTCGTCGATGAAGCGGTCGACATAGCTGCGCGCCAGCTCGCGCACCAGCGGCTCGTGGTGCTTCAGCGCCTCGGGCGTGAACGGGTCCATGAGCGCGCGGCGGCGCGGCATGTGGGCCGGCTCGTCCTCGTTCACCAGCGTGCGGTTGAGCGCAAAGCCGTAGCTTGCGAGCACGGCGTTGGCTTCTTCGCCCGTGGGCGTGATCTTCTCCAGCGCGTTCGACGGGCTGAAGGTGAGGTTGTCGCGGAACACCGCCTTGATGTCGTCGTAGCGCGTGATCACCCAGTAGCCCAGCTTGGGGCTGTAGAAGATCGGCTCCTGCTCGCGGGCCCAGCGCACGTACTCGGGCGGGTCCTGCTGGTAGCCGTCCTCGAAGGGATCGAACTCGGCGGCGCGCTGGCTCACGGGGCAGCCGGTGGGCGTGCGCTCGGCGGAGAGCGCCCCGTGCGCGACGGGGCAACCGGAGGTGCGCGAAGGCATGGCGGTATCGGACATGGCAGCAGACTCAGTCGAGCGTGATCTTCAGGTCGCGGATCAGCTTGTGCCAGCGCGCGGTCTCGGCCTTGAGCAGCTCGGTGTACTGCGCGGGCGTGTTGCCCACGGGCTCGACGCCGAAGTCGACCATGCGCTTGTTCACCGAGGGCTCGTGGATGGCGGCCACCAACTGGCGGTTGAGCGTGTTCACCACGTCGGCCGGCGTGGCCGCGGGCACCACCACGCCGACCAGCGCGGCGGCTTCGACGTTCTTGTAGCCGAGCTCGGCGAAGGTGGGCACGTCGGGCAACTGCGGCAGGCGCGTGGGGTTGGCCACGGCCAGCGCGCGCACCTTGCCGCCCTTGATGAAGCCGGCGCCGGCGGCCATGTCGACCATCATGGCCGGCAGCTGCCCGCCGACCACGTCGGCCAGCGCGGGCGCCGCGCCGCGGTACGGCACGTGGACCATGAAGAGCTTGGCTTCCACTTTCAGCAGTTCCATCGCCAGGTGGTGCGGGCTGCCCGCGCCGGCCGAGGCGTAGTTGATGCCGCCCGGCTTGGCCTTGGCCTGCGCGATGAAGTCCTTGGCGGTGGCAAAGCCCGAGTTGGCGCCGACCACCAGGATCATCGGGAACTTGCCCATCAGCGTGACGGGCGCCAGGTCCTTCGTGGGGCTGTAGCTCAGCGACTTGTACAGCGCCGGGTTGAACACCAGCGTGCCGTTGTCAGCCGAGAGCACGGTGTAGCCGTCGGCCGGCGCGCGCGCGGTTTCGGCGGCGGCCAGCGCGGTGTTGCCGCCCGGCTTGTTGTCCACCAGCACCGGCTGGCCGACCTGCGTCGACAGCGTCTGGGCGACGGTGCGCGCGAGGAAGTCGGAGCCGCCGCCCGCGGCGTAGGGCACGAGCCAGCGGATCGGCTTGGCGGGGAAGGTGGCCTGGGCGCTGGCGGCGGTGGCCAGGGCAGCCAGGGACAGGACCGCAAGGCCGCGGGCGAAGTGCTTCTTCATCGGGGTGTCTCCGGGGTGGAAATTGTGTATTGCGTAATTATCATACGCATTGCGTAATCACCAATCCACGGGTTTACCCGGCCATTTGGGCCGCCACCTAAGATGCCGACGACATGACCTCCCCCGCCGAAGCACCCTCTTCCCCTCCCCGCGAGCGCCGCCAGCGCGTGCAGTCCGCCGAGACCGGCATGGCCGTGCTCAAGGGCCTGGCGCACCTGGGCGGGCGCAGCAGCCTCACCGCCCTGGCCACCCATGTGGGCGAGAGCCCGGCGAAGGTGCACCGCTACCTCGCGAGCCTGATGGAGGAAAGCCTGGTGCGCCAGGACACCGCCTCGCAGCACTACTACCTGGGCCCCGAGGCGATCCAGATCGGCCTGGCCGCCATGCGCCAGGCCGACCCGATCCGCGCGGCCGAGCCCTGCCTGATCCGCCTGCGTGAATCGCTGGAGGTGACCTGCTTCGTCGCCGTGATGGGCAACAAGGGCCCGACCATCGTGCGCTTCGAGGAGCCGGGCCTGCCGGTGACGGTGAACGTGCGCGCCGGCTCGGTGATGTCGATGCTGTGGTCGGCCACCGGCCGCGCCTTCCTGGGCCTGCTCGACGAGTCGCGCGTGGTGGCGCTGGCCGAGCAGGAACTGGCCGACGCCACCGAGGACATGCGGGCGCTGCTCGATGCCGACGACCCCATCGGCGCGCTGCGCCGCGAGGTGCAGCAGGCGCACTGCGCCATCGTGCGGGACACCTACCTGCGGGGCATCAGCGCCGTGGCGGCGCCGGTGTACGACTACGCGGGAAGGGTGTGCGCCGTGATCACCGCGCTGGGCGCCACGGGCGGGTTCGATCCGTCGATCGACGGGCCGATCGCCATCGCCGTGCGGCGGGAGGCGAAGGCCGCCGGCGCGCTGCTGGGCGCGGCGGCCTGAGGCTGCTGGCTTATTCCGCCCAGACCACCGCGCCGGTCCACGCCGTGGCCAGCACCACGATGCCGAAGGCGATGCGATACCACGCGAACGGAATGAAGTTGTGCGTGCTGATGTACTTCAGCAGCCAGCGCACGCACAGCCACGCGCTGATGAACGAGAAGGCCAGGCCCACCGTGAACATCGGAATGTCGGCCACCGACAGCAGCGCGCGCTCCTTGTAGAGGCTGTAGGCGCCCGCGCCGATCAGCGTCGGAATGGCCAGGAAGAACGAGAAGTCGGTCGCCGCCTGGCGCGACAGGCCCAGCAGCATGCCGCCGATGATGGTCGAGCCGCTGCGGCTGGTGCCGGGGATCATCGCGAAGCACTGCACCAGGCCGACCTTGAGCGCGTCCCAGGGCGTCATGTCGTCCACATGCTCGACGCGCACCGAGCCCGGCGGGCGCTTCTCGGCCCACAGGATGATGAAGCCGCCGATGATGAAGGTGCTCGCCACCACGGTCGGGATGAACAGGTGCGCCTTGATCATCTTGCCGAACAAGAGGCCCAGCACCACCGCGGGCAGGAAGCCGATGACGATGTTCAGCGCCAGCCGGCGCGCCTTGGGCTGGCGCGGCAGCGCCACCACGGTCGAATGGATCTTCTGCCAATAGACCAGGATCACCGCGAAGATCGCGCCGGTCTGGATGGCGATGTCGAACACCTTGGCCTTGGCGTCGTCGAAGCCCAGCAGCGAGCCCGCAAGAATGAGGTGGCCGGTCGACGAGATCGGCAGGAATTCGGTCAGACCCTCCACGATGCCCATGACAGCGGCCTTGACCAGCAAAACGATATCCACGCGTACTCCTTGAAAGAGCGGCAATTATGGCGAGGCCATCGGTCAGGCCCTGTTCAGGCGCCGTTCCGCCGGTGGAACACAAGGCAGCCCGCCCACGGAAATACCTAGTTCAGGTGATGTTCGACCTCGGCGCGTTAATACATATTGATAACAGTTATTCATCTGCGCCCGAAGGAGCATCCATGTCAACGTTCACCACCGGGAGTGAACTCGAGGACTGCGTCGCAGAAGAACGCCCCTCGACGCTCGACGACCATGTCGAAGACCGTCTCAAGAGCCCCTGCCAGCGGGAGCGGGAGCAGTGCCACGGCATGCTGCGCGTGGCCGAAGCCACCGGCGCCTCGGCCCACGAGCTGCGCCAGCTGACCCAGCGCCTGGCCGACATCGACCGCTGCGGCGCCAGCGCCTGCATCGTCGCGCAGGGCCATGTGGAGGCCGACCGCATGGCCTCCGGCCTGCAGGCCAACGCCGCCCTGTGCATCGACTTCCGACTGCTGGAGCCGCTGGGCCCGGCCCACGACAAGAAATGGTTCGCGCGCTGGAAGTTCTGGAGCTTCCTGCTCGGCGCGGCCGGCCCGGTGGCCGCGCTCACGCTGCAGGGCCTGGCGCTGCGGCCGGCCGAACCGCACGACGCGCACGCCGACCTGGTCGCCAAGTCGCGCAAGGTGCTCGAAAGCTGGCGCCGCACCTCCGACACCCTCTTCTGGCACGCGGTGGAAGACTACGTGCGCCAGCAGGCCTTCTCGCTCGAGACCCAGGCCTACCTGATGCACTGCGTGGCGTCGGTCTTCGCCGCCGAGGCGCCCGTGCTGTGCGACGCCGAACGCGAGCGGCTGGCCGCCGTGCTCACCGACACCTACTGCGACGCGCTCGGCACGGCGGCGACCATGCCCTCGTCGGACATCTACCGCCGCCTGGCGCAGGGCCTGGAAACCGACAGCGGCAACGCCGGCCCGGGCAGACCGCTCGCGCGCGGCGAAGCGGCGCAGGTGGCGATGACCACGCTGGTCACGGTCGTCGGCAACGGCGGCTCACACTGAAGCTGAAGCACGCCGGCGCAGCGCACGCACCGCGCTGTCGACCGTCGTCAGCACCGGCAGGCCGCTGGCCGCTTCGCAGGCGCCACGCGCCCGCGCCATGCTGAACTGAGCCAGGGCAATGCGCGTGCAGCCGCGCGCGCGCAGCGCGGCGGCCTGTTCGGCAATGAGCGCATCGTGGCGCTGCGTGTCGCCCGCATCGAGCGCGGCCAGCGCGCCCTCGGCCAGCGCCAGTTCGAGCGCCATGCCGGAAGGAAACTCCGGCGGCATCGATTCCAGCGTGCGCGCGAAAGTCGCGATCAGGCCCAGCCGGCCTTCGCCCTGCACGGCCTCTTCAATCATGGCCTCGTTGGGCTTGAGCACCGGAATGCCCGCGTGCCGCTGCGCCACCGCCTCGATGCACGGCCCGAAGGCCGAGCAGGTGAAGAGGATGCCGCGCGCGCCCGTGTCCACCGCGTACTGCGCCAGCCGCTGGAAGCGCTCGTGCATCGCCGCGTCGAGCCCCTTGCCGTCGCGCGCGAGGTCGGCCGAGAGGCTGTCGTCCAGCAGGTTCATGCGCACGGCCTCGGGCCAGTCGCGTACGAAGGCTTCGTTGATGGGGGCGACGGAATGCGAGAGCGCGTGGATGAGGGCGATGCGTGTCATGAAGTCAGGTGAGATCAGATGCCCTTGGACGACGGGTTGGCAAAGGCCTCCTTCGTCTCGGCATTGAGTGGGTAATTGATGTTGATGCCCTTGGGCGGAATCGGCGACATGAACCACTTGCTGTAGAGCTTTTCCATCTCGCCGGACTTCATCATGCCCGACACCACGCGGTCCACCAGCGCCTTGAAGGCCGGGTCGTCCTTGCGGAACATCAGCGACTGGTTCTCGGTGCGCAGGCTCTCGCCGGTGATGACGAAGTCCTTCGGGTTGCGCGCGTTGGCGATCTGGCCCGCGAGCAGGATGTCGTCCAGCACGAAGGCCTGCGCGCGGCCGCTCTCGACCAGCAGGAACGAATCGGTGTGGTCCTTGCCCGAGAGCTGGTTCACCTCGAGGCTGCGGCCCTTGTCGGCCGCGCGCAGCAGGCGGAACGACGTGGTGCCGGCGGTGGTGACCACCGTCTTGCCCTGCAGGTCGGCGATGCTCTTGATGCCCGAATCGGCCTTCACCAGCGTGCGCACGTTGTAGCGGAAGATGTCCGGGGAGAAAGCCACCTGCGACTGGCGCTCCACCAGGTTGGTGGTGGAGCCGCACTCGATGTCCACCGTGCCGTTCTGCACCAGCGGGATGCGGTTGGCCGAGGTCACGGCCTGGTACTTGACCTCGACGGCCGGCAGCTTCAGCTCGGTCTTCACCGCGTCGACGATGCGGTTGCAGATCTCGATGCTGTAGCCCACGGGCTTGAGGTTGGCGTCCAGGTACGAGAAGCCGAACGAGGCCTCGCGGTAGCCGAAGGTGATGGCGCCGCTGGCCTTGATCTTGGCGAGCGTGTCGTTGGCGGGCTGCGCCTGCGCGGGAGCGGTCGGTGCCAGGGCGGCAAGGGCCAGCGCGAAGGCGGCGGCGGCGATGGAAAGCGACGGGCGAAGCTGGGGCATGGAACGCTCCTCGGAACGGCGGTTGAAGAAAAAGGGGCGGTGGCTCAGCGCGTGACCGCGTCGACTGAGGCGGCGAGCCGCGCGACGATTTCCTGCAGGTGGTCGCGCGTCGCGATGTACGGCGGCGCCAGCAGCACGTGGTCGCCCTGGCGCCCGTCTACCGTGCCGCCGAAGGGGTAGCACAGCAGGCCGCGCGCCATCGCGTCCTTCTTGAGGCGCGCGTTGACGGCCAGGGCCGGATCGAAGGGCTGCTTGCTCGCGCGGTCGGCCACCAGCTCGACGCCCCAGAAGAAGCCGCGCCCGCGGATGTCGCCCACGTGCGGGTGGTCGCCCAGCGCCGCGGCCAGCATCGCGCCGAAGGCAACGCCGTCGTCGCGCACCTTGGCGACCAGGCCGTCACGGCGGATCACCTGCTGCACCGCGAGCGCCGCCGCGCAGGCCATCGGATGACCCAGGTAGGTGTGGCCGTGCTGGAAGAAGCCGCTGCCCTTGGACATGGCCTCGACGATGCGGCGCTGCGCCAGCACCGCGCCGATCGGCTGGTAGCCGCCGCCCAGGCCCTTGGCGATGGTCATCAGGTCGGGCACCACGCCCTCCTGCTCGCAGGCATGCAGCGAGCCGGTGCGGCCCATGCCGCACATCACCTCGTCAAGGATCAGCAACACGCCGTACTTGTCGCACACGGCGCGCACGGCCTTGAAATAGCCCGGCACCGGCGTGAGCACGCCGGCGGTAGCGCCGCCCACGGTCTCGGCCACGAAGGCGATCACGCGATCGGCGCCCTGCGCGACGATGGCCGCTTCGAGCTCGGCCGCCAGGCGCAGGCCGTACTGCTCGGCGCTTTCACCTTCGCGCTGCTCGCGGTACGGGTAGCACGGCGCGACGTGCGTGGCCGGCACGAGGATGGGCGCGAAGGGTTCGCGCCGCCAGGCGTTGCCGCCCACCGCGAGCGCGCCCAGCGTGTTGCCGTGGTAGCTCTGGCGGCGCGCGATGAACTGCGTGCGCTGCGGCTGGCCGATTTCCACGAAGTACTGGCGCGCCATCTTCAGCGCCGACTCCACCGCCTCGGAACCGCCGCTCACGAGGTACACGTGGCTCATGCCTTCGGGGGCAGAACCGATCAGTTCGTCGGCCAGCTGCTCGGCCACCTCGCTCGTGAAGAAGCTGGTGTGGGCGTAGGCCAGTGTGTCGATCTGCGCGTGCATGGCGGCCATCACCTCGGGATGGCCGTGGCCGAGCGAGGACACGGCCGCGCCGCCCGAGGCGTCGAGGTATTCGCGCCCTTCGGCGTCGCGGATGAACATGCCCTGCGCGCTGGCGGCAACGGGCGGGGTCTGGCGAAGGTGGCGGTGGAAGACGTGCGTCATGGCGGGAGGAAAGCGGGGCCTGTTTCTGGAACTAACGTTTCGGTCGAATTATTGTTTGGAACATTTGTTCCGTAAACTCCCGGGATTTCCCTGCTCCGGTACATTCGTTCCAGACACCGCACGAAAAGAGACACCGCCATGAGCGCTGCGCCGGGCCGCCCCAAGCAAGCTCGCACCGCAGTGCGAAGCACGAAGGTATTTCGATGAACGCCAAAGAACTGATCCGCCAACGCTTCAACGACCTGAGCCCTGCCCTGCAGCAGGTCGCGCGCTACGTGCTCGACCATCCGAACGAAGTGGTCACGGGCTCGATGCGCAACGTCGGCACGCGCGCGCAGAGCACGCCGGCCACGCTGGTGCGCTTCGCCCAGAACCTGGGCTTCGAAGGCTGGCCGCAGCTGAAGGAGGCCTTCGCCGCCGACATGGGCCTGGGCACCGAGACCTACGGCGGGCGCGCCAAGCAGTTGGTGGGTCGCGTCGCCGACCAGGGCCTGGCGGGCGAGATGTTCGAGGTGCAGCGGCGCAACCTGGAACTCACGCACCAGCAGAGCGGGCCGGCGCTGCTCAAGGCCTGCGCGCTGCTGGAGAAGGCGCCGGCCGTGCACGCGGCGGGCTTTCGCGCCTGCTTTCCGATCGCGTTCTCGTTCGTGTACGTGTACCGGCTCTTTCGCACCAGCGTGCACCTGGTGGACGGCCAGGGCGGCTCGCTCGAGATGCAGCAGCGCGCCTTCGCCAAGGGCGACGCGCTGGTGGTGGCGAGCTTTGCGCCCTACTCGCGCGAAGCCTTGCAGGTGGCCGAGGCCGCGAAGGCGGCCGGTTGCCGCATCGTGGCGATCACCGACAGCGTGACCTCGCCGCTGTCGCTGCTGGCGGACGAGACGCTGCTCTTCACCATCCACAGCCCCTCGTTCTTCCCGTCGGTGGCGGCCGGCGTGGCGGTGACGGAAGCGCTGGTCGAACTGCTGGCGAGCCGCGCGGGCAAGCCGGTGATCCGGCGCATCGACCAGGCCGAGGCGCAGCTGTTCGAGTCGGGGGCCTACCTCATGGCGCCGGTGGCGCGGGGCGGCTGAGAGACGGAATCAGGCCAGCGCGCGGGTGCGGCCGGCGCTCTGACGCAGGTAGAGCACCAGCAGGTCGCGGTTGGCATTGATGTGCTCGCGCATCGCGGTTTCGGCGCCCGAGGCCTCCTGACGGCCGAGCGCCTCGACGATGCAGCGGTGCTCTTCGAGCGCCTGCAGGGCCTGGCTGTGCCGGTACAGCAGCATCGCGGCATCGTGCCTGTGCGGGCGCGAGCGGCTGTCGAAGATCACCGGCAGCTGGCAGGCGCGCTGCACGGCCTCGCTGAGCCAGCGGTTGTCGGCCAGCGACAGCAGTTTGTGGTGGAAGGCCTGGTTCAGGTCCTGCCACAGGTCGGCCCGCTCGTCGGTCCATTCGCCGCTGTCGTGCAGCAGCGCATGCTGCTCGTCGACCATGGCCGTCAGTTCGGCCAGCGCCTCGTCGTCCAGGCCGCGCTCGCTGAGCAGGCGGCAGCCCATGCCTTCGAGCGTGGCGCGCACGCTGAAGGCGTCGAACACGTCCTTGGCGTCGAAACGGCGCACCTGGAAACCCCGCTGCGGGTGGTAGACCAGCAACCCCTCGTCGGCCAGCCGCGCCATGGCGCCGCGCACAGGGGTGCGCGACACGCCAAGCTCATTGGCGAGCGAAATCTCCATCAGGTGGGCGCCGGGGGCGATCGCACCGTCGAAGATGCGGGTGCGCAGCGTGTCGGCCACGGACAGAACGCGCGTCCGCGAGGGATCTGGGGGGGTCATCGAAAGTCGGAAACAGGGGGCGGCCGGAAGCGGGCCGCGCGGATGGTACGGCGGCGTATCGAAGCTTCATATCCCCAATTTCCGTAAAAATACCGTTCTGGCGACTTTTTCGAGAATTACGGAAAAATTATTAACTTCTGTAAACAACCACCCCGGTTTCTGCGTTACCGCCCCGCTGTTTCTGCCGCCAGGTGGATCGCGGCGCGAATCCGGGGGTAGGTGCCGCAGCGGCAAATGTTGCCGCGCATGGCGTCCGAGACCTGGTCGTCGCTGGGTTTGGGCGTGGCTTTGAGCAGCGCGCAGGCCGACATGAGCTGGCCGCTCTGGCAATAGCCGCACTGCACCACGTCGACCTCGGTCCAGGCCGCGCGCAGGGCGTCGGCCTCCCGGCCCTTCAGGCCCTCGATGGTGGTGACTTCGCGCCCGGCCACGGCCTCCAGCGGGGTGACGCAGGAGCGCACGGCCTGGCCGTCAAGGTGCACGGTGCAGGCGCCGCACAGCGCCTTGCCGCAGCCGAACTTGGTGCCGACGAGCTTCATTTCGCCGCGCAGCACCCACAGCAGCGGGGTGTCGGGCTCGGCGCTCACGGTGGCGGTCTGGCCGTTGATCTTCAGCGTGGTGGTGGTCATGGGGTGTCTTTCTTGCTGTTCCGGGAGATCAGGCCAGCCGCAGAGGCAGGCTGCGCAGGCGCTGGCCGGTCAGCGCGAACACGGCGTTGGCCACGGCGGGCGCGATGGGCGGCGTGCCCGGCTCGCCCACACCGCCAGGCGGCACCTCGGCGCCGGTGCCGGCGAGGATGTCGACCTCGATGGCCGGGCACTCGTCGATGCGCAGCGGCGTGTAGTCGTGGAAGTTGCTCTGCTGCACCTGGCCGCGCGCCACGGTGATCTCGCCGCGCAGCGCGGCCGACAGGCCGAACACGATGCCGCCTTCCATCTGCTGGCGGATCAGGTTCGGGTTCACCGGCAGGCCGCAGTCGATCACGCACACCACGCGGTGCACGCGGATCTGCCGCTCGGGCGTCACCGACACCTCGGCCACCTGCGCCACGATGCTGCCGAAGGCGCGGTGGATGGCCACGCCGCGCGCGCGCTTCGTGCCGTCGGGTCCGTCGGCCAGCGGCTCGCCCCACTTCGAGAGTTCGGCCACACGCTTCAGCACCGCCAGGTGGCGCGCGTCCTTGGCAAGCAGGCCGGCGCGGAAAGCCACCGGGTCCTTGCCGGCAGCCACGGCGCATTCGTCGATGAAGCTCTCGACGAAGAAGCCGTTCTGCGAATGCGCCACCGAGCGCCAGATGCCGGTGGTGACGGCCGATTCGACCGGCACGTGCGCCACGCGGGCCTGCGGGAAGTCGTAGGCGGTGTTCCAGGCGCCGTCGGTCGAGTTGTCCATGAACGACGGCGCACCCAGGCTGGAGCCGGCGCTGGTGGTCTGCCACGCGACCAGCGCGCCCGCCGCGTCGAAGCCGGCCTTGCACAGCGCCACGTAGGCGGGGCGGTAGAAGTCGTGCGTCATGTCTTCCTCGCGCGACCAGATCAGTTGCACCGGCGCGCCGCCGGCCTCGCGCGCGAGCTGCGCGGCCTGCACCAGGAAGTCGATGAAGTAGCGCCGCCCGAAGCCGCCGCCCAGGTAGGTCACGTGCAGCGTGACCTTGTCCGCGTCGATGCCCAGCGCCTTGGCGACCGCGGCGCGCGCGAAGCCCGGCGCCTGCGTGGGCGCCCAGACGGTGGCGGCGCCGTCCTTGAACTGCACGGTGCAGTTCATCGGCTCCATGGTGGCGTGCGCCAGGAAGGGCACGCGGTACTCGACCTCGATCGTGCGCGCGGCGGACTTCAGCGCCGCCGCCACGCCGCCGGTATCGAGGCGCGCGTTGCCCGCGTCGGCGTCGAGCGTGCGCGCGAGGCGGTCGATCATCTCGGCGCTCGACAGGCTCGCGGCCGGGCCGTGGTCCCAGTCGATGTCGACCTGCTTCAGCGCGCGCATCGCGTGGTACGGCGTGTCGGCGATCACGGCCACACCGCCCGCCGTGCTGCCGGTGCCCACGAGGCTCGCGGCCACCGGTTCCAGCGCCATCACCTTGCGCACGCCGGGCAGCGCCTCGGCCGCTTTCGCATCGAAGCGCGCGACGCGGCCGGCCAGCGTCGGGCACATGGCGATGCTGGCGTACAGCAGGCCCGGCGGCAGCACGTCGATGCCGTAGGTGGCGGTGCCATTGAGCTTGCCGGCGTTGTCGATGCGCCGCTGCGGCTGGCCGATGACGCGGAAGTCGGCTTGCGCCTTGAGCTTCACCGCCGTGGGCAGCGGCTGCTGCGCGGCCTTTGCCGCGAGTTCGCCGAAGCGCGCGCTGCGGTTGGAGGCCGGGTGCAGCACGCGGCCGGCCTCGGTGCGGCATTCGCTGGCGGGCACCTGCCACTGCGCCGCCGCCGCGCCCACCAGCATGAGCCGCGCCGAGGCGCCGGCCTCGCGCACCGGGCCCCACTGGTCGGTGACGCTCGACGAGCCGCCCGTGCCCGAGAGCTCCGGGATCGTGCGCAGCAGCTTGCCCACGACCTGGTGCGCCGCGCGCTTGCCGAAGCCCTCGTCGCCGGGCTTGAAGGGCAGCGCGTCGAGGATCATGGCCTGGTTGTTGTAGATGGCGTCGAAGCCGGCCTGCTCGAGCCGCACCTGCGACACCGCGGCGTCCATTTCTTCGGCCAGCAGCATCGCCAGGCCGGTGTGCGTGCCCTGCCCCATTTCCGATTGCGTCATCACCAGCGTGACGGTGTCGTCGCTGCCCACCTTGACCCAGCCGTTGAGCGCGACCTGCCCGTTGCCCACCGGCAGCGGCGCGCCGGGCACGAGGCGCGAAGCCGCCGGCGTGGCGGCCCAGCCGACGACCAGGGCGCCGGCGGCGCCGAGGGTGCCGAGCACGAAGTGGCGGCGTTTGAGTGTGGGCATGGCGTGATCTTTCTTCGGTGGGGTCTTGTCGTTCGTGCGGGAGGTGGGGTCGTCGTCAGGGCGGCACGGCGATGCCTTGCCAGAAGATATCGAAGCCGGCTTCGGCGTAGTCGAAGGCCGGCGCGGCGTCGCCCGCCTGTGCGATGTAGCCGACCGTGGTCTCGGCCATCGCCGTGAGCATCGCGCCCAGGAATTCCATCGGTCGCTCGACGACCAGCCCGCGCCGCATGCACTCCTGCGCCACCGCTTCCAGGCGCGCGAACGGCGCCATGCCGGCGGCGCGGCTCTCGTCGCTCAGTTCGTCGGACACCTTGAGCTGCGCCAGCACGCGCAGCTTGCCGGGGTGCGCCACGCCCCAGCGCACGTAGCGGTCCCAGATGTGGCGGAACTGGGTGCGCGGATCGGCGGCCTCGGGCCAGTCGGCCAGCATCACGCCGGCCAGCTCGGTCTTCAGCGCGCGGTACAGCGCGTCGGTCAGCAGCGCCTTGCTCGCGAAGTAGGTGAACAGCGTGCCCTCGGCCACGCCCGCGGTGCGCGAGATCGCCGAGGTCGGAGTGGCCCACACGCCGCGCCGGCCGAACTCGACCAGCGCCGCCTCGAGGATGGCGTTGTGCTTGTCTGCGCTGCGGGGCCTGGCCATGCGTCGACGGTCTCCATCGTTCGTTTAGTTGAGTGCGCACTCAAGTATAGGAAGGCGGCGCCGATCCGCAAGCCCCGCGCGGCCCGCGCCATGCCGCATGGCGGAACCACGGCGCGGCGCGGCAGTCCAACCAGAGTCGTGGCGTCGTGCTGCGACAGGAGGTACGACCATGAAGCATGTGAAGCATTGGCAGGACCCCGTCAACGCCGTCGCCGGCGTGTGGCTGATCGTCTCGCCATGGGTACTGGGCTTTCAGGGCAATTCGCTCGCCATGTGGACCATGGTGGCGACCGGCATCGTGCTGGGCGCCGTGGCCTTGGGCGCGACCTTCGTGCCGCACCAGTGGGAAGAGTGGACCGAAGTGGCGCTGGCAGCCTGGCTGGCGGTGTCGCCCTGGTTGCTCGACTTCCGCATGGTCGAGCCGGCGCTGGTCAATGCAGTCCTCGTGGCTGCGGTGATCATGGTGCTCGCCCTCTGGGTCCTGGTGACAGACAAGGACTACCTGGGCGAGGCCCTCGACCGACCAGCGCACTGATGGGGAGAGAGCGATCCTGTGAGCGCCGAGCGGTGACCACCGCCGCGAAGCGACGACGCCCGATCCGGTGTTCGCGCCGGTCGGGCCGACGGGCCAGGCAGGTTCCCATGCCCGCCCGCAACACCCGCCCCTTACGGTGTGCGGGAAGCGGCGCTGTTGTTTGAAGTGCTGTTGCCGGCCGGACGGGTCGCCCCCATCCAGTCGGCCTGCCAACCGCCGCCCATGGCCTGGATCAGCGCGATTGCCGCGGCCTGGCGATTGACCTGAAGCTGCACGAGCGCGCGCCGCGCGCTCAGTGCGGCGGCCTGCGCCTGCACCACATCGGTGTAGCTCACCTGCCCCGCGCGATACCGGTTGAGCAGTTGCTGCTCGGTCTTGTCGGCCGCTGCCGTGGCCTCGCGGCGCAAGCCTTCCTGCTGCGCCAGCGTGGCGCCGGTGGTCAGTTGGTCTTCCACGGCCTGGAACGCGGCCAGCACGGTCTGCCGGTAGCGCGCCACGCTGGCCTCGTGGCCGGCCTTGGCGGCATCGACGCTGGCGCTGATGGCGCCCGCATCGAACACCACCTGCGCCACCGACAGGCCCAGCCCCCACAGCGTGTTGGCCGCGCCGAAGAGGTCTCTCACGCGGCTGGCATTGCTGCCGACCGAGGCCGTGAGCGAAATGTTCGGGTAGTAGGCCGAGCGCGCCACGCCGATCTGCGCATTGGCCGCGGCCACCGCGCGCTCCGCCGCCGCGATGTCGGGCCGGCGCTGCAGCAGCGTCGAGGGCACGCCGGTCGGCACGCCGGGCACCGTGGGCGTCCAGCGCGCGGGCGGCAGGCTGAAGTCGGCCGGCGCCACGCCCACCAGCATCGCGATGGCGTGCTCCAGCGTGGCGCGCGTGCGCTGCAGGCCCACGCGGTCGGCCTTGGCGTTCACCAGTTGCGTCTGCGCCTGCAGCACGTCGGTCTGCGCGGCAATGCCGGCGGCGTAGCGGTTGCTCGTGATCTCGAACGCGCGCTGGTAGCCGAGGATGGTTTCGTCGAGCAGCACGATCTCGGCGTCGGCCTCGCGCAGCGAGAAGTAGTTGGTGGCCAGGTCGCCGACGGCCGACAGCCGCGCCGAGGCCAGGTCGGCCTCGCTGGCCTGGGCGTTGGCCTGCGCGCTGTTCACGGCCTCGCGCAGGCGGCCCCACACGTCGGGCGTCCAGCTCGCGCCCAGCGTGGCGCCGAAGGTGTTCGACGGGCTGGCCGAGGCGTTGCCGCCCACCGTGCCCGAGCGCTTGCCGCTGCCGTCGAAGGACACCGACGGGAACAGCCCCGCGCGCTGCTCGCGCACCAGTGCCTGCGCTTGCGTGTAGTTGGCGACGGCGGCGGCGATGTTCTGGTTCGACACCTGCACGCGCGCCGCGAGTTCGTCGAGCGTGACGTCGCCGAAGAGCTTCCACCACTCGCCACGATCGAGCGCGTCGGCCGGCGCGGCGGGCAGCCAGCCGTCGGCGGCGGGCTGTTCCTTCCAGCCGGCGGATACCGCCGACTCGGGCACCTTGTAGGCCGGGCCCACGGCGCAGCCGGCGAGCACGGCGGCCAGCGCGAGCGTGCTCAGCGCGAAGAAACGGCGTGAAGGGCCGATAGAAGAAAGGGAGGCATTCATGGTCATGGGTCTCAGACGGCCGGGGCGCGGCTCAGCGCGTGTTCGTTCTTGCCGCGGCGGCGCAGCTTGTCCAGCAGCAGGTACACCACCGGCGTGGTGAGCAGCGTCAGCAGCTGGCTCGCGATGAGCCCGCCGATGATCGCCACGCCCAGCGGCCGGCGCAGCTCGGCGCCCTCGCCGAAGCCGATGGCCAGCGGCAGCGCGCCGAGCGCGGCGGCCAGCGTGGTCATCAGGATGGGGCGGAAGCGCAGCAGGCAGGCCTCGCGCACCGCCTCGAGCGGGCTCAGGCCGCGCGAGCGCTCGGCCTCCAGCGCGAAGTCGATGATCAGGATGGCGTTCTTCTTCACGATGCCGATCAGCAGGAACACGCCGATCAACGCGATGATGGAAAACTCCATGCGGAACATCAAGAGCGCCAGCACCGCGCCCACGCCGGCCGAGGGCAGCGTCGAGAGCACCGTCACCGGATGCACCAGGCTCTCGTACAGGATGCCCAGCACGATGTAGATCACCACCAGCGCCGCCACGATCAGCATCGCCTGCTGCCCCTGCGACTGCTGCGCGCTCAGCGCGGTGCCGGCAAAGGCGCCGCGCACGTTGGTCGGCATGGCGATGTTGGCCTCGGCCTTGGCGATGGCCTCGCGCGCGTCACCGAGGTTGGCGCCCTCGGCCAGGTTGAACGAGATGGTGGTGGCGAGCTCGCCGTCTTCATGGCTCACCGACGTGGCCACCGACTGCTCCTCGAACTTCGCCACTGCCGACAGCGGCACCAGCGCGGTGGCCGTGTTGCTCAGCACGTTGCCGGTCGAGGCGTTGCGCGAGCCGGCGTTGGCCGACACCGGCACCGTCGCGGCGGCGGCGCTGGCAGAGGCCGTCGTGCCACCCGTGGACGTCGTGGCCGCCACCTGCGTGGTCACCGCCTGCCCCGCCACCACCGAGGTCTTCGTGGCCGGCACGTACACGTCGCGCAGCGCGTTCGGGCTGCGCGTGTAGCCCGGCGCCCATTCCATCACCACGTGGTACTGGTTGAGCTCGGTGTAGATGGTGGCCACCTGCCGCTGGCCGAAGGCGTTGTACAGCGCGTTGTCGATGGCGGTGGAGGTCAGGCCGAGCCGCCGCGCGCTGTCGCGGTCGACCTTGGCCACCGTCTCCACGCCGTTCTGGTCCTGGTCGGTGTCGATGTCGGTCAGCGTGGGCTGCTGCTTCATCTCGTCGGCCAGCTTCACGGCCCAGGTGCGCAGATCGGACAGGCTGTCGCTCTTGAGCGTGTACTGGTAAGTGGAGTTGCTGGAGCGTCCGCCCGAGCGCACGTCCTGCACCGGGCCGAGGAACACGCGCAGCCCCGTCACCTGCGCCAGCTGCGGGCGCAGCCGCGCGATCACCGCCAGGCCGCTGTCCTTGCGCTGGCTGGCCGGCTTCAGGTTGACGAACATGAAGCCGCCGCCCGCGCGCCCGCCGCCTGTGAAGCCCACCACGGTGTCGACCGCCTCGTCCTTGCGGATGATGTCGACCACCTCGCGCAGCTTGGCGCCCATGGCCTGCGACGAAATGCTCTGGTCGGCGCGCAGGCCGCCGTTGAGCTGGCCGCTGTCCTGCTGCGGGAAGAAGCCCTTGGGCGCCGCGCTGAACAGGTAGACATTGAGCCCCACCACCGCCAGCAGCACGACCATGACGATCGCCTTGCTGTCCAGCGCCCAGTCGAGTGCGCTCTCGTAGCGCTTGAGCATCCAGTCGTAGCTGCGCGCCGCGGCGCGGCCGAAGCGGCCTTGCGGCTTGTTCTTGTCGTGCTCGCCGCCGGGCTTGAGCATCCACGCGCACATCATCGGCGTGGTGGTGAGCGAGATCACCAGCGAGATCAGCACCGCCGCCGACAGCGTGACCGCGAACTCGCGGAACAGCCGCCCCACCTGCCCGCCCATGAACAGCAGCGGAATGAATACCGCCACCAGCGACACGCTGATCGACAGCACCGTGAAGCCCACCTCCTGCGCGCCGAGCAGCGCCGCCTTCATGCGCGACATGCCCGATTCGATGTGGCGGCTGGTGTTCTCCAGCACCACGATGGCGTCGTCCACCACGAAGCCCGTGGCCACCGTGAGCGCCATCAGGCTCAGGTTGTTGAGGCTGAAGCCCAGCAGGTGCATCACCCCGAACGTGCCCAGGAGCGCCACCACCGTGGCCACCGCCGGCACCACCGTCGCGCGCACGCTGCGCAGGAAGAGGCTGACCACCAGCACCACCAGCAGCACCGCGATGACCAGCGTCATCTCCACCTCGCGCAGCGAGCTGCGGATGGAGTTGGTGCTGTCCGACGCGACCTGCAGCGTCACGTCCGGCGGCAGTTGCGCCTGCAGCTCGGGCAGCAGCGCGCGCACGTTGTCGACGGTCTCGATGATGTTGGCCGAGGGCTGGCGCGTGATCAGCACGATGATCGCCGGCTCGCCGTTGAACAGGCCCAGCGTGCGCGTGTCTTCCACGCCGTCGATCACGTCGGCCACCTCGCGCAGCCGCACCGCCGCGCCGTTGCGCCAGGCCACGACCATCGAGGCGTAGTCGCTCGCGCGCAGCGCCGGGGTCTGGGTGTAGATCTGCAGCTTGCGGCCTTCGCCCTGGACCATGCCCTTGGGACGGTTCGCATTCGACGCCTGGATGGCGGCGCGCACGTCTTCGGTGCTGATGCCGTAGCGGTTGAGGGCGAAGGGGAGCAGTTCGATGCGTACCGCGGGGAGCGAGCCGCCGCCGATCTCTACGTCGCCTACGCCGTCTACTTGCGACAAGCGCTGGCTGACGATGTTGGAGACGGCGTCGTAGATCTGGCCTGGGGTCTTTGTTTTGGACGTGAGGGCCAGGATGATGACTGGGGAGGCGGCTGGGTTGGCTTTGCGGTAGGTCGGGTTGCTTCTTAATGTCGCTGGCAGGTCTACGCGGCTGGCGTTGATGGCGGCCTGGACTTCTCTTGCGGCGCCGTCGATGTTGCGGCTGAGGTCGAATTGCAGCGTGACGCGGGAGGAGCCTACGGAGCTGGTGGACGTCATTTCGTTGACGCCTGCGATGGTTCCCAGGTGTCTTTCCAGTGGCGTCGCGACGCTGGTTGCCATCGTCTCTGGGCTTGCTCCCGGGATCGAGGCTCTTACCGAGATGACTGGGTAGTCGACCTGAGGGAGGGGGGAGACTGGGAGGACGAAGAACGCTGCAATTCCTGCCAGGGCGATGCCTATGGTTAGGAGGACTGTGCCTATGGGGCGGCGGACGAAGGGGCGCGACAGGTTCATCGCAGTGCCTTCTTTTGGGTTCCGAGGCCGGGTCTCGCCCCGGCAGGCGACCTACTTTTCTTTGCTTCGCCAAAGAAACGTAGGCAAAAGAAAGGCGACCCTGCTGTCTGCGTCCCTACGCTTCGCTTCGGGCAACCTGCGGTGCTCGCGTTTCGCGGGGTCTCGCCCAAACTCGCTTCGCTCAAACAAGGGCGAGCCCTGATCCGCGAAACGCTGCGCTCCTCGGCGCATACAGAAGGGGTTGGGATACCTACGGGCCATCGCTTCGCTCGGCCAGTGGGCCGCAGCAGGCGCTTTGCGCCTGCTGCGGCTGGGAGTGGTTGGTGCGCTGGCGCTGGCGCTGGTGCTGGTGTCGCCGTTGGCGTTTGCATTGCCCTTGCTGTTGGCAAGGAGCCGCGCGCAGGCGAAGCCGCGCGCATGCGCATTGGATTCGGCTGTTGGTACTGCATGGCCGAGCGAAGCGACGGCCCGAAGCTCCCCTCCCCTCTGGCTGCGCCGAGGAGCGGAGCGTTTCGCGGATCAGGGCTCGCAGCTGTTTGAGCGAAGCGAGTTCTGCGAGACCCCGCGAAACGTGAGCACCGCAGGTTGCCCCGTAGCGAAGCGCAGGGGTCGCAGACAGTGGGGTCGCCTTTTCTTTGCTTACTTTCTTTTGGCGAAGCAAAAGAAAGTAAGTCCGCCGCCGGGCGGAACTCCCGGCCCCGGGAAGCAAACAAGCAGCAGGAGTACAGACAGATCAAGCCGCCTCCTCCTCAAGCTCCGAAGAAGAAGCCCGAGCACTCCCCCCACCCAACCGATCAAACGCCAGATAAATAACAGGCGTAGTGAACAAGGTCAGCATCTGACTAACGATCAACCCCCCAAAGATCGCAATCCCAAGAGGACGTCGCAACTCAGCCCCATCCCCAAAACTGAACATCAAGGGCACAGCAGCAAACAAAGCCGCCAACGTAGTCATCAAGATCGGCCGAAACCGCAACAACGCAGCCTGATGAATCGCCTCCCGAGCCGACTTCCCTTGAGTCCGTTCAGCATCGATAGCAAAGTCGATCATCATGATCGCGTTCTTCTTCACGATGCCGATCAGCAGGATGATCCCGATGATCCCGATCACCCCCAGGTCATTGCCAGTCAGCATCAAGGCAAGCAAAGCCCCAACCCCGGCAGAAGGCAACGTAGACAAGATCGTCAACGGATGCACATAGCTCTCGTACAGCACCCCAAGAACGATGTACACACAAACCACCGCCGCCAAAATCAACCACAGCTGATTCGACAAAGACTTCTCATAAGCCCCAGAAGCCCCCAGAAAAGTCATCGTCACACTGCTAGGCAACCCGATCTCTTTCGCAGCCGCACGAATCGCGGCAACCGACCCACCCAGTGACACCCCCGGCGCCGTATCGAAGTTCAACGTACTCGCCGGGTACTGCGCCACGTGCGTGATCTGCAACGGCGCCTGCCGCTCGCTGATCTCCGCAAACGCCGACAACGGCGTCGCCGTGCCCGACCCCGCAATGAGGTTCAACTGCCCCAGCGTCTGCGGCGTATTCACCATGCCCGGCTGCGCTTCCAGGATCACGCGGTACTGATTCGTCTCCGTGAAGATCGTCGACACGATGCGCTGCCCGAAGGCGCTGTACAGCGCGTCATCCACCGAACTCGCAGTGATCGACAGCCGCGACGCCGTGTCGCGGTTCACGTTCACATACGCCGCCAGCCCCTGCGCACCGGCATCGCTGCTCACGTTGCGCACCTTGTCCGATTCCTGCAGCTTCGCCACGAGCTTCTGCATCCACTCGGTGACCAGCGCACTGTTCACGCCTTCGAGCGACACGCGGTACTCGGTCGGCCCGGTCTCGGCGTCGATGGTCAGGTCCTGCGTGGGTTGCAGGTACAGCGTGAGACCGGCCACCTGCCGCACGCGATCGCGCAGGCGCTCCATCACCTCCTGCTGGTTGTCGTGGCTCTTGGTCAGGTTGATGAGCATGCTGCCGGTGTGCAGCATCGTGTTGTTGGCCGCGTCCACGCCGACGAAGGAGCTGAGGTTCTCGACGTCATGGTCTTCGAGGATGGCGCGCGCGGCCTGCTGCTGCAGCTGCGCCATGCGGTCGAAGGACACGTCTTGCGCGGCCTGCACGCGGGCCTGCAGCTGGCCGGTGTCCTGCGTGGGGAACAAACCCTTGGGGATCGTGAGGTACAGCAGCACGGTCAGCACCAGCGTGAGCAGCGCCACCAGCAGCGTGAGCGGCTGGTGCGCGATCACCCAGTGCAGCGAGCGGTCGTAGCGCACCATCACACCGTCGAAGAAACGCTGGGCGCGCGCGCCGAAGCCGGTGCCCGATGCGTCTTTCTTCGGCTCGTGCTTGAGCCAGCGCGCCGACATCATCGGCACCAGCGTGAGCGAGACCACGCCCGAGATCAGGATGGTGATCGCCAGCGTCACGGCGAACTCGCGGAACAGGCGGCCCACCACGTCGCCCATGAACAGCAGCGGGATCAGCACGGCGATGAGCGACACGGTCAGCGAAATGATGGTGAAGCCGATCTGCGCCGCGCCCTTGAACGCGGCCTGCAGGGGCTTCTCGCCCTCCTCGATGTAGCGCGCGATGTTCTCGATCATGACGATCGCGTCGTCCACCACGAAGCCGGTGGCGATGGTCAGCGCCATCAGGCTCAGGTTGTTCAGGCTGTAGCCCAGCAGGTACATCAGGCCGAAGCTGCCGATCAGCGAGATCGGCACGGCGATGCTGGCGATGACGGTGGCGCGCAGGCTGCCCAGGAAGGCGAAGATCACCAGCACCACGAGCACCACGGCCAGCACCAGTTCCATCTCGACGTGCTGCACCGACGAGCGGATGCCGGCGGTGCGGTCGCTCAGCACCTCGACCTGCAGGCCCGCGGGCATGCCGGCCTGCAGCTCGGGCAGCTGCTTCTTGATGGCGTTGACGGTGGCGATCACGTTGGCGCCGGGCTGGCGCTGCACGTTCAGGATGATGGCCGGCGTGAGCTGCACCTGCCCGTCGACCTTGCGCCCGGCCCAGGCGCCGAGCTGTGTGTTCTCGGCGCTGTTGACCACGCGCGCCACGTCGACCATGCGGATCGGCGCGCCGTTCTTGTAGCTGACGATGAGGTTCTTGTAGTCGTCGACCGTGAGCAGCTGGTCGTTCGAGTTGATGGTGTAGGCGCGCTTGGGGCCGTCGAAGCTGCCCTTGGCGCCGTTGGAGTTGGCCGCGCTGATGGCCGTGCGCAGCGAATCCAGCCCGATGCCGTTGGCCGCCAGCGCCTGCGTGTTGGCCTGGATGCGCACGGCCGGGCGCTGCCCGCCGCTGAGCGACACGAGGCCCACGCCCGAGACCTGGCTGATCTTCTGCGCGAGCCGGGTGTTCACGAGGTTCTGCACCTCGGTGAGCGGCAGCGTGTCGGAGGTGATGGCCAGCGTGAGCACCGGCGCGTCGGCCGGGTTGACCTTGGCGTACACCGGCGGCGCGGGCAGGTCGGCCGGCAGCAGCGAGCCGCCGGCGTTGATGGCGGCCTGCACTTCCTGCTCGGCGACGTCGAGCGTCTGGCCCAGCGAGAACTGCAGCGTGATGATCGACACGCCCGCCGCGCTGGTCGAGCTCATGCGGTCCAGGCCCGACATCTGGCCGAACTGGCGCTCCAGCGGCGCGGTGACGGTGTTGCTCATGACCTCGGGGCTGGCCCCGGGGTAGAGCGTCTGGACCTGGATGGTCGGGTAGTCGACCTGCGGCAGCGCCGCCAGCGGCAGGAAGCGGAACGCCACCAGGCCGGCCAGCACGATGGCCAGCATCAGCAGCGAGGTGGCGACCGGCCGCAGGATGAACGGGCGCGAGGGGCTCATGGGCTGCGCCGTCCCTCACCGCCGCGTTCGCCGCTGCCACCGGCGCCACCGCGCTCGGCCATGCGCTGCCAGCGCTCCAGCGCGGCCGGTTCGCCGCGGTCGAGGGCTTCGAGGAAACGCTTGCGGCGTTCGAGCTGTTCGGGATCGTCCTTGGCCGCGTCGAGCATGCGCTGGCGCTGCTCGGCAGTAGGGAGCTTGGCGGGTGTGGCTGCAGGTGCAGGCGTTGCTGCCGCTGGCGCTGCAGCCGGCGCAGCCGTTCCGGCGGCAGGTGCAGCCGGTGCCTGCGATGGCGAAGCCGGTGCCGCCGCTTCGGCGGGACGAGCACCGCCGCCCTGCGCACCACCGCCACCTTCCTGCCGACGTCCCCCACGCCGTCCGCCCGGCGCTGCCGCCCCGGAGGCCGCACCGGCCGGCCGGTCGACCGTGGTCTGCACGCGCGCGCCGTCCTTCAGGCGGTCGCCGCCTTCGGTGACCACGGTTTCGCCGGGCTGCAGGCCCTTGGTGATGGAAGCGAAATCGACGCTCGATTCGCCGCGCGTCACCGGCCGCTGCGAGGCCGTGTTCTCGGCCGTCACCACGTACACGTAGTCGCCGTTCGGGCCGTGGCGCAGCGCCGTGACCGGCACCACCACCGCGCTGCTCACGGTGCGCAGCAGCAGCCGCAGGTTGACGAACTGGTTCGGGAACAGCGCGCCGTCGGCGTTGGTGAAGCGCGCCTTGGCCTTCACGGTGCCGGTCTGCGTGTCGACCATGTTGTCGAGCGTGGAGAAGCTGCCGTCGGCCAGCCGGCGCGTGCGCGTGCGGTCGAAGGCGGTGGTGGCGAGCGTGGCGCCCTGGCCCAGCCGCTCCTGCACCTCGGGCACGCGGTCTTGCGGAATGGCGAACTCGACGTCGATGGGCGCGATCTGCGTGATGGTGGCCACGCCGCCGGTGCTGCCGGTCGAGATGTAGTTGCCCGCGTCCACCGGCCGCAGGCCGATGCGTCCGCTCACCGGCGCCGTGATGCGGCTCCAGGCCAGGTTGAGCTTGGCGGTGTTCTCGTTGGCGCGGTCGATGGCCACGGTGCCTTCGAGCTGCTTGACCAGCGCGGCCTGGGTGTCGACGTCCTGGCGAGCGATGGAGTCCTGCCCGAGCAGCGTCTGGTAGCGCTGCAGCGTGACACGCGCCGCGGCCAGCTGGGCCTCGTCGCGCTGGCGCGCGCCGGCGGCCTGCGCCAGCGCGTTCTCGAAGGGCTGCGGGTCGATGGTGGCGAGCACGTCGCCCTTCTTGACCATCTGGCCTTCCTTGAACAGCACGGCCGTGAGCACGCCCGACACCTGCGGCTGCACGGTCACGTTGGCCAGCGGCGTGACCGTGCCCAGCGCTTCGAGCTGCACCGGGATGTCGGCCTGCCGCGCGACGGCGGTGCCGACGGTGCTGGAGGCCGGGCCTCC
>NZ_BCUS01000038.1 GCF_001591345.1 Variovorax boronicumulans NBRC 103145 | reverse complement strand
GCTGGAGACCGACCCGATCGCGCGCGCCCGCGGCCACCTGCTGGACACCGGCGTGGCCGCCGCGACGCTGGACGCCATCGAGAACGCCGCGCGCGACGAGGTGGACACGGCCCTGGCCGTGGCCGACGCGGCGCCCTGGCCCGAGGCGAGCGCCGCCTTCAACGACGTGCAGACCACGGGAGCAGGCCAATGGCTGTGACGACGCTGAGTTATTCCGAAGCCGCCGTGCGCGCGTTGCAGCAGGAGATGGACGCCGACCCGCGCGTGGTCGTGCTCGGCGAGGACGTGGGCCGCGGCGGCATCTTCGGGCAGTACAAGGGGCTGCAGCAGCAGTACGGCGCCGCACGCGTGATCGACACGCCGATCAGCGAGGCCGCGATCATGGGCGCCGGCGTGGGCATGGCGCTCGCGGGGTTGCGCCCCGTGGTCGAGATGCGCGTGGTCGACTTCGCGCTGTGCGGCATGGACGAGCTGGTGAACCAGGCCGCGAAGAACCGCTTCATGTTCGGCGGCCAGGGCCGCGTGCCGCTGGTGGCGCGCATGCCGGGCGGCATCTGGGACGCGTCGGCGGCGCAGCATTCGCAGTCGCTCGAGGCCTGGTTCGCGCACCTGCCGGGCGTGGTGGTGGTGAGCCCGTCGACACCCCAGGACAACCACGGCCTGCTGCGCGCGGCGCTGCAATGCGGCGACCCGGTGGTCTACATCGAGCACAAGACGCTGTGGGGCGTGCGCGGCGAGGTGGACGACACGCTGGTCGTGCCGCTGGGCCAGGCAGCGCGCGTGCGCGAGGGCAACGCGCTCACGCTCGTGAGCTGGAGCAAGCAGATGCAGCCTTGCGCCGCCGCCTGCGACGCGCTGGCGGCCGAGGGCATTGCGGTGGACCTGATTGACCTGCGCACGCTGTGGCCCTGGGACCGCGAGACGGTGCTGTCGTCGTGCGCGCGCACGGGGCGGCTGCTGGTGGTGCACGAGGCGGTGCAGGCGGCGGGCTTCGGCGCCGAGATCGCCGCGAGCGCGGCCGAGGCCACGGGCTGCCGCGTCGCGCGGCTGGGCGCGCCGCGCATTCCGGTCGGCTACGCGCCGGTGCTGGAGGCGCAGTCGCGCGTCGGCGTGGACGCGATCGTGGCGGCGGCGAAGAAGCTGGCCGGCTGAACCACAAAAGCACGAACGGCCATGGACCCGCTCTTCTTCAAGCTGGTGCGGGTCGTCAACCTCACGGCGCGGCCGTTCCATGAGCGCGTGGGGCGCGAGCACCAGCTCACGCTGAACGAGTGGCGCGCGATGGCCGTGCTGGCCGCGCAGCCGGGGCTCAGCGCCACGCAGGTCGCCGACCTCACCGGCCTGGACAAGATGGCCGTGAGCCGCGCGCTGGCGGGCCTGAAGCGCCACCAGCGCGTGCAGCGCCGCAGCGACCCGACCGACCAGCGCTGCAGCCGCCTGTACCTCACGGCCGCCGGCAAGGCGCTGCACGCCACCGTCGGCGCGCTGGGACGGCAGCGCGAGGCCGAGCTGTTCGCGGGCGTCGACGCCGGCGAGCTGGCCCGCCTGAGCGACACGCTCGACACGCTGATCCGCGCGGTGGAGCGCGCGCCCGACTCAGGCACTGCCGGTCAGACCGTGTAGCCGCCGTCCACGCTCAGGTTGGCGCCGGTGACGAAGCCGCCGTCCGGGCCCACGAGGTAGGCAACCATGCCGGCGATTTCTTCGGCGCGGCCGTGGCGCGGCAGCACCATCACGTCGTGCATCGAGGCGGCGCGCGGGCCGGTGGCGGGGTTCATGGCGGTGTCGATCGGGCCGGGCTGCACGTTGTTCACCGTGATGCCGCGCGCGCCGAGGTCGCGCGCCAGGCCGCGCGTGAGGCCGACGATGGCCGCCTTGCTCATCGCGTAGACGCTGGCGCCCGCGTCCAGCACGCGCTCGGCGTTGATGCTGCCGATGTTGACGATGCGGCCCGTGCCGTCGCCCATGTGGCGCGCGGCGGCCTGGACGGCCACGAAGGTCGCGCGCACGTTGACGTCGATGGTGCGGTCGAAGTCTTCGAGCGAGAAGGTGTCGAGCTCGCCGCCGAGGTACACGCCAGCGTTGTTCACCAGGATGTCGAGGCGCTCGAAGGCGCGTGCGCCCTGGGCAATGGCGGCCGTCAGCGCAGCGGCGTCGCCGGCGTCGGCACGGATGGCCAGCGCGCGGCCGCCGGCGGCCTGGATCTCGCCGGCGAGCTTGTCAGCCTCGGCCTGCGCGCTGACGTAGGTGAAGGCCACGGCCGCGCCGTCGCGCGCCAGCCGGCGCACGATGGCGGCGCCGATGCCGCGCGAGCCGCCGGTGACGAAGGCGACCTTGCCGGCCAGGACGGGGGAAGAGGACACAGAGGTGGAAGCCATGATTTTTCCGATCAGTTGGAGGAGGAAGGCCTTCAGTGTCGGAATTCCATTCCCTTTGCGGTAGCCATCAATCGGCCCGATCAGATTCAACCCAAAGTTGAAGATGGACGCCAGAATGGCGGCATGGAACCACTCAATCACCTCGAATCCTTCGTGCAGAGCGCCGAGGGCGGCAGCTTCTCGGCGGCCGCGCGGCGCCTGGGGCTGACGCCCGCGGCGGTCAGCAAGAACGTGGCGCGGCTCGAGGCGCGGCTGGGCGTGCGGCTGTTCCAGCGCAGCACGCGCCGGCTCACGCTGACCGAGGCCGGCGAGCGCTTCCTGGCGCAGGTCGGCGGCGCGCTGGCCACGCTGCAGGACGCGGTGGCCGGCCTCGCGCAGGACGACGGCCAGCCCTCGGGCACGCTCAAGGTGAGCATGGGGCAGGCCTTCGGGCGCGAGCATGTGCTGCCGTTCATGGGCGACTTCCTGGCGCGCTACCCGGGCATCGTGCCCGACTGGCATTTCGACAACCAGCAGGTGGACCTGGTCGGCGAGGGCTTCGACGCGGCCATCGGTGGCGGCATCGCGCTGTCGCCCGGTGTGGTGGCGCGCGAGCTGGCGCGCATCCACGTGGTCGCGGTGGCCGCGCCGGCCTACCTAGCAGGGCGCGCGCTGCCCGCGCACCCGTCCGAGCTGGCGCGCTTCGACGTGCTGCTGCGCCGCTCCTCGCCCACGGGCCGGCTGCGGCCCTGGACGCTGCGGCATGCGAGCGGCGAGGAAACCATGGTCGAGTTGCCGGCGCGCCCGCGCGCGATCTTCAACGACCCCGAGGCGATCGCGCAGGCGGCGCTGCTGGGGCTCGGCGTGGCGATGCTGCCGATGCCCTTCGTGGAGCGCGGCCTGCGCAGCGGGGCACTGGTGCGGCTGCTGCCCGGGTGGTACCAGGATTCGGGCGCCGTGTGGATCTACTACCCGAGCAAGAAGCTGCTGCCGCCCAAGACGCGGGTGTTCGTCGACTTCGTGCTGGCGCGTTTTCGCGAGGCGCGCTTCGCGCAGCGGATGCAGGTGGGCTGAGCGGCGATGTCCATCGAAGGCCGGGGTTTTTACTCGCGACGCCTTTGGCGCCCCCCTGTACAAAGGCGCGCATGACTTCCATCTCCCGCTCTTCTTCCGTCACTTCATCCACCCGCCGCTTCGCGCTCGTCGCCACGGCGGCGGCCACCCTCGCGCTGCTGGGCGGCGCCGCACACGCGCAGGCCACCTGGCCGACCAAGCCGGTGCGCATCGTCGTGCCCTTCGCGGCCGGCGGCACCACCGACATCCTGGCGCGCGCGGTAGCGCCCGAACTCTCGAAGGCCTTCGGCCAGCAGTTCATCGTGGACAACCGCGCGGGCGCCGGCGGCAACGTGGGTGCCGAGATCGTCGCGCGCTCGCCCAACGACGGCTACACGCTGCTGATGGGCACGGTGGGCACGCACGGCATCAACCGCGCGCTGTACCCCAAGCTGCCCTTCGACCCGATCAAGGACTTCGTGCCGATCACCCTGGTGGCCGCCGTGCCGAACGTGATGGAGATGAACGCCGAGAAAGCCAAGTCGCTGAACATCCGCAACGTGCAGGACTTCCTCAAGTACGCCAAGGCCAACCCGGGCAAGCTCAACATGGCCTCGAGCGGCAGCGGCACGTCGATCCACCTGGCGGGCGAGCTGTTCAAGAGCATGACGGGCACCTTCATGACGCACATCCCGTACCGGGGCTCGGGCCCGGCGCTGCTCGACCTGGTGGGCGGCAGCGCCGACCTGATGTTCGACAACCTGCCTTCGTCGATGGCGCAGATCAAGGGCGGCAAGCTCACGCCGCTGGCCGTGACCAGCGCCCAGCGCTCGCCCGCGCTGCCCGATGTGCCGACGGTGGCAGAAGCCGGCGGCCCCGCGCTCAAGGGCTACGAGGCGAGCTCATGGTTCGGGCTGCTGGCGCCGGCGGGCACGTCGCCGGAGATCGTGAACCGCATCCAGCAGGAAGTGGCCAAGTCGCTGGGCACGCCGGCGATCAAGGAAAAGATGCTGGCCCAGGGCGCGATCCCGAGCGGCAATTCGCCGGCGGACTTCACGAAGCTCATTGCGAGTGAGCATGTGAAGTGGGCGAAGGTCGTGAAAGATTCGGGCGCGAAGGTGGACTAACCCCCAGTCTTCGCGCACTTCGTGTCGCTACGCCAACCCCCTTGCAGGGGGCAACACCAGCGGCCCGGCAAAGCCGGTTCCGCGGTGTTCCTCGAAAAGACAGGGTGACTTGCTGAGGTCGGGGCTCAGGTCCCCCAGGTCACATCCTTGCTCTCGGCCTGTGAGTCCTTGAGCATGTGCAGCAGCGGTGCGGCGCGCTGGTGCAGGCCGACATGCTGCTTCTCGGCATCGGCGTCGTGGCCTTCGACGACGTGTTCGTCGTGGTTGTGCGGCGCGGGCTTGCTGCTTTCGAGTGCCAGTGCGGCTTCGAGGGCAGCGATGGCGCTGGGGATCTGCTCGACCGTGATGATGCCCTGCGGCGCGGCCGGCTTGCCGACGATGTCGAGCAGCTGGCGCGCGTGCACCTCGAGCATCACGAAGTCTGGGGCGGCCCGGGATTTGAAGCGGTAGAGCATGGTGGTGGTGTCCTCACTTATTTGTAGATGTAGTCACGGGCAAAAGGGTACACCGATTGCGCACCGCGCAAGGCACCGTGTTCGACCTTGCCGTCGGGCTTGGTCGACAGCATCTGGTGCAGCGAGATCCAGCCCTGTTCGAAGCTCATCGCCGAGCCCGCGAGGTACAGGCGGTAGGCGCGAAGAATGCGCTCGGCGTTCTCGCCCTGGCGCCCGCCACTGCGGCCCAGCACTTCGCGCGCGGCATCGAGCTGCGCCTCGAGTGCATCCGACCAGGCCCACAGCGTGCGCGCGTAGTGCGGGCGCAGGCTCTCGGTGTCGACCATCTCCAGCCCGGCCGCCGCGGTCTCGCGCAGCACGTGCGTCACGTGCAGCAGCTCGCCGCCGGGGAAGATGTATTTCTCGATGAAGTCGCCCATGCCCGCGCCGAGCTGGCGGTAGTTCAGTTCGCCCGAGGTGATGCCGTGGTTGAGCACCAGTCCGCCCGGCTTGAGCAGCGTGTGGATCTTGTGGAAGTAGGTCGGCATGTTGGCCGCGCCCACGTGCTCGAACATGCCCACCGACGAGATCTTGTCGAAGGGCTGGTCGTCGGGCAGCTCGCGGTAGTCGCGCAGCTCCACGCGCACGCGGCCCTGCAGCCCTTTCTCCTCGATGAGCCGCTGCACATGCGCATGCTGGTTCTTCGACAGCGTGATGCCCGTGGCGTCCACGCCGTAGTGCTCGGCCGCCCACAGCAGCAGCGCGCCCCAGCCGGAACCGATGTCCAGGTAGCGCTCGCCGGGCTGCAGCATGAGCTTGCGGCAGATGTGGTCGAGCTTGGCCTCCTGCGCCTGCGCCAGCGTGAGCTCGGGCGTGCGGAAGTAGGCACATGAATAGACGCGGCGCGGGTCCAGCCACAGCGCGTAGAAATCGTCGGAAACGTCGTAGTGGAACTCGATCTGCGCGGCGTCCTTGCGCAGCGAGTGCGAGCCGCGCGACTTGGCGCGGCGCTGCAGGCGGCTCCACCAGGTGGTGTCGGTCTCGGCGGGGTTGCCGGGCAACAGGCCGACGGTGGCGTCGATCAGGTCGCGCATGGCGCCCTCGATCTGCACCTTGCCCTCGACGTAGGCCTCGCCGATGGCCCCGACCTGCCGGCCGGCCAGCTTGGCCAGCACCGACCACTCCTTGAAAGCCAGCGTCACGCGTGAACCCGCCTGGGCGACCCGGCGCCCGTCGGGCAGCTCCAGTGCGATGGGCACGGGCAGCGAGGCCAGCTGCGACTCGATCTTGGGTATCAAGTGTTGCATGCGTCCATGGTATTGATTTTTCCAAGGATTTGCATGACATCGCGCAGCCGCGCGGGCCGGGAGCCTCTGCAGAGAAGCCCTCGTTGACAACAGATTGTTTATGCCTAAACTATTCAACCATGAACAGCTTGACCTCCCCCCGCCTCGCGCCCGCCTCGGACCTCCAGCGCATCCTGTGCATCGGTGGGGGTCCAGCCGGCCTGTATTTCGCCCTGCTGATGAAGGCCCGCAACCCGGCGCTGCAGATCACCGTGGTCGAACGCAACCGCCCCTTCGACACCTTCGGCTGGGGCGTGGTGCTCAGCGACCAGACGCTGGGTAACCTGCGCGAAGCCGACGGCCCCACGGCCGCGCTCATCGGCAACGAGTTCCACCACTGGGACGACATCCAGGTCTTCTTCAAGGACCGCCAGGTGCGCTCGGGCGGCCACGGCTTCTGCGGCATCGGCCGCAAGCGCCTGTTGAACATCCTGCAGGAACGCTGCCTCGAACTCGGCGTGGAGCTGGTGTTCGAGACCGACGCCACCGACGACCAGGCCATTGCCGCGCAGTACAAGGCCGACCTCGTCATTGCCAGCGACGGCCTCAACAGCCGCATCCGCCAGCGCTATGCCGACGTGTTCAAGCCCGACATCGACCTGCGCAACTGCCGCTTCGTGTGGCTGGGCACGCACCAGACCTTCGACGCCTTCACCTTCGCCTTCGAACAGACCGAGCACGGCTGGTTCCAGGCGCATGCCTACCAGTTCGACGACAAGACCTCGACCTTCATCGTCGAGACGCCCGAGGCCGTGTGGAAGGCCCACGGCCTCGACCAGATGGAGCAGCCCGAGGCCATCGCCTTCTGCGAGAAGCTGTTCGCCAAGTACCTGGGCGGCCACGCGCTCATCAGCAACGCCACGCACCTGCGCGGCTCGGCCAACTGGATCCGCTTTCCGCGCGTGGTGTGCGAGCGCTGGACGCACCGCATCGACGTCGACGGCCGCTCGGTGCCCGTCGTGCTCATGGGCGACGCCGCGCACACGGCGCACTTCTCGATCGGCTCGGGCACCAAGCTCGCGCTCGAAGACGCGATCGACCTGGCCAACGAATTCGCGCAGGGCGGCACCGTCGACCATGTGCTCGAAGGCTATGAAGCGCGTCGCAGCGTCGAGGTGCTGAAGATCCAGAACGCCGCGCGCAACTCCACCGAATGGTTCGAGAACGTGCCGCGCTACACGGGCATGGAGATCGAGCAGTTCGCCTACTCGCTGCTCACGCGCTCGCAGCGCATCAGCCACGAGAACCTGCGCGTGCGCGACACGCAATGGCTCGGCGGCTACGAGCAGTGGCTGGCGGGCGGCAAGGCCGTGGCGCCGATGCTGATGCCGCTGAAGGTGCGCGGCCTCGAGCTCAAGAACCGCATCGTGGTCTCGCCGATGGCGACCTACAGCGCGGTCGACGGCGTGCCGCAAGATTTCCTGCTGGTGCACCTGGGCGCACGCGCGCTCGGCGGCGCCGCGATGGTGTGCGTCGAGATGACGAGCCCGACGCCCGAAGGCCGCATCACGCCGGCCTGCACGGGTCTGTACAACGACACGCAGCAGGCCGCGTTCAAGCGCATCGTCGACTTCGTGCACACGCAGTCGAGCGCCAAGATCGCGATCCAGCTCGGCCACAGCGGCCCCAAGGGCTCGACCCGCGTGGGCTGGGAAGGCACCGACGAGCCGCTCGAAAGCGGCAACTGGCCCGTGCTCGGCGCGAGCGCCCTGCCCTACGGCGAACAGAACCAGCTGCCGGCCGCGATCACGCGCGCCGAAATGGACACGCTGCGCGACCAGTTCGTCGATTCCACGCGCCGCGCGGTCGAGTGCGGCTTCGACTGGCTCGAGCTGCACTGCGCGCACGGCTACCTGCTGTCGGCCTTCATCAGCCCGCTCACCAACCTGCGCACCGACGAGTACGGCGGCGACATCGCGGCGCGCTGCCGCTACCCGCTTGAAGTGTTCCGCGCGATGCGCGCCGTGTGGCCCGCCGACAAGCCGATGAGCGTGCGCATCTCGGCGCACGACTGGGCGCCCGGCGGCAACACCGACGCCGACGCCGTGGTGGTCGCGCGCCTCTTCAAGGAGGCCGGCGCCGACTTCATCGACGTGTCCTCGGGCCAGACCACGCGTGCCGCCAAGCCCGTGTACGGCCGCATGTACCAGACGCCGTTCGCCGACCGCATCCGCAACGAGGTCGGCATCTCGACCATCGCGGTGGGCGCCATCACCGACGCCGACCAGGCCAACAGCATCATCGCGGCCGGCCGCGCCGACCTGTGCGCTGTGGCGCGCCCGCACCTGGCCGACCCGGCCTGGACGCTGCACGAAGCCGCCAAGCTGCAAAGCCGCGACGTCGACTGGCCCAAGCAGTACCTGAGCGGCCGCGACCAGATGTACCGCGAGATCGCCAAGCAGCAGCAGATCGCCGCGGCCACCGCTGCCGCCGGCCGTGCGGCCGACGCCGAAGAGACGCACTGACATGGACCTCGAAGCACGCGCCCACAGCGAGCACCCCGAGGCGCTGCGCCTCTGGCTGCGCCTGCTCACCTGCACGCAGCTGGTGGAAAAGCAGGTGCGCAACGGCCTGCGCGCGCAGTTCGCCACCACGCTGCCGCGCTTCGATCTCATGTCGCAACTCGAGCGCTCGCCCGACGGCCTGAAGATGAACGAGCTCTCGCGCCGCATGATGGTCACGGGCGGCAACGTCACCGGCATCACCGACCAGCTCGTGACCGAAGGGCTGGTGGAGCGCATCAACGTCGAGGGCGACCGCCGCGCCTGGCGCGTGCGCCTCACGCCGCGCGGACGCAAGCTCTTCAACGAGATGGCGCAGCAGCACGAAGACTGGATCGTCGAGGCTTTTTCGAGCCTCAACCCCAAGGAGATCGCGCAGCTTCACAAGCTGCTCGGCAAGGTCAAGCAACATTCCCACAGCAGCCAATTGGCGGAGACCGCATGAAGCACTACATCGGCGCAAGCAATCCCATGCGCGCGCAATTCGAACCCAAGGCCGACTACAAGGCCGAGCACTTTGCCTGGCGCTACGAAGCCGGCGTGGGCACCATCACGCTGAACCGCCCCGAGCGCAAGAACCCGCTGACCTTCGACTCGTACGCCGAGCTGCGCGACCTGTTCCGCGCGCTGACCTACGCAACCGACGTGAAGGTGATCGTCGTCACCGGCGCCGGCGGCAACTTCTGCTCGGGCGGCGACGTGCATGAAATCATCGGCCCGCTGACCGGCATGCGCATGCCCGAGCTGCTCGAGTTCACGCGCATGACGGGCGACCTCGTGAAGGCCATCCGCAACTGCCCGCAGCCGATCGTCGGCGCGATCGACGGCGTGTGCGCCGGCGCCGGCGCGATGATCGCGCTGGCCTGCGACCTGCGCTACGGCACGCCCGCCACGCGCACCGCCTTCCTCTTCACCCGCGTGGGTCTGGCCGGGGCCGACATGGGCGCCTGCGCGCTGCTGCCGCGCGTGATCGGCCAGGGCCGCGCCTCGGAGCTGCTGTTCACCGGCCGCGCCATGACCGCCGACGAAGGTCAGGCCTGGGGCTTCTTCAACGCACTGCACGACAGCGCCTCGCTGCTCGACGCAGCCACCAAGGTGGCGCGCGACCTGGCCGAGGGCCCGAGCTTCGCGCACGGCATGACCAAGACGATGCTCGCGCAAGAGTGGTCGATGACCATCGACCAGGCCATCGAGGCCGAAGCGCAGGCGCAGGCGATCTGCATGCAGACCGAAGACTTCAAGCGCGCCTACGAGGCCTTCGCGGCCAAGCGCAAGCCGGTGTTCGGCGGAGACTGATGCGCATGATGACCAAGATCCCCGCCCCACCGTCGACCGCGCACCTCGCGCTGCCTTTCTTCGACGACGCGCACCGCGCGCTCGCCAACGACCTGCTGCCCTGGTGCGCCGCCCAGGAGATCGATGAGCGCGACGACCGCGCAGCCTGCCGCGAATGGGTGCGCCGTCTCGGCGACGCCGGCTGGCTGCGCTATGCGGTGCCGGGCAGTGCCGGCGGCGCGCTCGAGCGCCTCGATTCGCGCGCGCTCGTGCTGCTGCGCGAAACGCTCGGCTACCACTCGCCACTGGCCGACTTCGCGTTCGCGATGCAGGGCCTGGGCAGCGGCGCGATCACGCTGGACGGCACGCTCGAGCAGCAGTCGCAGTACCTCACGGCGGTCGGCAAGGGCGCGAAGATCGCGGCCTTCGCACTCAGCGAACCCGAGGCCGGCTCCGACGTCGCAGCGATGGCGATGCGCGCCGAGCCCACCGCCGACGGCTGGCGCCTGAACGGCGAGAAGACCTGGATCAGCAACGGCGGCATCGCCGACTTCTACTGCGTGTTCGCCAAGACCGATCCCACGGCCGGCACGCGCGGCATCACGGTGTTCATCGTCGACGCGACGACGCCGGGGCTCGACACCTCGGCCCACATCGACGTGATGGCGCCGCACCCGCTGGCCACCCTGCGCTTCGACAACTGCATCGTGCCGCGCACGGCGCAGCTGGGCACGCTGAACGGCGGCTTCAAGCTCGCGATGCGCACGCTCGACATCTTCCGCGCGTCGGTGGCTGCCGCCGCGCTCGGCATGGGTCGCCGCGCACTCGCCGAAGCCATCGCGCACGCCAAGGGCCGCCGCATGTTCGGCCAGACGCTGGCCGACTTCCAGCTCACGCAGGCCAAGCTCGGCGAGATGGCCGCGCTGATCGACAGCGCCGCGCTGCTGACCTATCGCGCCGCGTGGATGCGCGACGACGCCGAGCGCCGTGGTGCGCCGGCGGTCGGCGACGTGTCGGCGGCTGCGGCCATGGCCAAGATGTGCGCCACCGAGAACGCGAGCCGCGTGATCGACATGGCGCTGCAGATGCATGGCGGCCTCGGCGTGAAGGTCGGCACCAAGATCGAAAGCCTGTACCGGGACATCCGCTCGCTGCGCATTTACGAAGGCGCGACGGAAGTCCAGCAACTGATCATCGGCAAATCCGTTTTGCGGGGGTGAAATCGTGTCTGCCCAAGTCGATCGCTTCGTTCATGACCGCCTGCCGCCTGCCGCGCAGTTGCCGGTCTTTCGCTACGACCTGCCCGAGCTGCAGTTCCCCGACCAGCTGAACCTGGTCGAGGAGCTGCTGGACAAGGCGGTCGCCAAGGGCTTCGGCGACCGGCCGATGCTGCGTTCGCCCGCCGGCGTGCTCACCTACGCCCAGGCGGGCGTCGAGGTGAACCGCATCGCCCAGGTGCTGGTCGAGGATCTCGGGCTCGTGCCCGGCAACCGCGTGCTGCTGCGCGGCGGCAACTCGGTGTGGATGGCGCTCTCGTGGCTCGCCGTGGTCAAGGCCGGGCTGATCGCTGTGGCGACCATGCCGCTGCTGCGCGCCAAGGAGCTGGGCGAGATCATCGAGAAGGCGCAGCCCGTGGCCGCGCTGTGCGAGGGCCGCCTGCTCGAGGAGCTGGTGGCCGCGCAGCAGGTGCACCCGGTGCTCGTGACGGTGATTGCCTTCAACCAGCCGGACGCACCCGATTCGCTGTCGGCACGCGCGGCCGGCAAGAGCGGCGTGTTCCCCGCCTGCCCCACGGCGGCCGACGACATCGCGCTGCTCGCCTTCACCTCGGGCACCACGGGCAAGCCCAAGGCGCCCGTCACCACGCACCGCGACGTGGTCGCCATGTGCCAGACCTGGCCGCGCCACGTGCTGCGCGCGCGCAGCGACGACATCGTGGTCGGCACGCCGCCGCTGGCCTTCACCTTCGGGCTCGGCGGGCTGCTGGTCTTCCCGATGTGGGCCGGGGCTTCGGTGTACTTTCCCGAGGGCGCTTTCTCGCCCGAAGCGCTCGTGAAGCTCATCAACGAGGTCGGCGCGACCATCTGCTACACCGCGCCCACCTTCTATCGCCAGATGGCGCCCTTTGTCCGGCAGCACGGGGCGCCGAGCCTGCGCATCTGCGTGAGCGCAGGCGAGGCGCTTCCCGACGCCACGCGCCAGCTCTGGAAAGAGACCACCGGCATCGAGATGCTCGACGGCATCGGCGGCACCGAGGTGTTCCACATCTACATCTCGGCCGCCGGCGACGAGGTGCGCCGCGGCGCCGTCGGCAAGGCGGTGCCGGGTTTCACGGCCAAGGTGGTCGACGACCAGGGCAACGAAGTGCCGCGCGGCACGGTCGGCAAGCTGGCGCTGCAAGGCCCGGTCGGCTGCCGCTACCTCGACGATCCGCGCCAGGCCGACTACGTGAAGAACGGCTGGAACTACCCCGGCGACTCCTTCGTGCAGGATGACGACGGCTACTTCTTCTATCAGGCGCGTGCGGACGACATGATCATCACGGCCGGCTACAACGTCGGCGGCCCGGAGGTGGAAGATGCGCTGCTCAAGCACCTGGCGGTGGCCGAGTGCGGCGTGATCGGCAAGCCCGACACCGACCGCGGCATGATCGTGAAGGCCTTCTGCGTGCTCAAGCCCGGCAACACCGGCGACGCAGCGATGGTGAAGGCCCTCCAGGACCACGTGAAAGCCACCATCGCCCCCTTCAAGTACCCGCGGGAGATCGAGTTCGTGACGGCGCTGCCGCGCACCGAAACCGGCAAACTCCAGCGCTTCAAATTGAGACAACTCAACAGCAACACACCATCATGACGAACAAACTCATTCAGCCTCCGGGCTGGCTGCCCCCGAAGGGCTATGCAAACGGCATCGCGGCGCGCGGCACCCAGGTGTTCGTCGGCGGCCAGATCGGCTGGAATGCCCAGCAGCAGTTCGAATCCGACGACTTCATCGACCAGTGCGGCCAGGCGCTGCGCAACATCGCCGAGGTGCTGCGCGAAGCCGGGGCCGGCCCCGAGCACATGGTGCGCATGACCTGGTACGTGACGGACCGCGACGAGTACAGCCGCCGCCTGTCCGAGCTCGGCCCGGTCTACCGCGACGCGCTGGGCCGCAACTTCCCGGCCATGACCTGCGTGCAGGTGGCGGCGCTGGTGGAGCATCGCGCGAAGGTGGAGATCGAGGTGACGGCGGTCATTCCGGACTGACCCTGATCTTGGGCTGCGCTTGAGCGCAGTCTTCGATCGCCGCTGCGGCGCACGTTCTCGAGACCGGCCTCTTTGTGGGGTCGGTCCAGAAACAGAAAAGCCCTCTTCGCGAGGGCTTTTTTTGTGTCGAATTTCGACCAGGAATTTCCAAAAGAATTCGGCCAAAGAAAAAGGCCCTTTGATTTCTCAAAGGGCCTTTTAAATTGGTTGCGCGAGCAAGATTTGAACTTGCGACCTTTGGGTTATGAGCCCAACGAGCTACCAGGCTGCTCCATCGCGCGGCAAGTATAAATTATAGCTTATTCAGCGGCGTTTTGCTCAGCGCCAGCATCTTTAATTTCAGCACGGTCGACCAGTTCGACGAGCGCCATCGGCGCGTTGTCGCCCACGCGGAAACCCATCTTCAGGATGCGGGTGTAGCCGCCCGGACGCGCGGCGAAACGCGGGCCGAGTTCGCCGAAGAGCTTGACGACGCTGTCGCGGCTGCGCAGGCGGTCGAAGGCCAGGCGCTTGTTGGCGAGCGTGGGCTTCTTGGCCAGGGTGATCATCGGCTCGATGACGCGGCGCAGTTCCTTGGCCTTGGGGACCGTGGTCTTGATGACTTCGTGCTCGATGAGCGAATTCATCATGTTCTGCAGCATCGCGAGGCGGTGCGAGCTGGTGCGGTTGAGTTTGCGGAGTCCGTGTCCGTGACGCATGGTGCTTTCCTTTACTTTATAAAAACAGACAGCCGTGTCAGGTACTGTCCGGTGCACTGGCCCTTTTCAGGGGGCCGATTTCTCAAAAATTCAAATCAACGCTTGTCGAGACCAGCCGGCGGCCAGCTTTCGAGCTTCATGCCAAGGGTGAGACCGCGCGAAGCGAGGACTTCCTTGATTTCGTTGAGCGACTTGCGACCCAGGTTCGGGGTCTTGAGCAGCTCGTTTTCGGTGCGCTGGATCAGGTCACCGATGTAGTAGATGTTTTCGGCCTTCAGGCAGTTGGCCGAACGCACCGTCAGTTCGAGTTCGTCGACAGGGCGCAGCAGGATCGGATCGAACTGCTGGGCGCTGCGCGGTGCGGGTGCATCGAATGCAGCGAGTTCGCCGCCTTCGAGCTGCGCGAACACGGCGAGCTGTTCAACTAGGATTTTAGCCGATGCGCGAACGGCATCTTCGGCGCTGATCGCACCGTTGGTCTCGATCTCGACCAGCAGCTTGTCCAGGTCGGTACGCTGTTCGACGCGGGCGCTTTCGACGGTGTAGCTCACGCGCTTGACGGGCGAGAACGACGCGTCGAGGACGATGCGGCCGATCGACTTGGTCGGCTCGTCGGCGTAGCGACGCATCGTGCCGGGCACATAGCCGCGACCCTTTTCGACCTTGATCTGCATGTCGAGCTTGCCGCCTTGCGACAGGTGCGCGATCACGTGGTCGGGATTGATGATCTCGACGTCGTGCGGGGTCTGGATGTCCGATGCGAGGACCGGGCCTTCGCCGTCCTTGCGCAGGCTCAGCGTGACTTCGTCGCGGTTGTGGAGCTTGAACACCACGCCCTTGAGATTCAGCAGGATGTTGACGACATCTTCCTGCACGCCGTCGATCGACGAGTACTCATGCAGAACGCCAGCGATCGTGACTTCGGTGGCCGAGTAGCCGACCATGGACGACAGCAGAACGCGACGCAGCGCGTTGCCGAGCGTGTGGCCGTAGCCGCGCTCGAAAGGCTCGAGCGTGACCTTGGCCTTGTTGGCGGCAAGTTGCTCGACCTGGATGGTCTTGGGTTTCAGCAGGGTGGTTTGCATGCAGACTTCCTCTCAATACCCCCGGCTCGTTACACCGGTAAGGCTGGTGAAGCGCCTGATCCGCAACAGAGTGCGGAGCAGGAACGTGAACAACAATATCAATCTCCCGCCGGCGCAAAGACGCGCAGGCGGGTAGAGAAAATCAACGCGAATACAGTTCGACGATCAGCGATTCGTTGATGTCGGCTGCGAATTCGTCGCGATCCGGGACCTTCTTGAAGGTGCCTTCGGCCTTGTCGGCGTTCACATCGACCCAAGCCGGCATGCCGACTTGCTGGGCGAGTTGCAGCGCTTCGACAATGCGGTTCTGCTTCTTCGACTTTTCGCGCACGGCGATCACGTCACCGGTCTTGACCAGGTACGACGGGATGTTGACCGACTGGCCGTTCACGGTGATCGCCTTGTGCGACACGAGTTGGCGTGCTTCGGCGCGCGTCGAGCCGAAGCCCATGCGGTAGACCACGTTGTCCAGGCGCGACTCGAGGATGAACAGCAGGTTGGCGCCGGTGTTGCCACGGCGGCGATCGGCTTCTTCGAAGTAGCGGCGGAACTGCTTCTCGAGCACGCCGTACATGCGCTTGACCTTCTGCTTCTCACGCAGCTGCAGACCGTAGTCGGAGGTGCGCTGACCCGAGGTGCGGCCATGTTGGCCGGGCTTGGAGTCGAACTTGGCCTTGTCCTGGATCGAACGGCGGGCGCTCTTCAGGAACAGGTCGGTGCCTTCACGGCGGGAAAGTTTGGCCTTGGGGCCGAGGTAACGTGCCACGGTATTTCCTTGGTGTCATCTGCCGCAGTTGCCTGCGGGAGCCGTCGGCGGATGTGCCGATGGCGGTGGGCTTAGTGAAAAAACAAATGCGCAGCCGCTCGAAAGCTGGCTGCGCCTTGCGGACTGACGATCAGATGCGGCGACGCTTCTGGGGACGGCAGCCGTTGTGCGGAACGGGCGTCACGTCGGCAATGGAATTGATCCGGATGCCGAGCGCAGCCAGTGCGCGCACCGACGACTCGCGACCAGGACCGGGGCCCTTGATCTCGACGTCGAGGTTCTTGATACCTTGTTCGACAGCAGCACGGCCGGCCACTTCGGAAGCGACCTGCGCAGCGAACGGGGTCGACTTGCGCGAGCCCTTGAAGCCCTGGCCACCCGACGAAGCCCACGACAAGGCGTTGCCCTGGCGATCGGTGATCGTGATGATGGTGTTGTTGAACGAGGCATGCACGTGGGCGATACCGTCCGCAACGTTCTTGCGAACCTTCTTGCGAACGCGCTGTGCGGCGTTGTTTGCAGGTGCTTTAGCCATGCTTGTCTATCCTTATTTCTTCAGGGACTGCGCAGCCTTGCGCGGACCCTTGCGGGTGCGGGCGTTGGTGCGCGTGCGCTGGCCGCGCATCGGCAGGCCGCGACGGTGACGGAAGCCGCGATAGCAGCCGATGTCCATCAAACGCTTGATGTTCATCGTCGTCTCGCGACGCAGATCGCCTTCGATCGTGAACAGAGCGATCTGGTCGCGGATCTTTTCGAGATCGGCGTCGGTCAGATCCTTGATCTTCTTCGAATATTCGATGCCGCTCGCTTCGCAGATTTGACGGGCGCGGGTGCGACCGATACCGAAAATGGCGGTCAGGCCGATTTCAGCGTGCTTGTGCGGCGGGATGTTGATGCCAGCAATACGTGCCATGTGCGTCCTCTAATACTCTTCAATCAACCCTGGCGCTGCTTGTGGCGCGGGTCGGTGCAAATCACACGCACCACACCTTTACGGCGGATGACCTTGCAATTACGGCAGATGGTTTTGACCGAAGCCGAAACTCTCATTTCATTCTCCTAAAACTGTTTAACGTGGCGGTCTACCGCCCGGACTCAATACTGAAACTCACAGCCCTACGATGTCTTGAAGTTCGCCTTCTTCAGCAGCGATTCGTACTGCTGGGACATCATGTAGTTTTGCACCTGGGCCATGAAGTCCATCGTGACGACCACGATGATCAGCAGGGAGGTACCACCGAAGTAGAACGGCACGTTGTACTTCAGGATCAGGAACTCGGGCAGCAGGCAGACGAAGGTGATGTACACCGCGCCAGCCAACGTCAGGCGAACCAGAATCTTGTCGATATAGCGAGCGGTCTGGTCACCCGGGCGAATGCCAGGAATGAACGCACCACTCTTCTTCAGGTTGTCGGCCGTTTCCTTGCTGTTGAACACGAGTGCCGTGTAGAAGAAGCAGAAGAAAACGATCGCAGCGGCGTACAGCAGCACGTAGATCGGCTCGCCCGGACGCAGTGCGCTGGCGATGTCCTTGATCCAGCGGAAGCCACCGTCACCAGCGCTGAACCAGCCCACCACCGTTGCCGGCAGCAGAATGATCGACGACGCGAAGATCGGAGGAATCACACCGGCCATGTTCAGCTTCAGGGGCAGGTGCGACGACTGACCGCCGTAGACCTTATTGCCAACCTGGCGCCGCGCATAGTTCACGAGGATCTTGCGCTGACCACGTTCCACGAACACCACGAAGTAGGTGACCAGCACCACGACCGCGATGATGAAGAGCGCAACGATGGGGTTCATCGCACCGGTCGTCACCAGCGAAGCCAGGCCGCCGATCGCACCGGGCAGACCGGCCGCGATACCTGCAAAGATCAGGATCGAGATGCCGTTGCCCAGGCCGCGTTCGGTGATCTGCTCGCCGAGCCACATCAGGAACATCGAACCTGCCGTCAGGCTCACCATGGCGGTCAGGCGGAAGCCGAAACCGGGGGCGATCACCAGACCGGCCGACGATTCGAGGGCCACTGCGATGCTGAACGACTGGAACAGAGCCAGGCCGAGCGCGCCATAGCGCGTGTACTGCGTGATCTTGCGGCGACCGGCCTCGCCTTCCTTCTTCAATTGCTCGAAGGTCGGAAGCACGTAGGTCATCAGCTGCATGATGATCGACGCCGAGATGTACGGCATGATCCCCAACGCGAACACGGTGAAACGCGACAGCGCCCCGCCCGAGAACATGTTGAACAGGCTCAGAATGCCGCCCTGCTGGCCCTGGAACAACGCTGCCAGCTGGTCCGGGTTGATACCCGGCACAGGAATGTGCGCGCCAATCCGGTAGACCACGAGCGCGAGCAGCAAAAAGACGAGCCGACGACGGAGGTCGCCGAACTTGCCTGTTTTTGCGATCGTTGCCGCGTTAGTTGCCACGAAGAACTTCTTTCAGTCCGAAGGTGATCAGGCGAGGCTGCCGCCGGCTGCTTCGATCGCAGCTTTGGCACCAGCGGTCGCACCCACGCCCGTCAGCTTGACGGCCTTGGTGAGTTCGCCGGTCTTGATGATCTTGACGACCTTGGCGAGCTGGCCCACGAGGCCGGCTTGCTTCAGTGCCAGGACATCGACTTCGGCCAGGCCGAGCTGCTCGAGAGCAGTCAGCGTGACTTCGGCGTTGTACTTCAGCAGGTGCGACTTGAAGCCGCGCTTGGGCAGGCGACGCTGCAGCGGCATTTGACCGCCTTCGAAGCCGACCTTGTGGAAACCGCCTGCGCGCGACTTCTGGCCCTTGTGACCGCGACCTGCGGTCTTGCCGATGCCGGAGCCGATACCGCGGCCGACGCGACGCTTGGCGTGCTTGGCGCCAGCTGCCGGCTTGATGCCATTGAGTTCCATATCAGTCTCTCTTACAGAACTTTGACCAGATAACTGATCTTGTTGATCATGCCGCGCACTGCGGGCGTGTCTTGCAGCTCGCTCACGCTGTTGAGCTTGCGCAGGCCGAGGCCACGCACGGTCGCGCGATGCGATTCCTTGGTGCCGATCGGGCTCTTCACCAGCTGCACCTTGAGGGTTTGTTGTTGCGTCATTTGAATGCTTCCTTCAGCCTTGCGAGAGCTTGCGCTCAGGCGAAGATTTCTTCGACGGTGAGACCGCGCTTGGCAGCCACTTGGCCGGCCGTCGTCGAGTTCTTCAACCCGTCGAGCGTGGCGCGAACCATGTTGTAGGGGTTCGACGAACCATGGCTCTTGGCCACGATGTCGGTGATGCCCATGACTTCGAACACGGCGCGCATCGGGCCGCCGGCGATGATGCCGGTACCCTTGGGAGCCGGGTACATCACGACGGTGGCAGCACCGTGGTGACCTTGCACCTGGTGGTGCAGCGTACCGTTCTTGATCGGAGCCTTGAACAGGTTGCGGCGGGCTTCTTCCATTGCCTTCTGCACGGCAGCAGGCACTTCCTTGGACTTGCCCTTGCCCATGCCGACGCGGCCATCGCCATCACCGACCACGGTCAGCGCTGCGAAACCGAGGATACGACCACCCTTCACCACCTTGGTGACGCGGTTGATCGCGATCATCTTCTCGCGCAGACCGTCCTCAGGACCTTCGTTCTGCGTTCTTGCTTGAATCTTTGCCATTTTGAATCTCGTGTCCGATTAGAACTGCAGACCGGCTTCGCGGGCTGCCTCGGCCAGCGCCTTGACGCGGCCGTGGTAGGCGAAACCTGCGCGATCGAAAGCGACCTTCTCGACGCCGGCAGCCTTCGCCTTTTCAGCGATGCGCTTGCCGATGGCGGTGGCAGCGGCGGCATTGCCACCCTTGCCCGAGGCGCCGAGTGCTGCGCGCACTTCGGCTTCGGCGGTCGATGCGGTTGCGATCACCTTGGTGCCGTCGTCGGAGATGACGGTGGCATAGATGTGCAGGTTGGTGCGGTTCACCGTGAGGCGAGCCACGCCCTGCGTCGCAATGCGGATGCGGGTCTGGCGCGAGCGGCGAAGACGCTGTGCTTTTTTGGTCAACATCATTTTGCTGCCCCTTACTTCTTCTTGGTCTCTTTGATCACGATCTTCTCGTCCGCATAGCGGATGCCCTTGCCCTTGTAGGGCTCTGGCGGACGAACAGCGCGGATCTCAGCGGCGATCTGGCCGACGCGTTGACGGTCAGCGCCCTTGATCACCACTTCGGTCGGGGTCGCGGTGGTCACCGTGATGCCTTGCGGCATGTCGATGTTGACCGGGTGCGAGTAACCGACTTGCAGGTTCAGCTTGGCGCCGGACGCTGCAGCCTTGTAGCCGACGCCGACCAGGTTCAGCTTCTTTTCGAAGCCCTTGGTCACGCCAACCACCATGTTGTTCACCAGCTGGCGAATCGTGCCGCTCATCGCATTCGCTTCACGCGAATCGTTGGCGGGCTCGAAGCTCAGCTTGCCGTCCTTGTTGACGACATTCACCAGCGCATTGCGAGCCAGGCTGAGCGTGCCGCCCGTGCCCTTGACGCTGATCTGGTCTTCCTTGATCGACACATCCACGCCTGCGGGGATGGCGACCGGCATTTTTCCTACTCGGGACATTTCAGTAACTCCTCGATGTCTCGGTTAGGCGACGTAGCACAGAACTTCGCCGCCGACACCGGTGGCGCGCGCCTTGCGGTCGGTCATCACGCCCTTGGGGGTCGTGACGATCGCAACGCCGAGGCCGTTCTGGACTTGCGGAATGGAAGTGCTGGCCTTGTAGACGCGCAGGCCGGGGCGGCTCACGCGCTCAATGCGCTCGATGACCGGACGGCCAGCGTAGTACTTCAGCGAGATTTCAAGTTCGCTCTTGCCGGCTTCGGTCTTGACCTGGAAGCCGTCGATGTAGCCCTCGTCCTTCAGGACTTGTGCGATCGCGATCTTCACCTTGGAAGACGGGACCGACACGGTGGGCTTCGCCACCATCTGCGCGTTACGGATACGCGTCAGCAGGTCGGCAATGGGATCACTCATGCTCATGTTGTTTGCTCCTGCCTGGCTTACCAGCTGGCCTTGGTGACACCGGGGATGTCGCCGTTGAAAGCCAGTTCGCGGATCTTGGCGCGGGCCAGACCGAATTGACGGAAGGTGCCACGGGGGCGACCGGTGATTTCGCAACGGTTGCGCTGGCGCGTGGGGTTCGCGTTGCGCGGGAGCTTCTGCAGGGCCAGGCGGGCCGCTGCGCGCTCTTCGTCGCTCTTCTTCGCGTCGTTGGAAGTTGCCTTCAGTTCTGCGTGCTTCGCAGCGAACTTGGCAACCAGCTTGTCGCGCTTGAGTTCGCGCTGGATCAAAGATGCTTTAGCCACAGATCACCTCAGTTCTTGAACGGGAAACGGAAGCCAGCGAGAAGCGCCTTGGCTTCTTCGTCGGTCTTGGCCGTCGTCGTGATGCTGATATTGAGACCGCGCAGGGCGTCGACCTTGTCGTACTCGATCTCAGGGAAAATGATCTGCTCTTTGACACCGATGTTGTAGTTGCCACGGCCGTCGAATGCGCGACCCGAGATACCGCGGAAGTCACGCACGCGGGGCAGGGCCACGGTGACGAAACGGTCCAGGAACTCGTACATGTGCACGCCACGCAGCGTGACCATGCAGCCGATCGGCTGGTTTTCGCGGATCTTGAAGCCGGCAATGGCCTTCTTCGACTTGGTAACCACGGGCTTCTGGCCAGCGATCTTGGTCAGGTCGGCGACGGCGTTGTCGAGGACCTTTTTGTCGGCGACTGCTTCACCCACACCCATGTTCAGGGTGATCTTGGTGAGACGCGGAACTTGCATCGGCGACTTGTAGCCGAACTTTTCCGTCAGGTCTTTCGCGATCTTTTCGCGATAGTGTTGTTGGAGACGTGCCATGTGAGTACCTCTTAGGCGAACTTGATTTCGTCGCCGCTCGACTTGAAGACGCGAACAGCCACGCGCTTGCCGTCGGCACCTTGGGTGACCTTGATGCCCACGCGATCGGCCTTGCCGGTCGCAGCATTGAAGATCGCCACGTTGGATTGGTGAATCGGCATGGTCTTCTCGACGATGCCACCGGTCGTACCCTTGAGGGGGTTCGGCTTGGTGTGCTTCTTGACGAGGTTGATGCCGTCGACGATCACATGCGAATCGTCTGCGCGCAGCGACACGACGCCGCGCTTGCCCTTGTCACGACCGGCCAACACGATGACCTGGTCGCCTTTGCGAATCTTGTTCATGGCGTTGTGTCCTTAGAGAACTTCGGGTGCCAGCGACACGATCTTCATGAACTTCTCGGTGCGCAGTTCGCGCGTGACCGGTCCGAAGATGCGGGTGCCGATGGGCTCCAGCTTGGCGTTGAGCAGCACGGCGGCATTGCCGTCGAACTTGACGAGCGAACCGTCAGCACGACGGATGCCCTTGGCGGTGCGGACCACCACTGCGCTGTAGATCTCGCCCTTCTTGACGCGACCACGCGGAGCGGCTTCCTTGATGCTGACCTTGATGACGTCGCCCACGCTGGCGTAACGCCGCTTGGAGCCACCGAGCACCTTGATACACAGGACGGATTTCGCGCCCGTGTTGTCGGCCACTTCGAGCCGGGATTCAGTTTGGATCATTTCTTGATATTCCCAACTTGTACCGATGAGCCTCCAGGAGGGAGACACCGCGGTCAGTCTTGGGCCCGTCGTCCACGCCTCGAACCACTCGAGACGCTTCCGCTTTGGGCTGAAAGCTTCGCCTTTTGAAAGCGAAGCCCGCGATTGTGGCACCCATGCCGGGCGATGTCAACTGCCTCATCACGCGAACTTCGACAGCCGCTAGACTTTGTGGCGTGCGCGCCCCCAACTACCCCCTCATTTCGCCGCCCTCCATGCTGCGCCGACGCCTGCTGGCGGGCGGCGCGGGCCTGCTCGGGCTGGGATCGCTGGGGCTTGCGGGTTGCCGCAGCGCAACACCGGCGCCGGACACCGGCCGGCTGCAGCGCCTGGGGGAAGCCCGCTGGGCGCACCGACGCTCTATAGAGAGCACCACGGCAGGCGGCCTCTCCGGCATCGACTACGACCCCATCAAAGGTGAGTACCTGCTTCTCAGCGATGACCGGTCAGATTTGAGCCCGGTGCGCTGCTACACCGCACATTGGCCCCAGCCGGCCGACGCAGCCCCCGAGCCCACCGGCGTTGTCCAGCTGCGACGCCCCGGCGGCGGCCCCTGGCCCGGTCGGCGCCACGCGGTCGACGGCCTGCCCGTTCCCGATCCCGAGGCCCTGCGCCTGCGCCCCTCGGCCGGCACCCTGCTCTGGACCAGCGAAGGCGACCTGGCCCGCGGCTTCGGCCCTGCCCTGTATGAATCGGCGCGCGATGGCCGCTTCCTGCGCGAATTCACCCTGCCGGCGATGTTTGCCCCGGACCCGGCCCAGCGCCGCGGCCCGCGCGACAACCAGACACTCGAGGGCCTGGCCCTCACGCCCGACGACCGGTCGGCCTGGCTCGCGATGGAAAACGCCCTGGTCCAGGACGGCCCCGTCCCGACCACCACCGCCCCCGGCGGCCCCTGCCGCTTCACCCAGGTCGACCTCGCGACCGGCCGCGCCATGCGCCAGATCGCCTACGTGCCCGACGCCATCCCGCTGCGCCCGCTGGTGCCGGGCACCTACGCCGACAACGGCGTGAGCGAGGTGCTGATGCTCGACGCCTACCGCATGCTGGTGCTGGAGCGGGCCTACGCCACCGGCGCCGGCAACTCGCTGCGCCTGTATGAAATAGACACCCGAACCGCCGACGACGTGCTCGCCATCGACGCCCTCGCCCCCGGCAACCACCGGCCGGCCGCCAAGACGCTCGTGGCCGACTTCGCCACCCTGGGCCTCTCGCGCCTCGACAACACCGAGGGCATGTGCTGGGGCCCACCGCTGCCCGACGGCCGCCGCCTGCTGGTGGTCGTGAGCGACGACAATTTCAACCCGCTGCAAGTGACGCAGTTCGCCGCCTTCGCCTACACCGACCGACCATGACCATCGCCGTGACCTTCCTGCCCCGCACCGCGCCGGGCCCCCTGCCCCCCATCGCCTTCATCGGCGGCGGCAACATGGCCAGCGCCATCATCGGCGGCCTGATCCAGCAAGGCGTCGCGGCCGACAACTTCGAAGTGGTCGAGCCTTTCGAGGAAGCCCGCACCAGGCTGGCCCAGACCTACGGCATCGTCGCCAGGGCCGAGGCCAGCGAGGCCCTCTCGCGCTGCGCCGTGGTGGTGTGGGCAGTCAAGCCCCAGACCTTTGCCGAAGCCGCCCGTCCGGTGCGCGCCTTTGCGGCCGACGCCCTGCACCTGAGCGTGGCGGCGGGCATTCCGTCCGACAGCATCGCCCGCTGGCTCGGCACCGAGCGCGTGGTGCGCGCCATGCCCAACACGCCGGCCCTGGTCGGCAAGGGCATGACCGGCCTCTTCGCGCGGCCGGGCGTCGAAAGCGCCGACCGCGCACGCGTCGGCCAGCTGCTGGCACCGACGGGCGAGCTGATCTGGGTCGACGCCGAACCTGCACTCGACGCGGTGACCGCCCTGTCGGGCTCCGGCCCAGCCTACGTGTTCTATTTCATCGAGGCGATGATCGAGGCCGGCGTTGAGATGGGCCTCACGCCCGACCAGGCCCAGCGGCTGGCCATCGGCACCTTCACCGGCGCTTCGGCGCTGGCGCACAGCGCGACCGAGCCGCCGTCGGTGCTGCGCGAGCGCGTGACCTCCAAGGGCGGCACGACCTACGCGGCCCTGAGTGCGCTCGAAGCCTTCGATGTGAAGGGACAGTTCAAGACCGCCATCCGCGCGGCGCAGAAGCGCGCGGCCGAGCTGGGCGAGGAATTCGGGCGCGGCTGAGCCGACAGGCGAGCTATCGGAGGGCGTAGCCCGCCACGATGCCCACGAACACCGCGAAGCCCAGCCAGTGGTTTTCGCGGAAGGCCTTGAAGCAGCCCTCGCGCGTGCGGTCATGGATCAGGCGCCAGTGCCAGAGCGCCTGCGCCACCGCCGCGGCAATGCCTACATAGAAGAGAACCCCCAGCGACCGGCTGGCACCCGCCCAGATCCAGACCGCCAGGAAGATCGCGTAGCTGGCCATCACCGCCGCCACGTCGAAGCGACCAAAGGTGATCGCCGAGGTCTTCATGCCGATCTTCAGGTCGTCGTCGCGGTCCACCATCGCGTACTCGGTGTCGTAGGCCAGCACCCAGAACAGGTTGCCCGCCAGCAGCCACCAGGCAAAGGCCGGCACCGTCGACTGCACCGCGGCAAAGGCCATCGGGATGCCGAAGCTGAAGGCGATGCCCAGCACCGCCTGCGGGATCGACACGAAGCGCTTGGCGAACGGATAGATCAGCGTGATCGCCAGGGCCGCGAACGACCACAGCACCGTCGTGCGGTTGGTGGTGAGCACCAGCCCGAAGGACAGCAGCGCCAGCACCGTGCCCAGCCCCAACGCCTCCTTGACCGACATCGCGCCGCTCGTCACGGGCCGCTGGGCCGTGCGCTTCACGTGGCGGTCGAAATCGCGGTCGGCCACGTCGTTGACGCAGCAGCCTGCACTGCGCATCAGGAAGGTGCCGAGCGTGAACACCGCGAGCAGATGCCAGCCGGGCCAGCCGTCGGCCGCGAACCAGAGTGCGCCCAGCGTGGGCCACAGCAACAACAGCCAGCCGGCCGGCCGGTTCCAGCGGATCAGATCGAGGTAGAGCGCAAAACGGCGGGCAAGCATGCGGCGGACGGGCAGACGAAAAAAGAGCGGCCATTGTGCCGCTCTTGCAGGGACTCCCGGCGCACCGGGAGATCAGGAGGCCGCCGTCAGTCCTCGAGCAGCGAGCGCAGCATCCAGGCCGTCTGGTCGTGCACCGTGCAGCGCGCGGTCAGCATGTCGGCGGTCGGATCGTCGCCGGCCTCTTCGGCCACCGGGATGAACTCGCGTGCGATGCGCGACACCGTTTCGTGGCCCTTCACGAGGATGCGCACCATCTCCATCGCCTTGGGCGGGTTCTGCGGCACGTCGGGCACGGTGGCGATCTTGCTGAACTCGGCGTACGAGCCCGGCGCGTAGTGGCCCAGCGCGCGGATGCGCTCGGCGAGCACGTCCGTCGAGCCCCACAGCTCGGTGTACTGCGTCATGAACATCGCATGCAGCGAGTTGAAGTGCGGCCCCGTCACGTTCCAGTGGAAGTTGTGCGTCGTGAGGTACAGCGTGTAGGTGTCGGCCAGCACGCGGCTCAGGCCTTCGGCGATGGCCGCGCGGTCCTGGCGTTCGATGCCGATGTTGATGATCGGCGCATTGCGGCTGCCCGACTCCTGCGCGACGACGGCGCCGCCCTTCTTGGGCACCTTGCCGGCAGAAGCTGCGGGCGACGGGGACTTGGTTTTCTTCGAGGGTTTGGCCATGGCGGAGGGGTCTTTCTTGAAGTTGGGTGACAACACCGAAATTCTGAAAGCCGGCAGGCGGCTTCGCAACAGCTTCACTCTATCCCAGCGATCAGCGATCCCAAACAGCCCGCGCGTAGGCAAAGGCCCCGAATCGCTAGGAGAGTCGTTTGACACCCGGCAGCTCGCACGCGTAGATCGCGTTGCGCAGCGCCGCAATGGCCTCGTAGCGCGTAAAGGTGCGGCGCCAGGCCAGCACCACGCGGCGCATCGGCGGGTCGCGGTCCTGCGCGTCGCGCACGGGCAGGTAGCGCACCATCTGCTCGGGCTCCTTGCGCCCCTTGACCTTCGGCTTGAGCGCCTCGGCCGGCACCGACAGGCGCGGCACCAGCGTCACGCCCATGCCCGAGGCCACCATGTGCTTGATGGTCTCCAGCGACGAGCCCTCGAAGCTCTTGCGGATGCCCTCGGCGTTGCTCGAGAAACGCGCGAACTCGGGGCACACCTCGAGCACGTGGTCGCGAAAGCAGTGGCCCGTGCCCAGCAGCAGCATCGTCTCGCTCTGCAGCTCTTCCGACGTGATCGACTCGCGGTCGGCCAGCTTGTGCTTCACGGGCAGCGCCGCCATGAAGGGCTCGTCGTACAGCGGCGCCATCGCCAGGCCCGTGTCGGGAAAAGGCTCGGCCATGATCGCGCAGTCGATCTCGCCGGCGCGCAGCATCTCGAGCAGCTTGACCGTGAAGTTCTCCTGCAGCACCAGCGGCATCTGCGGCGTGCGCGCGATCACCTGGCGCACCAGGTCGGGCAGCAGGTACGGGCCGATCGTGTAGATCACGCCCAGGTTCAGCGGGCCAGCCAGCGGGTCCTTGCCGCGCTTGGCGATCTCCTTGATGCTGGCGGCCTGGTCGAGCACGCTCTGCGCCTGCTGGACGATCTGCTCGCCGAGCGGCGTGACGGTCACTTCACCGGCGCTGCGCTCGAAGAGCTTGACCTCGAGTTCGTCCTCGAGTTTCTTGATGGCCACCGAAAGCGTCGGCTGGGACACATAACAGGCCTCGGCCGCCTTGCCGAAGTGCCGCTCGCGGGCGACTGCGACGATATATTTGAGTTCGGTGAGAGTCATAGCTTGCGTCAATTATGCGCAAGGGTCTGTGACCCGGCTGGGGCGGGGTTAAAAGCCGCGGCTGCGCTCAGTCGGCGCGGCTCCAGACCCATTGCACCGGCTGCCCGCCGTTCGAGGGCATCGGCTCGCCCTGCGTGACGGCCACGCTCACGCGCAGGTCGGTCAGGCAGGCCCAGATGCCCGAGCGGGGGCAGGTCTGGCCCGTGTCCGCAAACAGCAGCTCATCGCGGCGCATGCGGTGCCCCTGGACCTGCGCCGAGCCATCGTCCTGCACGAAGAAAGCGACGCGGCCGGACGCGGCACGCTCTTCGAAAATCTCGATGGCGCCTTGCAAGGCGATGAAGAAATCCCAGTCGGACAGATCCTGCTCCGCCGCCGCGGCGGTGAAGTCGGCCTGGTACAGGCGCTGGTAGCGCTCGGCGTTGTAGTCCAGCTCGAAGACGACCTGGCCTGTCGCAACTTCGATCAACCGGAACTGGCTGAAGCCCTGCCGCAAACCCCCATCGCCATACCGCGAAGGCGCGATCTCGCTCCGCAAGACGGGCGGGAGCATGACCACGGAGCCGTCGTCGCGCTTCTGGCAGATATCGAGCACGGCACCGTCGTCGGCGCGAAAGACGAACTTCTCGTCGGACGTCCAGTAGCTGTAGTAGCGCTTGTCGTTCTCGATCGTGTAGCCGCCTTTGACGGGGAGGTCGGCGAGTACCGACGCGCCTGGGGGTTTCTCGGCGTCGTCGACTGGGCGCCAGCGGCCGGTTGTGGGGTCCAGGTCGATGAGGTCGGAGGCGGTGTGATGCAGGTAGAGCCACATGGGACAGGTTGAACCATCAACCCTGTTTCGGGCAAACCTCTCCACTTCGAGTGGAGGCGGGAGGGCCGTCTTGTGCCGCAAGGGTCGCGTTCATGTCAGGCGATGCGACCGCGCCGTGCGTGCGCGCATAGTCAACGAGGTCCTTGGGATAGAACGGCAGGTCTCGGTAGCTGATGTCGTCGATGTCCCAGAGGTAAGTCACCAGCCCGGCCTCGAAGGCCCAGTAGCCATCGAAGCTTTGCGGGATCTTGTCGTGCAACCCGTGCCACGCAGTTCCCTTCATCGCCGAGTACCACTTCTCGAGGAATTCAGCCACGAACAAGGGGCGCTTTCTCGGCTCGGCCTCAATGGCCTTCAACAACAGTGGGTGGGCTTTGAGAAAGCGCAGCATGCCCTTCGCAGGCACCGTCGGTAGCCCCAGCTTTCCGAGAAGCGCCTCGTAGAGCGCGTCTTTGCCGCGGTTGTCGGTATAGGCAACATCGAACAAGGCAACAACGCGTGGAACCAAGTCGTCACGACACAGCAGCTTGGCCAAGGACAGGAACGTCATGGCGTAGTAGTAGCCGTCGAGTTCCTCGAGGGAGAACGGCTCGGTTTCGTGCAATGGATGAGGGAGGCTTGATGGCTCTTGCGCAGCAAGCACGCCGGGAAAGTCCGCAGCGAGGTGCTCCATCGGGCTGCCGTCCGAATAGGAGTGAACCAAGAGACGTCTCTTGGCGCTGGCGATGGCCCAATTCCAAGCAAACCAGCCATCTTCGCGAAAGCCCTCTTTTCCGAGACTTGTGTCGAGCAGCAGCTGAGCATCGGCAATGTCTTCGTGCAGACCCAGCCGGCGGACCGAACTGGGCTCTTCATTCAGAAATTTTTCGCGACGCTTCGAGGAGAAACTACTCATGGCTCACCAGTCCAAACCGCGCATTTGACTTGAGTCTCAGAGCTTGGGCGCCGTTTGATCCGCACTCCATTGCCAGAAGGTTGCGCCGTAGCTGCTGCCCTCGATGACGGGCATGACCTCGTCCGCCTTGAAGTAGCGTCGGCTGCCCGCCTTGGCTGGCGTGAACCACCAGCCGGCCAGTGGGCAAGGCTCTCCACCTCGTGTGGAGACCGGAGGGCCGTCTTGTGCTGAAAGGGAAGCGCTGGTGTCAGACGATGCGACCGCGCCATGCGTGCGTGCATAGTCAACCAGGTCCTTGGGATAGAACGGCAGGTCTCGGTAGCTGCTGTCGTCGATATCCCAGAGGTAGGTCACCAGCCCGGCCTCGAAGGCCCAGTAGCCGAAGAAGCTCTGCGGTACCTTGTCGTGCAGGCCATGCCAGTAGGTTCCCTTCATTGCGGAGTACCACTTCCTTAGGAACTCCGCGATGAATAGAGGGCGTTTTTGGGGGGGCGCCTCAATGGCCTTCAACAGAAGTGGATGGGCTTTGAGAAAACGCAACATGCCCTTCGCAGGAACTGTCGGCAAGCCGAGCTTTCCAAGCAGCGTTTCGTACAAAGCATCCTTTCCTCTATTTTCGGACCGGGCCACATCGAACAGTGCGGCCACGCGTGGAACGAGGTCGTCGTGGCGCAGCAGCTTGGCCAACGACAGCAAGGTCATGGCGTAGTGGTAGCCGTCGAGTTCCTCGAGATAGAGCGGTTCAGTCTGATAGGTCGAATTCGGAAGACACTGAGCTTCGATGGTTCGGAGCATGGGAGGGTACGCCGTTGCGACCTCCGTGACGGGGCGTCCGGCCGAGTACTGACCAATGAGCAACGAAAACTTGGCGCCTGCCATGAAGCTATGCCAACGGGACCATGCATTCTCATCCGCGGAGGCCAGATCATTTTTTAGATAGCCCTCAAGCTCGGCGACGTTTTCTCGGGTTGCGTTCACAAGGAGTAGATAAGGCTCCTCGTTTAAGAAGCGCTCGCGCCGATTCGAATAGAAGTCAGCCATTTTCTAGACGTTCCATTTCATTTTGTCGATGTCGTACCCACGCAATGCATAAGGCGGAAAAAATGCCAATCCCTGCATCCGCCTTCCGCCGCGCGCTCTCGCCTTCTTGCTGTTTTTGGCATTGGCGGGTTGGCATCCATAAAGCCAGCGAAGGTAGCCAATTTTCTGGATGTCGCTGAGCTTTTGCGGCACTCTCCCAGTGGTCGGATCCGGCGGAAAAACGGTAGTTCGCAGACGTTGATCGATCCACGTTCGACTCATCTGCTTCACCCCCGTCGTCGTCGTCCCCAGCTTGTTCTTCCATTCAATGTCCTGAAGCTTGTTGCCCGACTTGACGTGATAGCCGAACTTGGCCTCCATCACCACAAAGCGCGGGAACGTGGCAGGCTTGCCCGTCACCGGGTTGAAATCTGAATCGATATCGCCGAAGGGCTTGATGCTGCGGCTGACGGCCGCCTTCGCAATCTGCTCCCCAGGTATCTCCACATCGAGTTCGTCCAATATCCAGCCCAGGCTGTTGGGGATGCCGTTGTAGTGCGGTGGCAGCAAGGTTCCACCGGTCACCACACTGGGCTCTTTTTCGAAGAGGCCATCGATACCCTGATCCGAGCCGAAGAACGCGCTGGTGTCGCGCTTGGATGTGTTTGGCGCTGGGAAAAGACGCGAGTAGCCCATGAAGTTGATGAAGTAATTGTCCACGCAGCTCTCGCACAAGTTGCCGTTGATCTGCGCGTACATCCAGTCGAGCAACTTGTCGGGAATCTTGTCCAGCACCTTGGGGTTCGTGATGTTGGTCGCGGCGTTGTAGACCACATGCTGGAGCTTGGCAACGGCTGCAGCCACCCAGATTTGGACCTGCTTGAGAGCGCTCGTCACCCAACCACTGATCTTGGCGTACCACTCGCTGATCACCTTGGACATCTTGGGCAGATAGCGCCCCACCGCAGCCCCGATCTTGTCGAATATCTGGCGCAGCAGCGAATTGATCTTGCCCGCGTAGGACGGAAAGTTCAGTCCCTTGAGGTATCCCAGGGTGTCGCCGGTACCCAGGAACCGCAGCATCGCCGCGCCTTCACCCGTCTCCAGCGCGGCAACGGCAAAACGCATGTTGGCGAACTTCGGCAGCATCCGGTAGATCACCTTGCCGGCCCGTCCCACGTAGGGGATGCACAAGGCGGCAGCGGCCATGCCCAGCTCCACCAGGGCACCCTTGGTTTCCTCTGCCGTGTCGTCCTTGGAGTCGACCAGCAACGCCAGGGCGCGCAACACGTCGCGGAAGTCCTCCAGAATCCAGATGGCGATCTGCTTGCCGATGGTCAGCGGATTGATCAGTTCGACAAGGCTGAGTATTTCAGCGAACAGGTCGGAGACCCAGTTGCCTTGCTCGCGCAGGTAGCTTTTCAACGCGTCGGAGCCATTGAAGTTCAGCTTGTCGAGTTCGATCGTCCAGTCGTCCACGGTGTCCGCAGCGCTGCGCGCGCCCTTGGCCGCCAGGTCCCGCACCCAATCGAACGCGTCGCTCAGGTAGGTGTGCGCATGCGCGTCTTCGAGACTGACCAACTCACCTCTGTCGCCGCTCATTTTTTGACTCCCTGTTCAACTTGATCCGCGAACGCCGCCGTGAGCGCGCTGCGCCATGCCGAGACGTCCGCTTGTGCCTTGTCTTTGGAATGCACGGAGGGGTCGATCGTCTTCACCTCCTCGTATTTCACCTTGACCGGACCCGGTGGCACGTTCTCCATCCGGGTATGCCCCTGTGCGTCCAAGTTGCCGCTGCGAACAGAACCATCGGAGAAGGTCGCGGTGTACTTGGCGCCTGCGACGGGGTCCAGATCGGCATAGTGATAGGTGAGTGCAATCCAGTTCTTGAGGTCCATCGCGTCGGACGGTAGTTGCGGCAACTCCACCGAACCCCGCCCCGGCCCCACAAAGCTCTTGCTCGTCCCCTTGATGTCCAGCAGCCCCGGCATCTTCAAGGTGATGTTCGCCCCATCCAGCTCGATGCTCGTCTGCCCACCCTTGAGCGTGACCTTCTGCTGCGCCAGCACGTGGATCTCGTCATTGCTGCTGGTGACCGTGAAGCCTTCCTTGGCCAGCCATTCGAGTTCGTCGGTGTGCGCCTGCACGCTCACCGGTCCGTCTTGCGCGATGACCTGGATACCGCCTTCGTGGCTGTACAGCCCCACGGACTTGGCGGCCGCAAAGCTCACGGTCTTGCCCGCCGCGATGTGGGCCTGCGCCTGCGCAGTCCAGTGGATCGCCTCGCCCGCGTACACAGTCGCGCTCGCAGGCGTGGCCATGTTCAGGCTCATGGCCGCATCGAGCACCATGAGCGGCCGGGCGAAGGCGGGCACGGGGTCTTGTCCTTCTCGTGAACCTGCGCCTTCTCCACCTTTCGGCTCGCGCGCATCCTGCCCGTTGACGCTGCCGGGATAGTGCCCGTTCTTCTGCGGATCGATGTCGTCAATCAGCGGCTGCAGCAGCGCCGTGGCGCTCAACGCCAGCGCCTTCGCGCCGCCAGCCGCATCGGACAGCTTCTGCGCCTCGCGCAGCGCGCCCGCGAGCTGGCCGCGCACGCTGTTGGTGTCCTGCACACTGCCCGTTGCCCGTTCCTGGGCCAGCGTGGAGATCAGCAAGCCCTCGCCGGCGCGCGTGGCGACCCAGGCGTCGGAGCGCAGCTCGGCGCCGCTGCCGCGCCAGGCGCCGCGGCTGCTCTCGTCGGGCGACTGGGCGTTGAGGTGACCCAGGTTCAGCTGGCTCGCGGCGTGCGAGCTGGCCAGGCGGGTGCGCACCTGGCCGGGCGCGTCGTCGGCGATCCACTGGTTGTAGCCGCTGCCATCGAGCGCGCGGCTGTGCCAGCCCGAGAGCACACCGGCATGGTTGGCTGACGAGTCGGTTCCGGCTGACCAAGGCGGCAGGTCCTGTCCGTTGTAGAGCTGCTGAGCGACCACCGGTCGGTCGATGTCGCCTTCGATGAAGGACACGAGCACTTCGGAACCCACGCGCGGCAGGTGGTGGGCGCCCCAGTTCGGGCCTGCAACGGGTGCAGCCACGCGCAGCCAGACGGACTGGCGATTGCTCGCGTGGCGACCGGCGGCGACGAGGCTGCCTTGTCCGCTGCCCGTCGATTGCTGCTGGCCCGCACGCTGGGTCTGCCAATGGAAGCGCACCTGCACACGATGGTCGCGCTGCGTGTGGACGGCGGTCGGCGCCTCGTCGTCATCGCCGCCGACCACCAGCGCGACCATGGCCTCGGGGGCTGTGGGCTTGGGGCGCCACAGCGGCACGACCTGTGCCTCGGCCGGCTGGGCCTCGAAGCTGTTGCGGTAGCTGCCCTTCTCGAGTTCGCCGGCCTCGAGCACCTGCGCTGCCTGTGCGCCGAGGTTGTTGGCCGCTTCGTGGCGCACGCGCAGTGCGAGGAATTTGCGGCCGTCGTAGCGGTCGTGCTGCGTGAGCGTGAAGCGCTCGCCGGCACCGAGCTGTCGCACGCTGCCTGCGGCGCCGTAGCGCTTGACGCGCGATTCGAAGGCCACCAGCTGTTGCTCGGCGCGGCGGGCGGCGGTGGCGCTGTCGGCATAGCGCTGTGCGCCGGCGCCGTCGTAGTGCTCCAGCACGGGCACCTCGCCCATGGCCAGCGCGCTCTGCACCGCGCCGGTGGGGGCCTGCAGCACGCTGGCATCCCAGGCGTTGCGCATGACGGCGTTGGTGGCGACCTGGCGCCGGCTGCTCCAGGCGGTGATGGCGTCGGTCGCTTCGGTGGCGTCGACGCGGTGGAAGCGGACCTGAGAAAGGGCGCAGTCGGGCGGGGTTGCCGCGCGATCGAAGATCACCAGGCGGTGATGCGAAGGCGTGGTGTTGCCACTCCCGCCACCGGTCGACTGCTGCTCATGCTCGAAGCGAAAGCTCAGCCCTTCTTCCGCCAGCAGGCGCAGCACGAAGGCCAGGTCCGACTCGCGGTACTGCACGCAGGTGGGCCGCACGGGCATCTCCTGCGTGACTTCGAAGCTGAAACTTGCGGTCGTGTGATCCGCGAACACTTCGCTGACGATGTCCTGCACGTGCTTGGCGGCGTACACGAAGCTGTCGCGGCGCAGACCGAGCGCGGCGAGCCAGGGCTGCAGGTGCAGCCGGTAGCGCGCCAGGCCGCCGTCACCGCCCAGCGCATCGACGGCCGTGAGGTAGCCGTGCCAGGTGCGAAAGCTGCCGTTGGCCAACAGCAGGCGCAGGCTCAGCTCTTCGCCGATCAGCGCGAACGGGTCGAACTCGCTCGAGGTGGCGAGGGTGTCAATGGTGAAGTCGAAGAGCTCGTTGAGGCCTTCGGTGCCGGTGAAGCGCTCGACGACGACGGCGTTCTGCGGTGCCGACGCGGGCAGCTGCAGCTTGATGAGCCGCGCCTGCTCCGACAGCCGCGCGACGTTCAGGCCTTCGAGCCTCCATGGCGTCGGCATGAAGCTGCTTGATGTGTCTGATGACATGGATATCCACCTCCCTGGTGTCAGTGCCGGTCGTGCCGGTCTTCGTTCGATGCATGGCCGCGCGCGATCTTCCCGCCCTGTCGGTTCAGGGGCTGGCCGATCGCCATCGCGTGGACCGGAAAAATCCTAGTTCGCCAACGTTGCATGTGCGTTTGCTGTGCCACAGCTGAATGTCATGACCGCAGGCGGCGGAAACACGGTGTTCGATCCGAACAGCCGGTAGCGCCTTGCATTGATCGTGACGGTCTGAGTGAACGAGCCTGTCAGCCCCAAGTCGGAGGCGGTCGGATTCGTCTCGTCGAAGCTCAAGCTTTCCGCAGACCGGAATGGATCCGTGGGAATGTTGAGGACCACATGGATGGCGGCTGTCGGAATGGTTTCATTTCCAAGACGGATTCCGAACCAGCTGCGCGTCACGAACGTGGAGGACTTTTCCAGCCACGCGTCATGGACCGAGCAATCGCCAAAAGACGGCGCATCGAAACGAAGCTTCGCCAACAGCCGTCCCTGGGCGCGGCTCTCATCGCTCGATACCGCGGTGGATGTATCTGAGGTGCTCGTGTTCACCCTATAGCCGCGATAGGCCACCGCCGATGCGACGAGGAGTGCCACGGCACCCGCAGCAAGCAGCGCAAATCTCGTCACAGGTCGCGGGCGCCGCATGGCGCGGGAATACGGTCGGCGGATGTCATGGCTGTCGTTGCCTCCACTGATCTGGGACATGAAAGGACTGTCTCGAATGGCAGGCGTCCGTCATTCGCGAATGCCTGCCAAACGACGCACCTCTTCTTCGCTCAAGGCCAACCCGCCAGCGGCGGCGATGACCTCTGGCGGGAATTGCGGCAACTTGCCCGTCCCCGAGCGCCGCAGGCTCTCGCCCGCCTGGATCGGCGGGCCGCCTTCTTCCATGTAGCGTCGAATGTGCTCATACAGGCGCCAGAGCAATTCATCCTCCCACCAGCCCTTGTAGCCAATGGTCACGATCTCCTGGCATTGCCTGGGTTGCCTGGGGTCGCCCCACAGCAGCGCCAGCAGATAGGAAGAGCGCGCCGCTTCGCCCGTGATCTCGGTGAGTTGGTAGCTCCGCGCATAGGCGTCGTCCCAGCGGCAGGTCTTGACTTCGCCAACGCCTGCGCGCTGCCAGACCTTCCAGAACTTCATCGGAACGACGGTGAAGAACGAAACCTCCCTGGTCTTGCGATTGAAGAGAACCGGCAAATCGCGGGGCGTAAGGAATCCGACTCTGAAGAAAAAGATGGCCGCGACCAGAAAGAAGAGCGCGGCCATCGTCGAAACCATGGACATCAACAAGTTCAGAACGTAGTCCGACCTGCTTGAATCCAGATCCATGATGGATTCGAACGCGCCCCATCCGAACATGCAGGCAGCGAATCCGACGAGGACTGCGTACAGCCCCATCATGAATGTGATTTCGGTCGTTCCTGCCGGTGCGCCCACAACGATGGCGTTCGGATGAATGCCCAACAAGGAATCGCACGAACTCGCCTTCCCATGCACGGGCTCGCGCTTTTCACGCGAGGCGATGCGCCAGGGAGACTTTCCTCCCAGCAGGCTCTTCTTCTGGACTTTCTCGACGAACTCAAACTGCGGGTCGGGCGCATTCCATTGCGGCAGCCGAATGTCGTAGTCCGGATTGTTTTCACGGCTCATGATCTGTCACTTGGCGAGTGACTCATCGACAATGAGCTCGCCTCCTTCAGGTGCATCCCAGATCCTCACATTGCCCTTGATGCCGCTCATCGCGTCGCGGCTCATTTCCACCCGTCGAGTGATCGATTCATCGTTGATTTCCAGCGGAAATATCTTGGTCTTCGGCCCTTCGACGATCTTGTCCTGCGCGTTCAATTTCCACTGCTTGCGCTGATCCGGCGTGCCAGTCACTTCAAACCCGAGTTCGTATTTCACCAGCTCACGCAACTGAACCGGGATGAACAGGCGCGTCCATGCTTCGTATGTGTCCGTGGGAACGTTCACCAGGATCGGGGCCATGCCAACCGAGCGTCCTTGCAAAGTCGTCTTGATTCCCGCATAGAAATCGACGCGAACACCCAGCAAGACCTTGTTGAGTTCATTCTGTTCCCTCTGCAGATTTCCCCACTTGTCACTGGCTTCGCCCCAGATGCTTCGCTTCACCCATTCGACAGTGGGCGCATCGTTCAGCAACATGGCGATGAAACCCGCAATCAAGCCCAGCCCGAGAAGCAGCAATCCCCACCCCGTCCAGGACAAGCCCCAACCGGCCGCCACGGTTCCCGTGATCCAGCCTGCAGTTCCGGCCACGTACATTCCACCGGCGATGGCTGCACCGACAAAGAACAGGCTTTGGGCAAGGTACAGGGCCGATGCATCGGAATCTCCTTTTTCTTTTTCATTTCTGTGCCGCAAGAAGGCACTCACAGCGTCGAATAGAAGCGATATCGCCGACGCGCTCCCCGCCACCAATTTCAATCCCAGCGCCGACGCCGTCTTGCCGAGTTGCTTCGCGTACGCCTCGCTGATTTCCAGCAGCGCGCCGGTCACGCCCAGCCCCGTCGTCAGCAAGGTGATGCTGGCGTAGGTGCGCTCTTCCTGCGTACCCGTCTCGAGCGTGTGCCAGGTCTTGCTGATGGACAGCACCTGCAGCAGCGCGCCGGCCGCGGAAAACGTCGCACTGCCCTGCTTGAATACGGCCATGCTCTCGCGCATGACGTCCGAGCCCGTCTTGCCGACCCGGCGAGCGAAATCGGCCACGGCGTCGGCCGACGCACCGGCCGCTGCCCGCGCGTCCGAGCCGGCCTTGGCCCCGGCCGCAGTGGCCGCATCCACCGCCCCCGGCGCGGCGGCGGCACCCTGGCGCACGGCGACGTAGACGTCGATCAGCGCGTTGGCCGTGCCCGGCCTGCCGCCGACGTTGAACCACATGGCGCCGCCCAGGACCAGGCTCTTGACCTGCTTGCTGTCTGCCGCATCGGCAGCGCGCTGCGCCAGGCCCCGCACCAGCCCCATCTGCTGGCGCCAGTAGGCGGCCGCCTTGTCCAGCGAGATGCTGAATTTGTGCACGGTCACGCCCGCGGCCTTGCCCAGCGTGTTGGTGATCGATTCGGTCAGTGCCTGCAACTTGTCGCGCAGCGGCGCCGGCAGTTGCTGGAGCTTGTCCAGCGCCATGGAGGTGGCGCCCACGACGGTCAGGGTCAGATGGCCATAGGTGGACGCCAGGTTCTTCAGCAGCGGCAATTGCTGGGCGAGCCAGCGTATCTCGGGCACGGCACGCAGCAACGCCTTGTCGCCGGCCGGCAAGGGCGTGCCGGCGGCGACCGCTTTCTCGATTTCCTCGATCAGCTTGAAGAGGTTCTTGATTTCCTTGTGGACCTTGGTGGGTTTGAAGGCCTCCTGGAAACTCTCGAAAGCCGACTTCTGGTTGCCCAGCAACGACCGCACCAGCAATGCCTCCTTGTCGTTGGGGTCCTTGAGCAGGAAGTCCTTGAACCACTCGGTGCCCTTGTCGGTGATCGGCCCGCCATGGGTGCACATGCCCACCGCGGCGGCGTAGAAGATGCCGTCACTGGGTGTCGCCTCGTCGAAGTCGAAGCCGGTGATCAGCTTGCGTTGCTCGGACTGCAGCCAGACCTGGTAGTCCAGCTCCAGACGTTCGAGGCGTTGGCGGTCTTCCTTGATCTTGGTCTGGTAGCTGCCCAGGAAGGTGCGGTGGGCGGGTTTGCGCTTGCCCCCCGTGACCCCGTCCAGAATGTCTTCTTTCAGGCTGGTGGCCTGCCGGTCGATCTGCGAGGCGCTGGGGAAGCTGATGATGCCGCGCCCATACACGCGGGTGCGGCCATCGCCATTGATGTCGTAGGGGTTGTATTCGTACTTGGGCTCCAGGGTGGCTTCGGGCGGGAGCTTTCCTGCCGCCTTCATGTCCTTGAACTCCTTTTCGCCGACCTCCTTGCCATTCAGGCCGGCGTACTGCGGATCGGTCAATGGCGCCTTGCGCGCCTGCGCCTGCTCGTCGGCCCGCTTGAGAAGCCCTTCGATGGTCAGCGCCGTTTGCAGCTTCTGGTAGCCGGACGTCTGCGTGATGACCCATTCGGCGGCATCGTTGCACAGGGTGATGCGACGCTGGGCGGTTTCCGCGGTCGCGCCGATCGGGTCGATCAGGCCGACGATCATGACGTCGTTGGGCGAGTAGGGCTTCTTCTTGCTGGCCTGGTTGCCGGCGGCCAGGATTCGCTGGGCCTCCGTATGCAGGGTGCCGGCCGTTTCCGGGCGCGTGTGGGCCACGCCCGGCTTTCCGGAACCGGGCAGCGGTGCAAACGGGTTGCCGCGAAGCGCCGACGCAGGGCGGCTGGGGTCGTAGTCGGCCACCGCAGTCTGCACCAGCTTGTCGGTCAACGGCAGGGATTGACTGCACGATGCGTCGGGCGCATCGATCTTGGTCATTCGCTTGCGACGCAGCGTCTTGTCGTTCCCGTACAGATGCCGAACCTCCGGGCTCCAGAGATGGTCGCTGTAGGCCACCCAGACCTTGCCGGCGTTCTTGGCGTCCTGGATCACGAACAGCATCGCGCTGGCGTACGCGGCGGTGCGACTGCAGGAAAAGGCCTCTTCGTCCTTGCCCGAGGCCGAGCCTTCGAGAGGGTGCGGGGTGAGGTAGCCACCTTCATGCACCTTGAAGGCTTCCCAGCCGCGTTGGCTCTTCAGGGTCGGGGTGTGCGACTTCTCGTAGTAGGCAATGACATAACCGGGGCGCAGCGTTCTGGCGACATGCCCCGACGTTGGCAGTTGCGGCACCGGGATCTTGGAATCCATCAGCACCCGGGTCGTTCCGCTGCGCGCCGCGTTCTCGGCATACGCCTTGTCGGCCACACCAGGACGCACCAGAAGCACCGGGAGGCCGGCTTTCTCGCAGGCCGGGCAACCTCCTGTCGCGCAGGCGGGCGTGTTGGCGGCCGCCTTGTTCGCCGCCGCCGAGTAGGAATTGAGGGCCATGGTGCTAGCCAAGGTGTTCTCCCTGTGCAGTCTGTTGGATGGAGGCCCGAGCGAACGCCGGGTCGAGCTCGGCCCGGATGGCGTCCCAGCCTTGAGGGTCAGGGATGTCGTCGAGCGCCTCGGCGAGCGATGCATCGCCTCCGATGGCACGCGCGATGGCCGTGCGCACGATCGGGTGCGTCGTCAGCTCGGGGTGGATCTGCAGGACGTAGGCGCCCAGCAGGACCCGGTCCTGTCGATTGACCACGCCTGTGGCAATGACCGCATCTGCGGCCCGCGACGCCTGCTGCAGGTGGTCGGCCGGCAGCACGCCGGCAAAGCGCTGCCAGCCCCGCAGGAGGTCGTGCACCGTTTCGCTCTTGAGCGCATGGTTCCATTGCGCCGTGCTGAACCGGGCCGACGCCGGGTCTGGACTGGCATCGGACTGGAAAAGCACCAGCTGCGTGCACCTGTCGAGGCTGTACCAGCGTTGCACCGGGCCGAGAAGGCTCGCCTGCTGCGGCGGCGTGAGCACAGGCCACATCCACTGCATGACCCTGCGATCGGCCCAGCGGATGAGCTGCGAACTGCGTTGCCCCCAGAACCCACCTTGCATGACGCGTGCAAGGTGGCGAACCAGCGCGTCCACTGGCGCGGCAGTCAGCAGCCATCCGCCGATCGCGAACCCCTGCATGCGCTCGGAGTCTGGATCGGCCTGTTCATCTGCTGCCTGTGCCAAGCTGGCTTCGAGCAGCCGCGTGTCATGCGGATGCAGATGGATCAGGCGGGGAAGTTGCCTGTCCTTGAGCAGCGGATGGTGAACGGGGACAGGCCATGTCTGGCGCGACTCCGCTTCCAGCCACTCGGCGGGAAAGGGCTCGCGCAGCATCGGGTCGATCAGCACGTAGGCCGAGAGCGTCTCGTCCTCCTGCAATGATTCACCCAGTTGCCTGGCAAGGCGTTCAAACATGGGTGGCTGCCTCACAAGGCGACGGCGCCGCTGGCCGCGGCGTCGTCTTGTTTGGGACAGGGTTGCAGGTCACTGCCGGAGAGCGAGTTGCTGCTGCTGTCCCCTTGCGGCCCCACGAAGTTGTGCATCCCCCTGAACGTCACCTTCCCCGGCGCATGGATCTTGATGCTCGATCCTTCCAGCCTGATGTACGCCCCCGCGCTGGTCAGCAGCACGTGTTTCGGCGCCTCCACGGCCACGTCCTTCGCCGTGCTGGCGATCGTCACCTTCTTGTCCGCCGCGATCTTCGTAGCGCCGGTCTGGCTCTGCAGGCTCACCTTGCCGCTGGCCGCATGCAGCGCGATGCCGCGCTCCTGGTTCGGCTCGCCGCCTTCTCCGGCCTTCGCGCCCACCGTGTACAGGCTCACCCCCTTGGCCACGCTCAGGGCGATCTGCCCCTGCGCGGGCAGGTCGACATCCTGGCTCGCGACGATCGCGGTGTGCTGCCCGCTCACGGCGATCACCTCCTTCGGCGTGACGAAGCCGATGCCCATGGGCGCGCTGAACTGCAGGTGCGGCTCGCTGTACGCGGTGACGCTGCCGTGGCCGCCTTCTGTGGCCTTGATGTCGCCGCCGCCCGATCCGTTGCTTGATGCCGCAGCGCCGCCCTCCTGCTTCGCCTCCAGCACTTCAGCCACATGCTTCAGCGCGGCAATCGCCGGCAGCTCGCCCGGAGCGCCTTCACCCTTGATCTGCGCCTTCTGCGTCTGCGCACTCTGGGCGAGTGACGTTGCAAGTTCTTCGGCCTGTTTCGTCTGCTGCTGTGCTTCGCGGCTGGCCATGAACGCGCCTTTGGCGTTCGGCTGGGCATAGGCGCTCACGAGCAGGCCCGCGCCGGCGCGGATGGCGCCTTGCGCGGTGGTGGCCAGTTCGGCGCCGTGGCCGCGGCCCTTGCCGCGCGCGTTGTCGTCCTGCTGCTTGTGGTGGCCCAGGTGCAGGCGGCTGCTGGCCTGGGTGGTGGCCAGGCTGGTGCTGCCCTGGCCGGGGGTGTCGTCGAAGACGAGCTGGTTGTAGCCCCCGTCGCCGCTCTGGCTGGCGCTCAGTTCCTGGGTCTTGATGCCGCTGAAGACGGCGTTGTGCGCGTGCTCCTTGGCGCCCTTGCCTTCGCCGGCGAACCACGCCGGCGCGTTGCCGGTGGACTGGGCGGCGCCCGCGGGTTTCTGGTTGTGCTGCGCGTCGACCTGGCCGGCGCCGTTGTACAGCGCGGCGACGACCACGGGGCGGTCGATGTCGCCATGGTGGAACTCCACCAGCACTTCCTGCCCCACGCGCGGCAAACTCATCTGGCCCCAGTTGTCGCCGGCGGCGCTGGCGGCCACGCGCACCCAGGCGCCCAGGCGATCGGCGGCAGGTGCGTTGTCCTGGCCGTCAGTGCGCGACTGGCGCGCGCTCGACGCGCTGCCGCGCTGCCAGTGGAACTGCACCTTGATGCGGTGGTCGCGGTCGGTATGCACCGGCGCATCACCACCGCCCACGCCGATGACGATGGCGCTCTGGCTGCCGTGCACGCTGGGCTTGGGGTGGATGCGCTGGCCGTGGCCGTCCAGGCTCAGCGGCCGGTAGGGAATGGCCGCACGCACGGTGGTGAACTCGTTGCGGTAGTGGGTGACGGCGTCTGCGGTCGTGTCGCCGTTGCCGCTGTCGAACACGGTGGCGATGTCGGGCAGGCCCAGCCGCTCGCCGATGCCGGTCTTCAGGTCTTCGTCGAAGTTGTTGCGCGCGATGTGGCGCACGGCGAGCACGGCGAAGCGGCGGTCCTGCTCGCTGTCCTTGTCGTGCTGCTCGTGCCCGCTCAGGGTGAAGGTGGTGGCGGGCGCGAGGGTGCGCACGGCGCTGCGGCCTTCGAAGCGCTTGTTGCGCAGCTCCAGCGCCTGCAGGGCGTTGGCGAGCAGGCGCTCGCCCTGCGCGGAGGTCTCCCAGCCGTAGGCGCCGGGGTCGTCGCTCCAGTGCAGGGTGCGCTGGCCCGCGGCGCGGCTTTGCTGTTGCACGGGGCGTGCGTTCACGCTCTTGTAGTCCCAGCTTTGCTGCGCGAGGCTGTTGGTCTGCAGCTGGCGATGGCCGCGCCACTGCTGGATGGTGTCCTCACGCTCGCTCGCATCGGCGCGGTGGAAACGAATGGTGGGCTGGGCATTGGCGCGGAAGGCGCCGTTGTGGTCGGCGATGACGAGCGTGTGATTGCCCAGCGCACCGTCCTTGCCCGTGGCGTGTTCGAACCAGTAGCACAGGCCCTCTTCAGCCAGCAGGCGCGCGACGAAGTCGAAGTCGCTTTCCTGGTACTGGGTGGTGATGCCGCGCACAGGATAGATGTCGCGCTGGGCGATCTCCCAGCGCCACTGGGGCGCGAGCTGGCCCTGGCTCTGGTAGCGACCGAACACGGCGTCGACGATGTCGAACACGTTCTGGTGCTGGAACAGGCAGCTGTCCTGGCGATACCGCAGGAAGGCTATCCACGGTTCGATGACGAGCCGGTAACGCGCCATGCCGCCATTGCTCGACACGCACTCGGCCTCGCTCACATGGCCATGGAAGGGGCGCAGCTCGGTGCGGCTTTGCGCAGTCTGCAGATCGAGCCGCACGCCCTGGCCGATGAGGGTCTTGAGTTCGATGTGCGCGTCGTCGCTCAGCGCGGTGAGTTCGAAGCGAAAGCCGCCGCCGTCGATGCACTCCACGCCGTCCAGGCGCTCGGCCAGCAGCTTGTCCTCGCCCAGCGGCGTGTGCAGCACCAGCAGGCGATCGCGCTGCGTGGTGCCCGCGCGCATGAGCCCGCCGAGCGAGGCCGATGTGAAGGTCGTCGTCATTGTTTTTGTTCTCCCGTGGGCACGCGCGGCTGCTGTGCCTAGGTGATCCGGTAGCGGAACTCGCCGCCCTTTCCGCAGCTGGCCTTGATCTTGGCCAGCGGCGTCTCGTCGGCCATGCGCGTGAGCACGGCCTCGGCGATCTCGGGCAGCAAGGTGCCGTTGAGGATGTGGTCGACGTTGCGCGCGCCCGAGTCGACCTCGGTGCAGCGCGCCAGCACGGCCTCGACCAGCGCGTCGTCCCACTCGAACACGGCCTTGTGGTTGGTCGCGATGCGGTCGCGGATGCGCCCGAGCTTGAGCGCAATGATCTGCTCCAGCACCGCATCGGTGATCGGATAGAACGGCGCCACCTTCATGCGACCGAGAAAGGCCGGCTTGAAGGCCTTCATGAGCACGGGGCGCAGCGCGTCGGCCAGGGCGTCGGGCGCGGGGCGTTCTTCATCGGCCTTGTTGAGGCAGGCCTGCATGATCTGCGACGAACCGATGTTCGACGTGAGGATGATCAGCGTGTTGCGGAAGTCGATCTCGCGGCCCTCGGCGTCGTCCATCATGCCCTTGTCGAACACCTGGAAGAACATCTCGAGCACGTCGGGGTGGGCCTTCTCGACCTCGTCGAGCAGCACCACGCTGTAGGGCTGGCGGCGCACGGCCTCGGTGAGCACGCCGCCTTCGCCATAGCCCACGTAGCCGGGCGGCGAACCCTTCAGGCCCGAGACGCTGTGCGCCTCCTGGTACTCGCTCATGTTGATGATGATGAGCTTCTTCTCGCCGCCGTACAGGATGTCGGCCAGCGCCAGCGCGGTCTCGGTCTTGCCGACGCCCGAAGGGCCGACGAACATGAACACACCGCGCGGCTTGTTGGGGTCTTCCAGGCGCGCGCTCGCGGTGCGCACGCGCTGGGCCACGGCGGCGAGTGCGTGGTCCTGGCCGATGACGCGCTCGGCCAGCAGGGTGTCGAGGCTGCGCACGGTCTTGATCTCGTCCTTGACCATGCGCCCCAGCGGCACGCCGGTCCAGGCGGAGACGATCTCGGCGACGACGTGGCCGTCGACCTGCAGCGGCACCATCGGCGTGGTGCCTTGCAGTGCGCGCAGTTCGGCGAGCAGGGCGTCGAGTTCGTCGCGCGCGGGGTCTGCGGCGGCAGCCGTCTTCTTGCGGCTGGCGGCGCGGGCCGGTGCTTTCTCCGCCACGGCGGGTGCGGCCTCAGGCTGCGCGGCCGACTCGTCGCGTTGCGCACGCAGCGCGCGGATGCGTTCGACCAGCGCGTTCTCTTCGGCCAGGCGCTGCTGGCTCGCGGCCAGCTCGGCCTGCAGTGCGCTCTTCTTTTCCGCCAATTCGGCCAGGCGCGCTTCATGGCGTCCGCCGGCCGCGGTGTCGCGCACCAGCGCTGCGCTCTCGGCCTCGATGCGTTCGAGGCCGCGGTTCGCCTCTTCGATCAGCGCCGGCGTCGCGCTTTGACCCAGCGCCACTTTCGCGCAGGCCGTGTCGAGCACGCTCACCGCCTTGTCGGGCAGCTGGCGTCCGCTGATGTAGCGGTGCGACAGGCGCACGGCCTCGGTGATGGCTTCGTCGAGCACGCGGATGTTGAAGTGCTTCTCCATCAGCGGCACCATGCCGCGCAGCATGGCGGCGGCCAGCGTCTCGCTGGGCTCCTCGACCTTCACGACCTGGAAGCGCCGCGCGAGCGCCGCGTCCTTCTCGAAGTATTTCTTGTACTCACCCCAGGTGGTGGCGGCGATGGTGCGCAGCTCGCCGCGCGCGAGCGCCGGCTTGAGCAGGTTGGCCGCATCGCTCTGCCCGGCCTGGCCGCCCGCGCCGATCATGGTGTGGGCCTCGTCGATGAAGAGCACGATCGGGTGCGGGCTCTTCTTGACTTCGGCGATCACGTTCTTCAGGCGATTCTCGAACTCGCCTTTCACGCTCGCGCCGGCCTGCAGCAGGCCCATGTCCAGCGTGTGCAGCGCCACGGCGCGCAGCGATTCGGGCACGTCCTGCGCGGCGATGCGCAGTGCCAGCCCTTCGACCACGGCCGTCTTGCCGACGCCGGCTTCGCCCGTGAGGATGGGGTTGTTCTGGCGCCGGCGCATCAGGATGTCGATGACCTGGCGGATCTCGGTGTCGCGGCCGATGACCGGGTCGAGCGCGCCGTCCTTCGCGCGCTGCGTGAGGTTGGTGGTGAACTGGTCGAGCGCGGGTGTCTTGCCGGGCACGCCCGCGGCCAGCGGGTCGGCCGGCGCTTGCTGCGCGTCGCCTTCGGTGGCCGCGCCCGAGGCGCCGGCCTCGGCCGCTTCGCTCGACCCGTCGGTGAGCTTGTCGAAGTCGTGCTTCAGGTCTTCGAGGCGGATCTTCGCGAACAACGGCGAGCCGCGCTGCGCCAGCTGCGCGAGGTCGGGCTGGGTCAGCAGCGCAAGCAGCAGGTGGCCCGAGCGGATCTGCGCCGCGTGCGCATCGAGCGAGGCGAGCAGCCATGCCTGCTGGAACAGCTGCTGCAGGTGCTGCGAGAACACCGGCGTGCGCGTGTTGCCGTTCTTGAAGGTCTGGATCTCGCGCTCCAGGTCCGACTGGATCGCGGTGGCGCTGATGCGGTTGGCGCGCAGCACGCGGGCGAGGTCGTTGTCGGTCTGCTCCAGCAGCGCCAGGAACAGGTGCTCCAGGTCGACCTCGTAGTGGCCGTGGGCCAGGCACAGGTTGGCGGCGCGCTGCGTGGCCATGCGGGCGCTGGCGTTGAGCTTGGTGATCAGTGTCTTCAGCGAGGTGCTCATGAGCGGTGGTGTTCTTCTGTCGGTCGTGTTCGTTGAAAGGGTCATTGCAGGGGCTGAAGCTCGTACTGCGTGTCGCTGCGGTCGCCCTCGGCCTCGCGGGTGGTGATGAAGCTGTCCCAGCCGAGGTGGCTGCCGCCGCTGTCGCTGAGCTGCACGGCGGCCACTTCTTCGCGCGCCAGGATCAGGCGCACTTCGTATTCGCAGGTCACGCCGGCCAGCAGCGCCAGCATCTTTTCGAGCGCCTTCGCATGCGCGCGGCCCGGAAAGAACTCGCGCAGCGCGCTGCGCTTGAGCGGGCCGATCCACAGACGAATGCGCAGGTCGCGCTGCCAGATGCGCTCGCCCGCCATCGCGTTCTGGCCCAGGCTCACGTTGCCCTCGCCCAGCCTGGAGCGCTGCTGCACGGGCATGTCGTACCACTTGCCCAGGAACTGCTCGATGCGGATGTGGCTGCGGAAGTAGTCGGACAGCACGCGCTGCAGGTACGCCGCCGACATCGGCCGGTGGCGCACCGCGGCGGCGTAGCCGGCCACGGTCTCGTCGAACACGGTGCCCGTGCCGTCGGTCAGCGGATCGCGCTGCGCCGTGTGCTCCAGCCCGGCCATCGACAGCAGCACCGGCAGGTAGGCGCGGCTGCGCTCGTGCTCGTAGTGCAGCGGCAGGCGGTACTTGCGCCAGGCCGCATAGAAGAGCGCGGCGGCGCGGTTGCTGAACACGTCCAGAAAGGCGCGCGCCGAGCTGTCGCGCAGATGCTGCTCGCGGCGCATCAGCATCTCGGTGTAGACGATGGGCAAGGCGCCCGACACGCCCAGCATGCCGAAAGACGCGGGCGTGAGTTCGATGCGGCCCAGGCCGTGCTCGTCCTCATGCGGCAGCGGCGGCTCGCACAGCTGCGCGCCCGACATCAGCTCGCCCACGGCGTCGCGCACCGCCAGCGCCTCGATCTCGCTGGGCGGAAAGTTCAGGCTCGTGGAGCTGCGAAAGCGCACCCAGCGCGGCACCATGCGCTCGCCGGGCACCAGGCGCTGGTGCACGTCGCGCTCCTGCCGTTTGAGCAGCATGAGCTCGATCAGCCGCACCGCCTGGAAAAACTCGAAGCGGTAGGGTTCGCGCAGCAGCCTTTCGGCTACAGGAGGATCGATTCGCCGCTGCGGGGCTTGCATCGCACCAGCTCCTCCTTGTCGCGCGCCGAAACGATCACCAGCTGGGTGAAGCTGTTCAGGTGCACATAGAGACCGAAGAAATGGTCCATCACGCGGGCAAAGGCCTGCAGGCTGCTGCCCACGAAGCCGGTCTCGTCGACCGTGAGCTTGAGCTCGATGCCGCGCACGAAGGTCGCGAAGGGCTTGCCCGGCAGCCACTGGGTGGTGGCCTGCTGCTCGATCGCGGTGATGGCCTCGATCTGCCGCGCCGACACGGCCGAGCGGCCCAGGTCGTACAGCCGCAGCATTTCCTTCAACGCCGGCAGCCCGCTGGTGGCCAGCGACAGGTGGTTGAGCGACAGGTGCGACACCAGCCGCCACTGCACACCCTTGCCGCGCGGCATGCGCAGCGTCTGCGTCGGGCGGCGCAGCATGCGGATCGAGCGCGCCACCGAGTTGCCCTCGATGAACAGGTCGCCGCCGGGCAGGCCGAAGGCCAGCGAATGCGGCAGGTCGCGGTTGGTGCAGGTGAGGTCGATGCTCAGCGTTTCGGTCTGCGGCAGCGAGGGCTGGAAGTCGATGTCGACGATCGAAAGCTCGGTCTCGTAGCCCGGGCTGCGCTGCGCCACGAGTTCGTTGCGCCGCGCAAACCAGTAGTGCTCGGCCTCCTTCGGATGCTCGCCGTGGTGCAGCGAGTAGAAGGGCCGGAACTCGATGTAGGCGTCGCCCTCGGCGGTCTGCTTCACGAGCTTGACCGAGTCGATGCTGTAGACCTCGAAGCCGAAGGCGCGACGCGCGTCGGCCACCACCGGGTAGGCGGCGGCGGCATGCGTGACCCGGATCGGGTCGCTGCGCTGCTTGAAGAGGTTGATGACGGGCGTGCAGCCCAGGCGCAGGTTGCGGCTGGACACGCCCTCGAGCAGCCGCGCCGTGGGCGAATCGGCGCGCACGCCGGTCATCACCAGGTGCAGCGTGATCGAGCGGCACGAGCCGATGTGGCGCAGCGCGTTCGCCAGGTCGATGTCGACGAAGTTGAACTTCTCGGGGAATGCGAAGTACTCGCTCAAGAGGCGGTAGGCCGGGTGCGAGCGCGCCGGCAGTTCGATGAGCGCATCGGCCTCGTCGAAGCCGACGGGGTGCAGCGCCTCGCCCTGCACCAGCGTCCACTTGCCGCTGCGCTCGGGCTCCACGAAGACGGCGGCCGTCTTCAAAAAGATGGCATCGGCCAGCGCCGTGGCCAGCGAAGGCTCGGCGTCGATGAAGGTGCGCAGGCGCGCCAGCGTGAGCGCCAGGGTGCCGAGCGACTTCTGCTCGCCGGCAGCCTCGAGCGTGACCGACAGGCAGCCCGTGGCGTTGCGCGGCAGCGAGGCCTGCGCAGGCGCGTTGACCACCGAGTGGTAGACCACGTTCGACACCTGCACCGCCGCCAGCGTGACGTCGTACACGCTGCGAAAGCGGCAGGCGCCGCCGCGCACCGGCTGAGAGGTGAGCTCGGTGCCGCGCGCGATGGTGACGGGCTTGCTGAGCTTGGCGAGCGCCGCGCCGCCGGCGTCGAACTGCGCGATGGAGCACGACGGAAAGGGCCGCAGGTAGTGCGGGTACATCACCTCGAGCAGCGCTTCGGTGAGCTCGGGGTAGTCGTCGTCGAGCTTCTTGCTGATGCGGGCCGTGAGCAGCGCGAACGACTGGATCATGCGTTCGACGTGCGGGTCTTCGCTGGCGTCGGCCGAGATGGCCAGGCGCGCGGCGATCTTCGGGTAGCCCTTGGCGAACTCCTGCGAGTAGCCGCGCAGGAAGGCCAGCTCGCGTTCGTAGAAGGGCAGCAACTCGTCCATGGTGGGCGTCGGGTTCCGGCGTGGCGCTAGGCGTACCGGCTCTTGCCGGTGCCGCGGGTGATGGAGTACTGCAGCGTCGTGGGCTGCAGCATGGCGTCGAAGTTCACCGGCTCGGCCAGCTCTGGCAGCACGAGCAGCGCGGTGATTCCGAAATAGAGCATGTGGGTGCTGGCCTGGCCGTCGACCTCGAGCGACACCGAGACATCGCGCAGGCGCGACTCGTGGCGGGCGATGGCCTGCTCCAGCGAGCGGCAGATGAACGAACGGTCGTAGTGGCTGGCCAGGCTCAGGCCCGAGAAATCGCTCAGGCCGTAGGTCATGACGGAACGCCGGCACTCGGGGTAGGCCTGGAGCTTGGCGTCGTCGAAGACCATGCGCGTGTTGAGCAGGGATTCGAGGTCGCGTGCGACCACGTTCTTGACCTCGTCAAGCGACAAGTGCCGCAGCACCGGCGAGGCCGGCCCGCGCCAGTCGTCATCGAACAGCTTGTCGAGCAGGCCCGGTTCGAATCCTGTCATGGGTCACTCCCTGTCTCTCGCGTCGGACAACGGGCAGGGCGCCGCGCGAGGGGCGCGGCGCCAAAAAGAAACCGCGGCCTGCGCCGCGGTCGTCATTGCCCGACTGGCGTCAGACCGAGTAGGTCTTGTCGTTCTTCGTGAGGCTCCAGGCGCCTTGCGAGTTGCCGCCCTGGTTGCCGCCGATCTTCTGCTGCGTGTACTTCCACTGCACGGCGGCGTACTTCAGCGAGAAGGTCTCGCTCGGCACGCTGGCCACGTCGGTGCTCACGACCTTCGGGTTCACGCTGGCGATCAGCACGTACTTGAGCTTGATCTCCATGTACTGCACACGCTTGCCTTCGCCGTCGGCACGGTAGAACTGCACCGTGACTTCGTCGAAGGTGGTGCCGCCCGACGCGTGCTGGTACAGCAGCGGGCTGACGACGTCCATGTCCTTCGTGAAGATCATCTCGCCGTGCTCGCAGCGCTCGGCGGTGTGGCCGCCGGCGGTCGACGCGGTGGCCGAGCGCGGTTGCACGATGCTGTGCTGCCACGAGCTGACTTCGATCCAGTCCTTGTGGTCCTTGTCCTGCGACTCGCCGTTGATGGCCGGGCTGCCGAACTTGACGTAGATATCTTTCATGTTTCTTCCCCTTCTTGATTGATTGATTACTGACAGTTAACGTGTTGCAGCACGGCCCCTCGGCCGCGCACCCGATCTGCCTCCTTACTTATTCACTGACTTCGGCAGATCGGCGACCAAGCGCAGTGAAATAGACAGTTCATCCAGCTGGAAGTGCGGGCGCAGGAACGCGACCGCGCGGTACACGCCGGGCCGCCCGGGCACTTCGCCGACCTGGATGGCGGCTTCGCGCAGCGGGAACTGGGCTTTCTGTTCCTGCGTCGCGTTGTCGTCGAGCAGCACGTACTGCGCGATCCAGCGGTTCAGGAACTGTTCGACGTTGTGCGCCGAGGCAAAGCTGCCGATCTTGTCGCGCATCATGGCCTTGAGGTAGTGCGCGATGCGGGACACCGAGAAGATGTACTGCAGCTGCGCCGAGAGCACCGCGTTGGCGTTGGCGCTGTCGGTGTTGTACTTCTTGGCCTTCTGCAGCGACTGCGCGCCGAAGAACGCCGCGTAGTCGGAGTTCTTGCAGTGCACGAGCGGAATGAAGCCCAGGTCGCTGAGCTCTTTTTCGCGCCGGTCGGTGATGGCGATCTCGGTCGGGCACTTCAGGGCGATCTCGCCTTCGTCGGTCTTGAAGGTGTGCGTGGGCAGGTCTTCGACCAGGCCACCACCTTCCACGCCGCGGATGGCCGCGCACCAGCCGAAGTCGTCGAACGCGGCCGTCAGGCGCGTGGCGAAGGCCCAGGCGGCGTTGCACCAGAGGTACTTGGCGTGGTCGGTGCCGTCGACGTCTTCGACGAAGTTGAAACTGTCGACCACCGTGCCTTCGCGCGGGTGGTAGGGCAGGCGCCCGAGGAAGCGCGGCAACGTGAGGCCGACGTAGCGCGAGTCTTCCGAATCGCGGAACGACTTCCACTTGGCGTACTCGACGGTGTCGAACACCTTGGCCATGTCGCGCGGCTTGCCCAGGTCGGCAAAGCTCTCCAGGCCCAGCAGTTCGGGCGAGGCCGCGCCGATGAAGGGCGCGTGCGCGGCGGCCGCCACGTGCGCCATCTGGTCCAGGAAGTACATGTCTTCGGGCTGGCGCGTGACGTCGAAGTCGCCCACCAGCGCGCCGAACGGCGCACCGCCGAAGGTGCCGAACTCTTCTTCGTAGACCTTCTTGAACATCGCGCTCTGGTCGAACTCGACGGCGGCCTTGAAGTCGCGGATCAGGTCGCGCTTGGTGGCGTTGATGACCTTGATCTTGAGCATCGTGCCGGTCGGCGTTTCCTTGACCAGGTACTCCAGGCCGCGCCAGGTGCTCTCCAGCTTCTGGAACTCGGGCGCGTGCATCACGGCGCTGAGCTGGGCGGAGATGAGCGCGTCCAGGTCGGCCACGCGCGCGTCGATCATGGCCGACACGTTGTCGGAGACGATCACCGAGCCTTCGAGGACCTGGCTGACGAGTTCGCCGATGAGGTCCTTGGTGCGCGTGTGCTCCACGTCGGACTTGGCGACCTTGCTCTTCTCGACGATCTGGTCGAGCAGGTCGACCGAGGCCTCGGACGAAGCGGCACCGCTCGATGCCGATAGTGCTTGCGCAGTCATGTTCAGCTTTCGTCCTTCTTGCCAACGCCTTGTCCCAGGCGCTGGAGTTGCTCGGTGTTGTTCAGCACGTCGGCCAGCAGGTCTTCGAGCTTGCTGTTGCCGGCCATCTTGTTGCGCAGGTCGGCCAGCTTGGTGCGCGCGTCGAGCAGGCGCTTGAGCGGCTCGATCTGCTCGACGACGGCTTCGGGCGAGAAGGCGTCCATCGAGTTGAAGGTGAGGTCGACACCGAAGCTGCCGCCGCGTCCGTCCAGCTTGTTCGGCACCTGGAAGGCGGCACGCGGGGCCACGCCCTTCATGACGTCGTCCATGTTGTCGCGGTCGATGTTGACGAACTTGCGGTCCTTGAGCTTGGGCTGCTCGACCTCGGACTGGCCCGCCAGGTCGGCGATCACGCCGACGACGAAAGGCAATTCCTTTTTCTCGATGGCGTCACCGAGTTCCACGTCGTACGTGAGTTGCACGCGCGGCGGGCGCACTTTTTGGAGACGCTTCTGCACGCTCTGTCTTTTGGTCGCCATAAGCTTCAATACCTTCGCAATAGGACTGAGAAACGAATTAAAAAGTTGTACGACCCATTTCCAGATCGCACGCCCATTCGTTAATACATTGGTTTAAAAACCAATTCAAAAATCGGACAATTACTTGAGTGCGTCAAATGGATTGCCGCCACCCGCGCGCGGGGCGGGCGCGGCAGGTGCCGGGCGCGGCGCGGCGACC
>NZ_BCUS01000037.1 GCF_001591345.1 Variovorax boronicumulans NBRC 103145 | reverse complement strand
GGGGCGACGCGCGCGGTGCCGCGCGACGGTGGCGCAGCACGCGCGAACCTCGGCGCCCTGGCAGTGCCGACGGCGGTGCCTGCCGGTGGGCCTCGAAGCGCGCTTCCTTCTGCTTGAGGTAGTGCATGAGCACATGCGAGACCATGTTCAGCCCGATGGTGCCGAACGCCGCCGGAAAGATGTACAGCGCGATCGACAGCTCCGACGAGAAGACGAGGTCGTCCGCCAGCGAGGGCGTGGCCTGCGCCAGCCGCGCCAGCGCGCGCAGCAGGAAGATGTCCGCGCCCGCCAGCGCGATCAGGAGCAGGCCGAAGGCCAGCACGGTGGTCTTGGAGAACTCGCGCCGCACGAACAGCGTGACGAAGATCGCGGCGGGCAGCACCAGCGAGCACAGCACCAGCGCCCAGAAGCGGACCTCGGTGAATATCGTCGCGTCTGAAAGCAGGTGCATGGGCAGAGCGTGGAATGGCGGGCGGCGGGTCGGCCGCTCCGAAGGCGCATTGGGCCACGGGCGGCGCGTTGCAATTTGTCCGCTGGGTGAAGCCGCAGTAAAGCCCCGGGGTGCGCTCACGGCAGGGGAAACCCGCTGGGCCCGAACCCGGGGTCGCTGGCCACAATGCCGGTGCACGCATCGGCGCCTCGGCGCCCCCAACATCCAACGACAAGAAGGACAGATGCCATGGCGGAATTCGACTACGTGATCGTGGGCGGCGGCTCGGGCGGCGCCACGCTGGCCTCGCGCCTGAGCGAGGACCCATCGGTGACGGTCTGCCTCATCGAGGCCGGCGGCGACGGCCGCGGCATCCTCGTGCGGGCGCCGGCCGCCGTGGTGGCGATGCTGCCGGGCCGTCCGCGCATCAACAACTACGCCTACCAGACCGTGCCGCAGCCCGGCCTGAACGGGCGGCGCGGCTACCAGCCGCGCGGGCGCTGCCTGGGCGGCTCCAGCGCGATCAACGCCATGCTCTACGTGCGCGGCCACCGCGAGGACTACGACGACTGGGCGCGTTCAGGCTGCGCCGGCTGGAGCTTCGACGAGGTGCTGCCGCACTTCCTGCGCACCGAAGGCAACCAGCGCGGCTCCAGCGCGCTGCACGGCGCCGACGGGCCGCTGCAGGTATCGGAGCAGCAAAGCCCGCGCGCCATCACCGAGGCCTTCGTGCGCGCTGCCGCCGAGTGCGGCATTGCGCGCAACGACGACTTCAACGGTCCCGAGCAGGAAGGCGCAGGGCTCTACCAGGTGACGCAGTTCCACGGCGGCGCGAAGAACGGCGAGCGCTGCTCGGCCGCCGCGGCCTACCTGCACCCGGTGATGGACCAGCGCCCCAACCTCTCGGTGATGACCGGCACGCAGGCCCTGCGCGTGGTGCTCGAAGACCGGCGCGCGGTGGGCGTCGAGGTGCGGCGCGGCGGCAACGTCGAAACCATTCGCGCGCGCCGCGAGGTGGCGCTGTGCGGCGGCGCCTTCAACTCGCCGCAGCTGCTGATGCTCTCGGGCGTCGGCGACCCCGACGAGCTCGCGCGCCACGGCATCGAAGTGCGACATGCGCTGCGCGGCGTGGGGCAGAACCTGCAGGACCACTGCGACTTCATCGTCGCCTACAAGTCCAAGCAGACCGACATGTTCGGCATCGGCCCGGTCGGCGGGCTGCACCTGCTGAAGGCCATCGGCCAGTGGCGCCGCGACGGCACGGGCCTGGTCGCCACGCCGTTCGCGGAAGGCGGCGCCTTCATCAAGTCGTCGCCCGAATTGCGCCGGCCCGACCTGCAGCTGCACTTCGTGATCGCGATCACCGACGACCATGCGCGCAAGCTGCATGCGGGCTTCGGCTTCTCGTGCCACGTGTGCGTGCTGCGCCCCAAGGGCCGGGGCGATGTGCGGCTGAACGACGCCAGCCCCGACTCGGCGCCGCGCATCGACCCGCGCTTCCTGGCCGACCCGGAAGACATGGCGCTGCTGCTGCAGGGCGTGAAGAAAACGCGCGAGATCATGCGCGCGCCCGCACTCGAAAAATACCGTCACCGCGAGGTCTACACCGCCGACGCCCACACCGACGCGCAGCTCGAGCAGCACATCCGCGCGCGCGCCGACACCATCTACCACCCGGTGGGCACCTGCAAGATGGGCGTCGATGCGATGGCGGTGGTCGATCCGCAGCTGCGCGTGCACGGCATCGCGGGCCTGCGCGTGGTCGATGCCTCGGTGATGCCGACGCTGATCGGCGGCAACACCAACGCGCCGACGATCATGATCGCGGAGCGCGCGGCCGGCTGGATGCGCGGGCCCGCCTCCTTCGCGGCATCCGCTACGGCAGTGCCGTCGATGAGCCTCGCACCATGAGTTCGCCCGGCAGCAGCAGCTGACGCGGCGCCGCGTCGAGCCCGCGCAGGCGCTCGATGAGGCAGGTGGCCGCCGCGCGGCCGATCTCGTCGGTCGGCTGCGCCACGGTGCTCAGGCCCGGCCCGATGAGCGAGGCCCATTCGGGATCGTCGAAGCCCACGAAACCCAGGTCGGCGCCGAAGCGCCAGTCGAGCCGCGCCATGGCCTGCGCCACGCGCAGCGTGACCACGGCATTGCCTGCGACCACCGCCGCGCGCCGGCCACGTTTGGCCCGCTGGCGCAGCGCGCGCAAGGCCTCGTCGAGCGCGTCGTTCTCGCCCTCGACCGATTCGAAGACTTCGCCCGCCACGCGCGGCTCGTGCGCGGCCACGCAGGCCCCGAAGGCGGCCGTGCGCTCGCGCCGCGAGCTCACGCCCTTCTGCGGCTCGGTGACGTACAGCAGCTCGCGGTAACCGCCCTCGACCAGGTGGCCGCAGGTGTCGCGCATCGCCGCGTGGTTGTCGAGCGAGACGAAGTCGGTGTGCATGCCCGTGTGCCGGCGGTCGACCAGCACGGCCGGCTTGCCGTGCAGCGTGACCGCATCGACCACGTTGCTGCCGCGCCCCAGCGTGTTGAGGATGAAGCCGTCGACCTGGTAGCCCGCGAGCGCATTGATGGCCTCGCGCTCGCGTTCGCTCTCGTTGCCCAGGTTGAACAGCATCACGAGGTAGCCGGCGTCCTGGCAGGCCTTCTCGGCGCCGCGCAGCACGGCCACGGAGTACGGGTTGGTGATGTCGGCCACGATCAGGCCGATGAGCCGCGAGCGGCCGTGGCTCAGCGCCTGCGCCATCGGGCTGGGCGAGTACGCCAGCTTGGCGATGGCGGCCTCGACGCGCGCGGCGATGTCGGGGCTCAGCAGGCGCTCGCGGTGGTTCAGAAAGCGCGAGACGGTGGCCTTGGAGACGCCCGCGGCTTCGGCGACGTCGGCGATGGTGGCGCGGCCTGTGGGCTTCATGTCAGGCGGCGGCGGTGTCGTAGGGTGCCGTGGGCTTTTGGCCGGCCAGCACCTGCAGCAGGTTGGTCGTGGCCAGCTCGGCCATCGCGTGGCGCGTCTCGTGCGTGGCCGAGCCGATGTGCGGCAGCGGCGTGACGCGCGGGTGCGTGCGCAGCGGCGATTCGGCCGGCAGCGGCTCCTTCGCGAACACGTCGAGCCCTGCTGCGCGCAAGGTGCCGTGGTCGAGCGCGTCGAGCAGCGCGGCTTCGTTCACGGTGGCGCCACGGCCGCCGTTGATGAACGACGCGCCCGGCTTCATGCGCGCGAAGAAGGCGGCGTCGATCATGCCGCGCGTGGCGTCGGTCAGCGGCAGCATCGCGAGCACGATGTCGGCGCGCGCGAGCAAATCATCGAGCGGCGTGTGCGTGGCGCGGCCTTGCAGCTCGGGCGCCTGCGCGGCCAGGTCGACCGGGCGGCGCGAGTGATAGAGAACCGGCATGCCGAAGCCCAGCGCGGCACGGCGCGCCACGGCCTGGCCGATGCGGCCGAAGCCGAGGATGCCCAGCGTCTTGCCGTGCACGTCGGTGCCGAAGAATTCCTCGCCGATGTTCTTGGTCCAGCGGCCTTCGCGCACCATCGTCGACAGCTCGACGACGCGGCGCTGCGTGGCCATGAGGATCGCGAACACCGTGTCGGCCACCGTCTCGGTGAGCACGTCGGGCGTGTGGCACAGCACGATGTGGCGCTTGTGCAGCTCGGCCAATGGATAGTTGTCAACGCCGACCGACACGCTCGAAATCACTTCGAGCTGCGGCGCCGCATCCAGCAGCGCAGCGTCGACGTTATAGCTCGAACCGATCAGCCCGTGCGCAGTGGCAAGCGCGGCGGCAAAGGCCTCGGGCGCCTTGCGCGGATCGGCCACGGTGACGTGGTGCACCGCCTGCAGCCGCGCCAGCTGGTCTTCGGGCAGGGCCCGGAACACCAGCACATTCTTCTTGGTCATCACAGTCCCGCTTCTTCGAGTTGCGCCCGCGTCGGCAGGCCTTCGGTGTCGCCGAGCACCTGCACGGCGCGCGCGCCGATCCAGGCGCCGCGGCGCACCGCGTCGGGCACGCTGCGGCCTTCGAGCAATGCGCTCACCACGCCGGCGGCAAAGCCATCGCCCGCGCCCACGGTGTCGATCACTTCCTTCACCGGGAAGCCGTCGACATGGCCGGTGCCGGCCACGTCGCTGTCGTAGTAAGCACCCGCAGCGCCGAGCTTGACGACGACCAGCTTCGCGCCGCGCTCGCGGTAGAACTTCGCCACGTCTTCGGGCTTGTCGTGACCCGTGAGCAGCAGGCCCTCTTCGATGCCGGGCAGCACCCAGTCGGCGCGCGAGGCGAGTTCGTTCACCCAGTGGCGCATCGTCTCGGTGGACGACCACAGCGTGGGCCGCAGGTTGGTGTCGAACGAGATGGTGCGGCCGGCCGCGCGCATCACGTCCATCGACTTGAGCGCGGCCTGCAGGCTGGTCTCGGAGATGGCGGCGAACACGCCGGTGGCGTGCAGATGGCGCGCCGAGCGCAGCCAGGCTTCGTCGACATCGGCCGGACCCATGTGGCTGGCGGCCGAGCCCTTGCGGTGGTATTCGATCGGCGGGTCGCTGCCGTCGGTGACGCGTCCCTTGAACTGGAAGCCGGTGCGCTGTGTCGCGTCAGTGATCACGTGCGAGCAATCGATGCCTTCGGCACGCATCGCGGCCAGCAGCGCGCGGCCCATGGAGTCGGTGCCCAGGCGGCTGGCCCAGCCGACCTTCAGGCCCAGGCGCGACAGGCCGATGGCCACGTTGGTCTCGGCACCGGCGGTGCGCTTGTGGAACGCCTCTGCGTCTTCCAGCGGGCCGGGCCGATCGGCCACGAGCAGCAGCATGGCTTCGCCGAACAGCGCGACGTCGAAGGCGGTGGGTTGCGTCATGTGTGTGTTCCTACGCCCGTGCGGCGCGGATGAAGTCGATCTGCGTACGGGTGACGGCCAGCAGGTCGTCGCCCACCAGAGGGTATTCGATGGCGTGGGGCACATCGGCCGGCAGTGCGCGCAGCACCGCGCGCCACGGCGCGACCGAGTCGCCCAGCGGCACCGCCACCCACTTGTGCGGCAGGCGCTGCGCGCCCTTGCAATGCACGTAGCGCACGCGGTGGCCGAGCGCCTGCGCGGCCTGCAGCGGGCACTCGCCGAGCCAGTGCCAGTTGCCCATATCGAAGGTCATTCCGAGCGGCACGCCGGCGCGGTCGGCCACGTCGAAGAAGGTCTGCAGCGCGGCCAGCGTGCCGGCGCGCACCGTCTGGTCGTTTTCGATCAGCAGCTCGACGCGGGTCTCGGCCAGCGCCACCTTCAGGCCCCAGAGCGAGCCGTGCGACGAGGGCTGGAAATCGCCGATGGCCATCTTGAGCCGCTTCGCGCCCACGCGCGTGGCGGCGGCGATGCCGCGTTGCAGCGCGGCGCTGTCGAGCCAGCCGCCTTCGGCCCACAGGCCTTCGGGGCTGGAGTACACGGAAGCAAGACCGTTCAGCGCGGGCAGTTCCGCATCGGCATCACGCAGCATCTCGCCACGCACTTCCACCGAATCGGCACCGGCCGCGCGCGAGAGTTGCGAGCACCAGAGCTGGCCGTGCCGCCCCACCTCGGCCGCACCGAAGGACGACAGAGAAATCAGGACTTCGAAGGCCATCAGTGGGCTTGGTGCGAGCTGAGGATTTGCCCGAGGAACTGGCGCGTGCGCTCGTCCTTGGGGTTGCCGAAGAACTCCTGCGGCGGCGCCTGCTCGACGATCTTGCCGTCGGCCATGAAGATCACGCGGTCGGCCACGCTGCGGGCAAAGCCCATTTCGTGCGTGACGCACAGCATGGTCATGCCGTCTTCGGCCAGGCCGATCATGGTGTCGAGCACTTCCTTGACCATCTCGGGGTCGAGCGCGGAGGTGGGCTCGTCGAACAGCATGATCTTGGGCGACATGCACAGCGCGCGCGCAATGGCCACGCGCTGCTGCTGGCCGCCCGAGAGCTGGCTCGGGTACTTCTTCGCCTGCTCGGGAATGCGCACGCGCGTGAGGTACTTCATGGCCACCTCTTCCGCCTGGGCCTTGGTCATGCCGCGCGAGCGCATCGGCGCCAGCGTGCAGTTCTCCAGGATGGTGAGGTGCGGGAACAGGTTGAACTGCTGGAACACCATGCCGACTTCGGCGCGCACCGCGTCCACGTTCTTGCCGCCCGCGGTGAGGTCGATGCCATCGACCACGATGCGGCCCTTTTGCACCGTCTCGAGCCGGTTGATGCAGCGGATGAGCGTGGACTTGCCCGAGCCCGAGGGCCCGCAGATCACGATGCGCTCGCCCTGGCGTACCGACAGGTCGATGCCGGTCAACACCTGGAATTCACCGTACCACTTGTTGACCGCTTCCATGCGGATGATCGATTCCGTCGTCATGCCAGGATTCCTTCTTCTTCAGCCGCGGGGGCTCACTGCATCTTGGGCAGGTCGGCCTGCAGCCACTTTTGATAGAGCTTGTTCAGCTCGCCGTTGGCGGTGTTCTTCTGCACGAAGGCATTCACGGCCTTGGTGAGTTCTTCCTGGCCGGGGCGCATCGCGATGCCCATCGACTGCTGCACCAGCGTGAACTTGTTTTCGAAGGTGTTGGCCGGCACGCGCTTGGCGATCTGCGCCGCCACCGTGACCGAGCAGCCGATCGCATCGACCTGGCCCGAGATCAGCGCCTGCATGGCCGAGGCGTCGTCGTCGAAGCGGCGGATCTCGGTGCCTTCGGGCGCGGCCTTGGTCACGGCCACGTCTTGCGTCGATGCGCGGGCCACGCCCACGCGCAGGCCCTTCAGGTCGCCTGCGGCCTTGATCGAGGTCTTGGTCGCGCCGTACAGCACGATGGTCGCGGCCGCGTAGGGCTGCGAGAACTGCACCTGCTTGGCACGCTCGGGCGTCACGGCCAGCGAAGCCACCAGCAGGTCGACCTTGTTGGTCAAGAGGAACGGAATGCGGTTCGGTCCGGTCACCGGCACGATGTTGGCCTTGACGCCCCAGTCCTTGGCCAGCAGCTTGGCCACGTCGGCGTCGTAGCCGTCGGGCTGGTTCTTGGCGTCGGTGGTGCCGTAGGGCGGGAAGTCGACCAGCATGCCGATGGTGATCTCGCCCTTCTTCTTGATGTCGGCCACGCTTTGCGCCGAAGCGAAGGGAGCGAACACGGTCAGCGCGGCGCCGAGGCCCAGGGCTGCGATGGCAGCGCGGCGGGTGGTGGTAACGGTCATTGGATGTGTCTCCTGAATAAAGAAAGGAAGCGACGAGAAAGGAAAAGCGAAAAGGGTCAACGTGCGAGCGCCTGGGCGCGCTTGCGCTCCATGCGCGCCGCCAGCAATGACAGCGGCCAGCAGATCACGAAGTAGATGGCGGCCACCACCGAGAACACGATGAGCGGCTGGAAGGTGGCGTTATTGACGATCTGCCCGGCGCGCGTGACCTCGACGAAACCGATGATGGCCGCGAGCGACGTGCCCTTGATGATCTGCACCAGGTAGCCCACCGTGGGCGCCAGCGCGATCTTGAAGGCCTGCGGCAGCACCACGTCGCGCATGCGCGCCACGTAGTGCAGGTTCAGCGCCTGCGCCGCCTCCCACTGGCCGCGCGGAATGGCCTGGATGCAGCCGCGCCAGATCTCGCCCAGGAAGGCCGCGCTGTTCAGCACCAGCGCCACGCCCGCGGCCACCCACGGGTTGATGTCCAGCCCCAGCACCGGCGCGCCGAAGAACACCAGGAACAGCTGCAGCAGCAGCGGCGTGCCCTGGAAGATCTGGATGAAGGTGGTCGACACGGCGCGCGCCCACGTCGATTCCGACGTGCGCATCAGCGCGATGAGCAGCCCCAGGATCGCGCCGCCGACGAAGGCGATGGCCGACAGCGCCAGCGTCCACTGGGCGGCTTCGAGGATGAAAAGGAATTCGGGAAAACCGAAGGTGCGCATGGTGTGTGCTCCGTCCGTCGTGGTCAGTCAGTTACCGGCGGTCCGGGTAGTTGAGCGTGCGCTTGTAGATCAGCTTGAACATGGCCGAAAAAGCCAGTGCCAGCGCGAGGTAGATGGCCGCGACCACGATGTAGATCTCGAAGCTGCGGAAGGTCTGCGACTGCAGGTTGGCGGCCACCGAGGTCAGGTCGTCGGCCGAGATGACCGACACCACGGCCGAGCTCAGCATCAACAAAATGAACTGGCTCGTGAGCGCCGGGTAGATCGCCTTCAGCGCGGGCTTGATGATCACGAAGCGGAAGATTTCCCAGGGCTTGAGGTTGAGCGCGCGGCCCGCCTCGATCTGGCCCTTGGGGATCGACTCGATGCCCGCGCGGATGATTTCCGTGGCGTAGGCGCCCAGGTTCACCACCATCGCCACCAGCGCGGCCGTCTGCGGCGACCAGCGCAGGCCGATGGCCGGCAGCGCGAAGAAGAAGAAAAACAGCTGCACGAGGAACGGCGTGTTGCGGATCACCTCGATGTAGGCATTGACGATGAAACGCAGCCAGCCCGGCCCCGAGGTCTTGCCCCAGGCGCAGAAGATGGCCACCACCAGCCCCAGCAAGGTGGCGGTGAGCGAGAGCTGCACCGTGATCCACGTGCCCTTGAGCAGCAGCGGCCAGGCGGCAAAGACGGCGTCGAATTGGAACTGGTAGTTCATGGCGGAGCGTGCACGGCCAGGCCGTGCGCAGACCCTGAAAGGAATGCTTGCAGCTTAAATGAAACCGGTTTCAGGCCTAGCTAGGGATTCCCCTAGGTGGGCGTTTTGCCCTACCCGCCTGCCTACACTGGCGCGATGCCGAACCCCCACGCGGACCCCACTTCTTCCCCGGCAGGCACCTCGGCCGCCGGCCCCGTCGTGCAGCATTTCCGGCAGGCGCTGCTCTGGCCCTTGCGCCTCGTGCCGGCGCCCGGCGCGGCGCCCACGCACCACGGCCCCTGGCATGTGCTGCGCGACCTGGGCGAGGCCTCGCCCTGGCGCGAAGAGGTCGACGAATACACCGGCGAGAGCGGCCGCTTCCACGAGCGCCACTACAACGAGTTCGTGAGCTTCCTGCCGTACGTGCAGCGCTTCCTGTACGGCGAAGGCCGATCGCGCGGCAGCACCGACGCCGCAGGCAGCGACGGCGATTCGCCGATGCGCGTGTTCCGCCGCCGCGACATCGCGGCCGTGCGGCTGGTGGCGCACCCCGGTGAGGCGCCTATCACCCTCGACGTGATTCACTGCGACCTGTACTTCTTCTTCGACATCGACGTGGTGCTGCTCAACCTCGAGGTCGGCACCGACCACCTGAGCCTGGCGCAGGCGCAGGACATCCTCTACCGCTTCGGCCGCGCCTACCCCTCGGGCTGGGAGCCCGACGGCGCCGCCCTGCACTGCATGGCCAGCGTCGAATGGCTGGACGCCGACGGCCGCGTGCTCGCCGCCTCCGACGCGCAGCAGCGCGACGCCTTCCTGTCGCACGTGGCCCAGCACCGTGCACCGCGCATCGCGGCGCACTGGGCCTACCTGATGCAGCCGCTGGTGAGTGACCATTCGGACGACCCCGGCGTGCTGCGCTACCGCCAGATCGAGTACTACCGCATGCCGGTGATGGCGTACCTGTCGCTGGACGACCCGCGCCGCCTCACGCGCGACGACTTCGTGCGGCTCGCGCTCGTCACCGGCGCGGGCGGGGCCGACGCCCACCTGCCCTATGCCGAGCATCACCTGGCCGACTTCGAGCACAAGTACTGCTACGACCGCTTCTGGGTGAACACGGGCGCGGCGCCCAACACGCGCTACCTGTGCAACGGCCACGCGCTCATCGTGGTGGGCGACGCGCGCTCCGAGTTCTTCTGCTGCCGCGACCGCGGCGTGCTCGCGCAGTTCAGGCACCAGCACTTCCTGCTGTTCCTCATCGCGCATTTCCAGAAGGCCTCGCTGCTGATGTTCTCGGACCAGCTGGTCGAGGCACTGAAGAAGCTCGACATCCGCAGCACGCCGAGCGTGAAGCAGTTCAAGCGCGCCATCCGCGCGAGCTTCGAGCGCTTTCTTCGCTTCACGCACCGCTACTGGTTCCACGAGATTTCGGAGCAGGCGCAGGTGCGCGCGCTCTCGCACATGTGCGCCGCGCACCTCGGCCTCGACCCGCTGTACGACGAGGTCAAGGCGCGCATCGCCGACATGAACACCTACCTCGATGCCGACAGCCTGCGCCGGCAGGCCAGCACCGTGGTGCGGCTCACGGTGGTCACGCTGTTCGGCCTCATCGGCACCGTCACCACCGGCTTCCTCGGCATGAACCTGCTGGCCGAAGCCGACGCGCCGCTGTGGCGCAAGGCGATCTGGTTCGGCGTGGTGTTCGTGTTCACCACCTGGCTCACGATCTACACGATGGTGAAGTCGCAGCGGCTGTCGGACTTCATCGATGCGCTGTCGAATGACCGGCTGAGTTTCAGGGGAAAGCTGGCGGCATTGGCGCGGGTGTGGCGGGCGGGGGCGGACTGAAGGGTTGGTTCAGGGCGACGCTCACGCCGACGCGGCACCTTGCTCCGCGAATGTCCTCCGGCCTGCGGCCTCCCCCTTAATTTCGCTGCGCAAGGCACCCCATCGACGTGAGCGTTGGGCAGTGCAGTCGTTGATCGGCGAGCACCTGCAGCGCGTCCAGTGCGCAGGACACTGGGTGCTTCCCGCAGCGAAATCAAGGAGGAGGCCGCAGGCCGGGGGACATTCGCGGAGGGAAGTACCCGGTGGCCTGCGCACGCACCCCGAACTAAGATCACCGCCCTCACAAAGAAGCCACGCATGCGCATCGCCCTCGTCTCCGACATCCACGGAAACCTCCCCGCACTGAAAGCCGTCGTCGAAGACATCGCACGCCGCAACGTGGATGCCACCGTCAACCTCGGCGACAGCCTCTCAGGCCCGCTGATGCCGCTGGAGACTGCGCAGTTCCTGATGGCGCAGGACTGGGTCCAGCTCGCCGGCAACCACGAACGGCAACTGCTCACGTTGCCAACCTCCGGCCAGCGCGGCGAGTCCGACGCCTTCGCACACGCCCAACTCGGCGAGGCAGAGTTCGCATGGATCGCCTCGCTCACGCCGTGCCTGCGTTTCAGCCCTGAAGTGCTGCTGTGCCACGGCACGCCCGACAGCGACCTCACCTACTTCCTAGAAACGGTCGAGCCGACGCAACTGCGCATGGCCACTGCGGCGGAGATCGATGCGCGCCTCGGCACAGTGGAAGCCGGCACGGAACTGGTCGCCTGCGGCCACACGCACCTGCCGCGCGTGATGCGCGCATCCAATGGCATCTTGATCGTCAACCCGGGCAGCGTCGGCCTGCAGGCCTATGGCGACGCGCATCCGCATCCGCACCACGTGGAGACCGGCTCACCCGATGCGCGCTACGCGCTGGTCGAACGGCACGACCACGGGCAGTGGACCTGCACGCTGGTCACCGTGCCCTACGACCACACGGCCATGGCGGCACTGGCTGCTGCCAATGGGCGTGCGGACTGGGCCCACGCACTGGCCACCGGGCGCATGCCCTAGCGCCAGATCAATCGCCGAAAGCGATGTCCGCGCTGTCGACCGCCCGGATCGGCACGCCGAAGCTCGTGATGTCCGACAGCGTCGCGTTGTGGTGCGCGCGGATGAAGGCGCCCTTGGCATGCGGCTTGTCGTGCGAGGTGTGGGCGTCGGCCGCCAGCACCACCTCGTAGCCCAGCGCGGCGGCGCGGCGCACGGTGGTGTCCACGCAGAACTCCGACGAATAGCCGCAGACCACCACGCGCCGAACGCCCTGCCCCGACAACCACGCTTCGAGCGGCGTGCGCAGGAACGAGTCGGGCGTGGTCTTGCGCAGGCGCGCGTCGGCCGGCGTCACCTGCAAGGCATCGGCCAGCTGCCAGCGCTCGGAATCGAATTCCAGGTCGATCGCGTTCTCGTGCTGGACGAAAGCCACCGGCACGCCGGCCGCGCGGGCCCGTACCGTGAGCGCGTTGATGCGCCCGATGACCGCTTCGGCCTCGTACGGCCGGGGCGGATCGTCGCAAAGGCTGCGCTGCATGTCAATGACGAGGATGGCAGTTTTCATGGCGATATACAGCGCATGCTTCCGGCAAAAAGATGGCGAACTGAACAGCGCTGCAAAGAACAGCAATGTATCTCGCTGAAGGCGCAAAGAGCACCACCATCGACTCTGAAACCCAAAGTCCAAGCGAACTTTAAAAACTCAAATGCACGGAAAAATGACGTCTCAAGATCTTCCGTACTCTCGCAAACCACGAAACCCGTCGGCAACCAAGGGTTAAAACCAATTGCGGCGCAAGGCCGCAGCAAGCGCAGCAAGCGCAGCAAGCGCAGCAAGCGCAGCAAGCAATAAATCGTGAAAAAATTCACATATTCACGTACTGGTCGACGCGGCTTCTCTTGATCTTATCAGAGTAGGCATCCTTCGCAATTTATGTAACCATAGGTTTTCCCATCCCTCTACGGAAAATTTCAATGGCACTTAGCGACAGAAAATTAAACTCCTTGCGCCAAAAAATCACGGAAGGCCTTCGAATCCAACGCGATACAAGTGAGCCAGTTCCGTATATGGACGCCGCCAACATAGTTGGCGATGTTTGCGCCAAGCAAAATCACACTATATTTGCGCGTCGAGGTTGTGGGAAAACACTACTCCTTCATCACTCAACGAAGCAGTTGGCAAAAACAAAAACTCGTACCGTCTATTTAAATTGCGAGGATTTTAAGCGTCACTCGTTTCCAAATGTTCTGGTCGAAATTCTAGATGCACTTTTTCGAGAACTCGAACGTCACCTTCATGGATGGTTTGGGCGTAGCAAAGCATCGAAGCTTCTCATCAGCAACATACGAGTAGAGTTAAATTCTCTTCGCTCCAAAGCGGATGTTCAAGAAGAGACCATCAAGACAAGCAACTCATCCGAGGCGAGTGAAAAAAACGAAGCTGGAATAGAAGGAAAACTCGAAGTCCTTCAATTCAAGCTAAATGAAAGTACAAGCCAGCAAACCAAGCAGCAAACAGAGCGAAGTTTTTCATTGAGAAGTGAAAAACTCAAAGAGCTCGACATATGGCTACCCCGATTAAAAGAGCAAGTTCGCGAGTTTTTTGATCTTTCATCGTCTGTAACTGCAGTTTTTTTGCAAATCGACGATTTGTATCATCTCAAAAAATCAGATCAACCATTTGTCATTGATTACATACACCGACTCTGCAAAGACCTGCCCTTGTATTTTAAGGTAGCCACACTACGACATGCTTCATCCTTATACATGGATCTAGATAATCAACCAATCGGCGCACAAGAACGACATGACTACCAGCCAATAAATATTGATTACACCTTTGCGGACTTTCCAAAAACAAAAGAACAAAACAGAAAAATTCTCAATGAATTTGGAAAGGCGGTAGGCATCTCCGAAGGTGACATCAGCAGCCTCTTCAAGGGCGCGGGATTTGACAGGTTGGTGATGGCAGGAGGCGGAGTTCCTCGCGACACACTTTCACTATTTCTTGAGGTCCTAGGAACTGTTAAATCAGAAGGAAATGATAAGATAGGAAAAGATGATGTTCGACTGATGAGTAAATCAAATTTTGAAAAGAGAATTGAAGAACTTAAGCAAGACTCCGAAGGTGGCGAACAGGACGTACTGATGCGCGGGATCTACGTAATTCGTGAGTTCTGCCTTTCAAAAGGCACGAATGCCTTCTTGGTTTCAGAAAAAATTCTGCAACAAAATGACGACTTTCGAAGCTTGATATATCGCCTACTAGACTATAGAATAATTCACAACACAGCCTCTGCATTAACTCACAAGTCACAACCAGGGACCTTCCAAGCATTTGTTGTAGACATTGGCTGCTATGCTCATTTGAGAAAATTAGATGGTAGATTTTCAGAGCTCGACGTCTCTCGAGACAACGCAAAGGATCAACTCAGATCGTCTCCAATTCTCGAAGAAAGCCACTTTCAATCGCTGTTCGTCGCAGTTCCTGAAAATGTTGAAACTGCATTACTAGCAGATGAAGTAGCGTAGTGCTGCTCAAGAGACGATCACTTATGCTGGAGGCAGGAGTGCCTTAGCGCGAGTTCAGTACGAACGAGTGCGCATACAGAGACAGAGACCCGCGCGGCGGATCGAGGCCGAATGCCCTTGTGTCTGACATGTTTCTGCCGATGAAACCATCGCCAGACCAAGGCCAGCTAAGCTCGCGCCGCGAAAGTCGCACTGCCTGCACGAGGTCTCCTGTTTATGTCGCGTATAACGGCCCTTCGGGCACTCCTTCTTCCTCGGCATACCTACGTCCGCCCGACGCTGTCGGCTGCGGCCTTAGCGCTGATCGCCGGCTGCAGCAGCGCCGGCGGCGGGGAAACGCGCTACGAGAACTCGCCGCAGTTCAAAGGTGGCGTGTTCCAGAACATGCCCAACCCCGAGCTGCAGCCCGCCGCCAGCACCTGGCGCATCTGGTCGCGCTTCATCGTCGGCAGCAAGGTCGACACCGTGCCGGTCGACCCCATTCCGGTGCGCGCCCTGACGCCCCAGGCGCTCGATGCGCTCGCGGCCGACGCTAACCATGTGGTGCGCCTGGGCCACTCGTCGCACCTGCTGAAGCTCAAGGGCAAGTACTGGCTCATCGACCCCGTGTTCAGCGAGCGCGTCTCGCCCTTCACGTGGGTCGGGCCGAAGCGCTTTCACAAGCCGCCGATCCAGCTGGAGCAGCTGCCGCCGATCGAAGCGGTGATCCTCTCGCACGACCACTACGACCACCTGGACGTCGCCACCATCGAGTACCTCGCCACGCGTGTGCAACGCTACTTCGTACCGCTGGGCGTGCGCGCCCGGCTCATCGAAATGGGCGTGCCCGCCGAGCGCGTCACCGAGCTCGACTGGTGGCAGGGCGGCGAGCACGCGGGCGTGAAGCTCACCGCCACGCCCGCGCAGCATTTCTCGGGCCGCGCGGTCACGCTGACCGACCGCGACCGCACGCTGTGGGCCTCGTGGGTGGTGCAAAGCGGCGACCAGCGCATCTTCTACAGCGGCGACTCGGGCTACTTCCCCGGCTTCAAGCAGATCGGTGAACGCTTCGGCGGCTTCGACCTGGCGCTGATGGAAAACGGCGCCTACGACGCCTACTGGCCCGGCGTGCACATGACGCCCGAGCAGAGCGTTCAGGCCTTCGAAGACCTGCGCGGCAAGGTGCTCTATTCGGTGCACAACAGCACCTTCGACCTGGCCTTCCACACCTGGCACGACCCGCTGGACCGCATCGCCGACCTGGCGCAGGCCAAGAAGATCGACCTGGCCACGCCGGTGATCGGCGAAGTGCTCACGGTGGGCCAGGCGCGCACCAACGTGCGTTGGTGGACCGGGCTGAAGTAAGGAACGCACCGTCCACGCGGCGGTGTGTATTTCAAATGTTGCTCGCCACTTTTGGAAGGTTTACAGACAGTTAACCAGCGGCCGGTTCAATCGCCGTGTCGCCGCGACGAATCCCTCACCGGACGCCGATCGCGGACGACACCGTCATCTGCAAGGCAGCAGCCACAGGGAGCAAGGTGATCACAAGAAGAACCGGCAAGAAAGGAGGCGGCATTCCCGCCATCTCGACGCGCGCCCCGAGGCGCCGCCTGGCGCGCATCGCCAGGGGTTTCGCCACGGGGCGCGTGCTGGCATCGATCGCGGGCGCAGGGGCCGTCGCCCCCCCGATGCGCCGCACATCGCCCTGATCGTCAGCGACCCGGGCAACCCCTTCTCCCTCCAGGTCTGACACTGCCGCCGCCCACGCTGCCGACCCGCGACAACATCGGCACCGACCGGGGCCGGCAGGTCCGTCCATTCCCCCATGCTTGCCCCCGCAGATCGCGGATGCGAGGCGCTGCGGAACATGTCATCATCCCCACCCCTTCACCGGCCCCCTCTCGCAACGAGGCCCTCGCACCCATGCCCATGAAACGTCCCTGGCGCACCTGGCTGCTGGCCCTCCTCCTCGCCGTGGGCCCCGTGGGCAGCGCGCTCGCGACACATGCCAACCATGGCAAAGGCCCGCGCGTCGGCGTGCTCGTGAGCGACCTGCGCAACCCCTTCTTTGCCTACATCGCGCGCGCAGTGGAAACCACGCTGGCCGCAGACAGTCGCAACGCGGCGCACATCACGGTCGTGTCGAGCGGGTTCGATCCGCAGCGGCAGGACGAGCAGCTCAAGGAAATGATCCGCCAGCGCGTGCAGCTGGTGATCGTGACGCCGGTCGATTCGACCACCCTGCACGCGCGCGTCACGGAGGCGCGCGCGGCCGGCATCAAGGTGGTGGCGGTCGATGCGCTCGTGCAAGGCGCGGACGCGGCCGTGGTGACCGACAGCCGCGCGGCTGGCAAGCTCTCTTGCGAACATCTGGTGCGCACGCTCGGCGGCAAAGGCGAAGTGGCGATCATCGACGGCCCGCCGAACACGGCCGCGGTGGGCCGCGTCAACGGCTGCCGCGAGGCATTGAACGCCGCACCCGGCGTGCGCGTCGTGTCGATGGCGCTCAATGGCGGCGCCACCAAGGACGGCGGCGTCGAACAGATGACGCGGCTGCTCGCGCGCCATCCGAAACTGTCGGGCGTGTTCGCGATCAACGACCTGTGCGGCATCGGCGCGGAACTGGCGGCCCAGGTCGCGGGCCGGCGCGACATCGTCATCACGGCGATGGACGGTTCGCCGGAGGTGGCGCAGCGGCTGCAAGACCCGGCCACCTTGATCGCAGGCAGCGCCACGCAGTCGCCCACGTTGATGGGCCAGCGGGCGGCCCAGATCGGGTTGAAGCTCCTGAAGGGCCAGCCTCCCCAGCAGCGCGTGCTGCTGTTGCCATCGAAGCTCGTGACGCGCGAGAACGTCGACGGCTACGGGGGCTGGTGAGCAAGCCCCTCGGCCTGCCTGCTTACTTGCCTTCCTGCTCGCGCCGCTCGCGTGCGCGACGCACCTGGCGCGTCTCGTTGGCCTGCGCGGCGGCGCGGTCTTTCGCGCGCCGCTTGCCCTGGCGCTTCTCACGCATGCGGCGCCCCAGGATGTAGCTGCCGAAACCCGTGACCACGGCGAGGATCACGCCGAGGATGCTGATGTCGATGCCGCCCAGCATCAGAGCACCCGCACGATGCTCGCCGGCTTGAAGCCCAGGTCGGCCGCCTTGCCCTTGCGTGCGCGGCTGCCGCGTGCGTTGTTGAGCGTGCGGATCTCCAGCGTCTCGTCGCGCTCCTTGGCACCGCGACCGATGCCGTCGATGCGCACGCTGCGCGTGTAGGCGGCAGCGCCGGCCAGCGTGTCCTTGGCCTCGAGGTCGATCAGCGTCAGGCCGCGACCGCCCTTGGGCAGGCTCTTGAGCTCGGCGATGTCGAAGGTCAGGATGCGGCCACCCGTCGAGGCGCAGGCCACGTGCGTGGCGGCCGGCATCGGCTCGGCGCCGCTCGCGCCGCCCACCAGCGACGGCCGGCACAGCTGCTCGCCCTCGCCCACGTCGATGAAGGCCTTGCCGCCGCGCTGGCGCGACATCATGTTCTCGATGGTGGCCATGAAACCGTAGCCGCCCGTGTTGGCCAGCAGCAGGCAGGCGCCCACCGGGCCCGCGAAGAAATGCGTGACGTGCGTGCCGGCGTCGAGCTCGATGAGCGTGGTGACGGGCTGGCCGTCGCCGCGCGCGCCGGGCAGCGAGGCCACGGGCACGGTGTAGACGCGCACGCTCTTGTCCTTGGCGCTGCCGAAGACCAGCAGCGTGTCGACGCTGCGGCACTCGAAGGCGCCGTAGAGCGTGTCGCCCGACTTGAAGCTGTATTCGGGCGCGGTGCCGCCGTTGCCGGCGGCCTTCTCGCTGGCCCAGCCCTTCTGCGCGCGCACCCAGCCCTTCTGCGACACGATCACGGTGACGGGCTCGTCGACCACCTTCACCTCGGCCACGGCACGCTTCTCGGCCTGGATGAGCGTGCGGCGCGGGTCTTCGAAGGTCTTGGCGTCGGCCTCGATTTCCTTCACCAGCAGGCGGCGCAGCGTGGCCGGGCTGGAGAGGATGTCTTCGAGCTTCTTCTGCTCTTCGCGCAGGCCGGCCAGCTCCTGTTCGATCTTGATGGCCTCGAGCCGCGCAAGCTGGCGCAGCCGGATTTCAAGGATGTCCTCGGCCTGGCGTTCGCTGAGGTTGAAGCGCGCGATGAGCGCCGCCTTCGGGTCTTCCGCCGCGCGGATGATGGCAATGACCTCGTCGATGTTCAACAGCACCAGCTGCCGGCCTTCGAGGATGTGGATGCGGTCCTGCACCTTGTCCAGGCGATGGCGCGAACGCCGCTCGACGGTGATCTCGCGGAATGCGATCCACTCGTTGAGCATCTGGCGCAGCGACTTCTGCGTGGGCTTGCCGTCGATGCCGACCATCGTGAGGTTGATCGACGACGAGGTCTCGAGCGAGGTCTGCGCCAGCAGCGTGGTCACGAACTCGTCCTGGCTGATGCGCGAGGTCTTGGGCTCGAACACCAGGCGCACGGCGGCGTCCTTGCTCGACTCGTCGCGCACCACGTCGAGCACCGACAGCATCGCGGCCTTCAGTTGCGTCTGGTCGGCGCTCAGGGCCTTTTTGCCGGCCTTGACCTTCGGGTTGGTGATTTCCTCGATTTCTTCGAGCACCTTCTGCGTGCTCACGCCCGGCGGCAGTTCGTTGACCACGAGCTGCCACTGGCCGCGCGCGAGGTCTTCGATCTTCCAGCGCGCGCGCACCTTGAGCGAGCCGCGGCCGGTGCGGTAGGCGTCGGCGATGTCGCTCGCGCTGCTGATGATCTGCGCGCCGCCCGGGTAGTCGGGGCCGGGCACGAGGGCGAAGAGTTCTTCTTCGCTGAGCTTGCCGTTGGACTTGATCAGCGCCACGCAGGCGTCGGCGATCTCGCGCAGGTTGTGGCTCGGGATCTCGGTGGCCAGGCCCACGGCGATGCCGCTGGCGCCGTTGAGCAGCGTGAACGGCAGCCGCGCGGGCAAGAGGCGCGGCTCTTCGGTGCTGCCGTCGTAGTTGGGAATGAAGTCGACCGTGCCTTCGTCGATCTCGTCGAGCAAGAGGCTGGTGATGCGTGCCAGGCGCGCTTCGGTGTAGCGCATGGCCGCGGCACCGTCGCCGTCGCGGCTGCCGAAGTTGCCCTGGCCGTCGACCAGCGGATAGCGCTGCGAGAAGTCTTGCGCCATGCGCACCAGCGCGTCGTACGCGGCCTGGTCGCTGTGCGGGTGGAAGCGGCCGAGCACGTCGCCGACCACGCGCGCGCTCTTCACGGGCTTGGCGCCCACGGTGCCGTTGGTGCCGCCGAAGCCCAGGCCCATGCGCGACATCGAGTACAGGATGCGCCGCTGCACCGGCTTCTGGCCGTCGGACACGTCGGGCAGCGCACGGCCCTTGACCACGCTCAGGGCGTATTCGAGGTAGGCGGTCTGCGCGTAGTCGGCCAGCGTGAGGGTGGTGTCGCCGTCGGTGGGGCCTGCAAGGTCGAGCGGAGGTTGAGAGTCGTCCATGAAGAAGAGAGAAAGAAAAACAGTGACGGGCGGCGTGCGTTCGCGCTCAGCCCAAAATGAAAGTGGGGTGCATGGCGGCCTGCGGGATCACGACAGCGGCGACGGCGGCGAAGCGTCGCCCGGCTCCGCCGCGCTGGTGGGCACGTCGGACGGCTCGGGAATATCGGGCATGGTCGGCACGTTGCGCGGCGACTCCGACGGCATGTTGCCGCGCCCGATCGCGCCGCCCTTGGGCACCGACATTTCCATGCGGATGCGCCCGGGCGTCCTGCCACCACTGCTGCCGCTTCCGCTGCGCAGGTTGCCGCCCACGGTCACGGCCGAGGGCTTGAGGTACGCATACAGCTGCAGCACGGTCTGCACGTAGTTCTGCGTTTCCTTGTAGTTCGGGATCTTGTTGCCCGCGCGCTGCACCGCGCCCTCGCCCGCGTTGTAGGCGGCCAGCGCAAGCTCGATCTGGCCCGGGAACATCGCGATCAGGTCGCGCAGGTAGCGCGAGCCGGCGGCGATGTTGATGTGCGGGTCGAACAGCTTCTTCTCGATCGTGCCGCGCTTGTCCGTCGCCACGCCGTAGCGCTGCGCGGTGGCCGGCATGAGCTGCATGAGCCCCATCGCGCCCTTGGGCGAGACGGCCTTCGCATCGAAGCCCGACTCGGTGGCGACCAGCGCCTGCAGCAGCTCGTAGTCGATCGCGTGCTTGCTCGACGCATCGCGCAGCGCCGCCTTGGCGGTCTTGTAGCCGGGCGAGGCCTCGAACATGGCGAGCAGGTTCTGCGAGGCCGGCGACACCTTGCCGTCGAGCCGGCGGCGGATGCCGGCGCGGCCCAGCGGCGACAGGCCCTTGGCGGTGTCGAAGCTCTGGCCGCCCTGGAAGAAGAGCTTGTAGCGCTCGTCGACCTTCTCGGCCGCGAAGTGCGCCACGCCGTTGCTGTCGATGTAGCCATAGATGTCGGTCGCGTGCGCGAGCCCCTGCTGCATGCACAGCAGAAGGGCCAACCACAGCGAACGCTCGAAAACCGACATGCGTGTGAGAAGAAGGAAAGAAAAAGGAAACTGTCAGACGTCGATGTCGACGTCGTCTGCGCGCAATTCCATGAGCTCGCGCCGCGCCGCCGCTTCGCCCTTGCCCATCAGCTTGGTGATCTCGCCCTGGGTGGACGAAAAATCGAACCGCCCCAATTGGACCTTCATCAGGCGGCGGGTGTCCGGATTGAGCGTGGTTTCCCACAATTGTTCCGCGCTCATTTCGCCCAGACCCTTGAAGCGGCTGATGCTCCAGGCGCCTTCGCGCACGCCATCTTTGCGCAATTTGTCGAGCGTGGCGGTGAGTTCGCCCTCGTCCAGCGCATAGACCTTGGAGGCCGGCTTCTTGCCGCGCGCGGGCGCATCGACCCGGAACAATGGCGGCTTTGCGACATACACGTGGCCGGCTTCGATGAGCTTGGGAAAGTGCCGGAAGAACAGCGTGAGCAGCAGCACCTGGATGTGCGAGCCGTCCACGTCGGCATCGGACAGGATGCAGATCTTGCCGTAGCGCAAGCCGCTCATGTCGGGCGTGTCGGCAGGGCCGTGCGGATCGACGCCCACGGCCACCGAGATGTCGTGGATTTCGGTGTTGGCGAACAGGCGGTCGCGCTCCACTTCCCAGGTGTTGAGCACCTTGCCGCGCAGCGGCAGGATGGCCTGGCTTTCCTTGTCGCGGCCCATCTTGGCGCTGCCGCCGGCGGAGTCGCCCTCGACCAGGAAGACTTCGTTGTGGCTGATGTCCTTGCTCTCGCAATCGGTCAGCTTGCCGGGCAGCACGGCCACGCCGGAGCCCTTGCGCTTCTCGACCTTCTGGCCGGCGCGCTGGCGCGTCTGGGCCGCCTTGATGGCCAGCTCGGCCAGTTTTTTGCCGTAGTCGACGTGCTGGTTGAGCCACAGCTCGAGCGTGGGGCGCACGAAGCTGGACACCAGGCGCACGGCGTCGCGCGAATTCAGGCGCTCCTTGATCTGGCCCTGGAACTGCGGGTCGAGCACCTTGGCGCTGAGCACGTACGAGGCGCGCGCGAACACGTCCTCGGGCAGGAGCTTCACGCCCTTGGGCAGCAGCGAGTGCAGCTCGATGAAGCTCTTCACCGCGTTGAACAGGCCGTCGCGCAGGCCGCTTTCGTGCGTGCCGCCGGCGCTGGTGGGAATCAGGTTGACGTAGCTCTCGCGCACCGGCTGGCCGTCTTCGGTGAAGGCCACGCACCAGTCGGCGCCCTCGCCTTCGGCGAAGTTGTCGGCGTTCTTGTCGGCATGGCCGCTGCCTTCGAACAGCGGAATGACCGGGTCGCCGTTGAGCGTCTGCATCAGGTAGTCGCTCAGACCGCCCTTGTAGAGCCACTGCTGGCTTTCGCCGGTCTTCTCGACGGCCAGCGTGACGCTCACGCCGGGCATCAGCACGGCCTTGCTGCGCAGCAGGTGGGTGAGTTCGCCCATGGGCAGCGCGGCGGTCTCGAAGTACTTGGCGTCGGGCCAGGCACGCACGGTGGTGCCCTGCTTGCGTTCGCCGGCTTCGAGCTTGCGGATCTCGAGCGCCTCGATCACGTCGCCGGCGCTGAAGGCCAGCTTGGCGACCGAGCCTTCACGGTGCGAGCTGACTTCGAGGCGCTTGGACAGCGCGTTGGTCACCGACACGCCCACGCCGTGCAAGCCGCCCGAGAAGCTGTAGGCGCCGCCCGAGCCCTTGTCGAACTTGCCGCCGGCGTGCAGCCGGGTGTAGACCAGCTCGATCACGGGGGCTTTTTCTTCGGGGTGCAGACCGAAGGGAATGCCGCGGCCGTCGTCCTCGACGCTGACCGAGCCGTCGGTGTGCAGCGTGACCTTGATCTTCTTGCCGTAGCCCGCCAGCGCTTCGTCGGCGGCGTTGTCGAGCACTTCCTGGATGATGTGCAGGGGGTTGTCGGTCCGGGTGTACATGCCCGGGCGCTGCTTCACGGGCTCGAGGCCCTTGAGCACGCGGATGGAGCCTTCCGAATAGCCGGAAGCGGAGTCTGAAGATGTCTTGGGGGAAGTCGCCATGGGGGCGGATTGTAGTCAGTTGGGTTGAAATGACTGGATACCCATACAGGCACCGGCTTCGGTCTTTTCGCACATCAGGCGGGAGTTTCTGCGGGCGGACCGAACATCCGCGCGCCCAGGAAATCGATGAACGCCCGCAGCTTGGGCGACGGATGGCGCCCCGACGGCCACAGCACGCGGAACGCGATGGTACGGGGCCGGCGCAGGTGGTCGGCCAGCACGGGTTGCAGAGCGCCCTCGGCCAGCGCAGCGCGCACGCTGAAGTCGGGCAGGCAGGCGATGCCCCGCCCGCGCAGGGCGAAGCACAGCCGGGTCTCGATGTTGTTGCAGATCATCGAGACCGGCGGGCGCACCTCGACGCCGTCGGGCCCGGGCGCGAGCGGCCAGACCTCGACCTTGCCGGTCGCCGGGTAGCGGTAGTGCAGGCAGGCGTGGCGGGCCAGGTCGTCCGGCGAGGCGGGCGTGCCGTGGTGCGCCAGGTACGCGGGCGAGGCCACCAGCAGCTGCGAGAACTCGCCCAACTGGCGCGACGACAGCCGTGAATCCGCCGGCTCGCCGGTGCGCACCACGGCGTCGAAGCCTTCCTCGATGACGTCGACCAGCCGGTCGCTGAAGTCGAGGTCGAGCTCGATCGCCGGGTAGGCGGCCATGAAGTCGGCCAGCACCGGCAGCACCAGCGAACTGACCAGCGGCAGGCTCACGCGCAGCCGCCCGCGCGGCGCCTCGGCGGCGTGCGACAGCTCCTGCTCGGCGGCCTCGATCTCGGCCAGCACACGGCGGCTGCGCGCCAGGAACAGCGCGCCCTCGGCGGTGAGCGTGATGCTGCGCGTGCTGCGGTGGAACAGGCGCACGCCCAGCCGCTCCTCGAGCCGCGCCACGCGCTTGCCCACGGCCGAGGCCGACACGCCGAGCGCGCGCCCGGCCGCCACGAAGCTGCGGGTTTCGGCGACCTGAACGAAGACGGCAAAGCCGCTGAGGCTGTCCATGGGGAATCTCCATTGCGGACTTGAACGTCCGCATTGAGCGGAACTGTAGCCGTCTTTATCCGAAGTCGGCTTCTTCCTATCGTGGGCCGCATGACCTTTCTTCCCGACATTTCCCCCACTTTCACCCCTGCGTGGCAGGGCCCGGACCCGTCGCGCATCGACGCCGCCATCGACCGCGCGCTGGCCGAGCAGCGGCTGGTTGGCGCGGTGGTGCTGGTAAGCCACGACGGCCGCCTCGTCCACCGGCGCGCCGCCGGGCTGGCCGACCGCGAGGCCGGCCGGCCGATGCGCGAGGACGCGCTGTTCCGGCTGGCCTCGGTGTCCAAGCCCATCGTCTCGACCGCCGCGATGGTGCTCGTGGACCAGGGCCGGCTCGAACTGGACGCCCCGGTGACGCGCTGGCTGCCGGATTTCCGCCCGCGCCTTCCCGATGGCGGCGGCGAAGCCGTCATCACGCTGCGGCAGCTGCTGACCCACACGGCCGGCCTGGGCTACCGCTTCCTCGAAAGCACGGACGACGGCCCGTACGCGCGCGCCGGCGTGTCAGACGGCATGGACCACGACGACGGCCTCACGCTGGCCGGCAACCTGCAACGCCTGGCCGGTGTGCCGCTGCTGTACCCGCCCGGTACCGGATGGCTCTATTCGCTGGCCATCGACGTGCTCGGCGCGGTGGTCGAGGCGGCCAGCGGCCTGCCGCTGCCCGAGGCGGTGCGCGCGCTGGTGACCGGGCCGCTGCAGATGCACGACACGGGCTTCGCCGCCGCACCCGACGACCCGCGGCTGGCCACGCCCTATGTGAACGGCGCCGACGCGACGCCGCCGCAGCGCATGGACGGCCCCGTCGTCGCCACCCCGTTCGAGGGCGCCGTCGGCATCCGCTTCGACCCGGCGCGCGCCTTCGACGCCAACGCCTGGCCTTCGGCCGGCGCCGGCATGGTCGGCAGCGCGGGCGACTTTTTGCGCCTGCTCGACACGCTGCGCACCGGCGGCGCCCCGCTGCTGGGCGCCGCCACCGTCGACACCATGGGCCGCAACCACACGGGCGCCTGGGGCCCCCCGGACGCGCCGGGTTGGGGCTTCGGCCTGGGCTTCTCGGTGCTGCACGACCCGCAGCCCACGCAGACGCCCGAATCGCCCGGCACCTGGCGCTGGGGCGGCGCCTACGGCCATGCCTGGTTCGTCGACCGGGCGCGCGGGCTCAGCGTGGTGGCCTTCACGAACACGCTCTATGAAGGCATGTCGGGCCGCTTCGTCACCGAGTTGAGGGACGCCGTCTATGCGTGACACGACCTCTTCCTCCCCCCTGCCCTTGTCCGGCCTGCTGGCGCTGGCAGCCGGCGGCTTCATCACCATCCTCACCGAGGCGATGCCGGCCGGCCTGCTGCCGCAGATCGGCGCCGACCTGGGCGTGGCGCCCGCGCTGGTCGGCCAGCTCGTCACCGTGTACGCGCTGGGCTCGCTGGTGGCGGCCATTCCGCTGGTGGCCTTCACGCGCGGCTGGCGGCGCCGGCCGCTGCTGATGGGCGCGATCGGCGGCTTCGCCGTGGTCAACACGGTGACGGCGCTGTCGCACGACTACACGCTGACACTGGTCGCGCGCTTCTTCGCCGGCGTGTTCGCGGGCCTGCTGTGGGCACTGCTGGCCGGGCACGCGGCGCGCATGGTGGCACCGTCGCAGCAGGGCCGGGCCATCGCCGTGGCGATGCTGGGCGCGCCGCTGGCGCTGTCGCTGGGCATTCCCGCGGGCACGCTGCTGGGCGCGAGCGTCGGCTGGCGGCCGGCCTTTCTGATCATGTCGGCGCTGTCGGTGCTGCTGCTCGGCTGGGTGCGCTGGCAGGTGCCCGACTTCCCAGGCCAGGAGGCCGGGCGCCAGCAGAGCGTGCGCCGCGTGTTCCTGCTGCCGGGCGTGCGGCCGGTGCTGGCCGTGATGTTCGCCTTCGTGCTGGCGCACAACATCCTCTACACCTACATCGCGCCCTTCCTGGCGCACGCCGGGCTCGGCGCGCAGGTCGGGCGGGTGCTGCTGGTGTTCGGCGCGGCGTCGCTGGGCGGCATCTGGCTCACGGGCGTGCTGATCGACCGCTGGCTGCGCACGCTGGTGCTGGCCGGCACGGGCGCCTTCGCGCTGGCGGCGCTGATGCTCGCCGCAGCGGGCGGATCGGCGGCGGGCGTGTACCTCGCGGTCACGGTCTGGGGCCTGGCCTTCGGCGGCGCCGCGACGCTGTTCCAGACCGCCTCGGCCCAGGCCGCCGGCGACGCGGCGGACGTGGCGCAGTCGATGGTCGTGACCACATGGAACCTCGCCATCGCGGGCGGCGGGCTGGTGGGCGGCCTGCTGCTGCAGGGCGGCGGCGCGGGCAGCCTGCCCTGGTCGCTGCTGGCGTTGCTGGTGCCCGGGCTGGTGCTGGCGTGGCGGGCCTGCGAGCACGGCTTTCCGGACGCGCGTGGCGCGGCGGCGGCACCGGCGCGCTGACCCCACAGGCAGGCCCCGCGCCTGCCTTCTTTCTTTGATGCGGTCCGCGCATTGAAACCGCGCCCACAAATCATCAATGGCCATGGCCACCGCGCCACCTGCCGCAGCATCCATTTCGCTACATTCGAAGGATGCAAGCCTCCCCCGCTCCCACCCTTTCGATCAAGCAGGTGCTGTTCTGCGGCGCCATGATCGTCACGCTCTCGATGGGCATCCGCCACGGCTTCGGCCTCTGGCTGCAGCCCATCACGCAGGCACAGGAGTGGAACCGACAGACCTTCTCGTTCGCGCTGGCGGTGCAGAACCTGTCGTGGGGCATCTTCGGCGTGTTCGCGGGCATGCTGGCCGACCGCTTCGGCGCGTTCCGCGTGCTGATCGGCGGCTCGCTGCTGTACGCGGCGGGCCTCTTCGGCATGGCACATTCGCCGACGCCGCTGCTGTTCACCTTGAGCGCGGGCGTGCTGATCGGCGCGGCGCAGGCGGGCTCGACCTACGCCGTGATCTACGGCGTGATCGGCCGGCAGATCCCGGCCGAGCGCCGCTCGTGGGCGATGGGCGTGGCCGCGGCGGCCGGCTCATTCGGGCAGTTCCTGATGGCGCCCATCGAAGGCCGCCTGATCGGGGCCTTCGGCTGGCAGACGGCGCTGGCCGTGGTGGCGGTGCTGGTGCTGGTGATCGTGCCGCTGGCCTTCGGCCTGCGCGAACCCAAGACCGCGGCCCTGGCCGGCCACCGTGACCAATCGGTGCTGCAGGCCGTGGGCGAGGCCTTCCGCTACCCGAGCTTCGGCTTGCTGATGGCGGGCTACTTCGTCTGCGGCTTCCAGCTGGCCTTCATCGGCATCCACATGCCGACCTACCTGCGCGACAAGAACCTGTCGCCTGAAGTGGCGGGCTACGCGCTGGCGCTGATCGGGCTGTTCAACGTGTTCGGCACCTACACGGTCGGCCTGCTGGGGCAGAAGCTGTCCAAGCCCAAGATTCTTGCGGCCATCTACTTTGCGCGGGCGGTGTCGATCGCGCTCTTCCTGCTGGCGCCGATCTCGCCGCTGAGCGTGTACGTGTTCTCGGCGGCCATGGGCTTCCTGTGGCTGTCGACCGTGCCGGCCACCAACGCCATCGTCGCGGGCATCTTCGGCGTGGCCCACCTGTCGATGCTCAGCGGCTTCGTGTTCCTGAGCCATCAGGTGGGGTCGTTCCTGGGCGTGTGGCTGGGCGGCTTCCTGTATGACACGACGGGCAGCTACAGCATCGTCTGGTACATCTCGATCGCGCTGGGCGTGTTCGCGGCGCTGATCAACCTGCCGGTCAAGGAAAGCGCCATTGCGCGCGCGGTCCGGCCGGTCGCCGTGGCGGGCTGACGGCCCGCGCTTTTCTGTCTTGTTTGCAAGGAGCCATCGCCATGACGCCCCGCACACGCAACCACTACCTGGCCCAGGCCGCCTGGCTCGCCGCCGTGCTGGCGGCGCTGGGCGGCGTGTTCGCGCTGTACGTGCATCCGACGTTCCTGGTCACGCTGGTCGACCAGGTGTGGTCCTGTTTCTGAACGACTTCGCCCCGAAACGCCCGCTTGACGGGCCCAGGCCACTATGAAAGATGTAGCAATTCCCGTGCATGCGAGCACGGCGCCCTCCGAATGGATCGTGCGCTGGTCGCACCTGCTCGCCCCGAACGCCACGGTGCTCGACGTGGCCTGCGGGTCCGGGCGGCACATGCAGTGGTTCGCCGGGCGCGGGCATGCGACGACCGGCGTCGACCGGGCGCCCGAGGCCGTCGAGGCGGCCGGCGCCTTCGGCCGGGTGGTGGCGGCCGACATCGAATCGGGCCCCTGGCCCTTCGCGGCCCAGCGCTTCGGCGCCGTGGTCGTCACCAACTACCTCTGGCGCCCGCGCATGGCCGACATCGTGGCCGCCGTGGCGCCGGGCGGCGTGCTGCTGTACGAGACCTTCGCGGCCGGCAACGAAACCGTCGGCAAGCCCTCGCGGCCCGACTTCCTGCTGCAGCCGGGCGAGCTGCTCGGGGCCTGCGCCAGCCTGCAGGTGATCGCCTATGAAGACGGTTTCCTGCCGGAGCCGGCGCGCTTCGTCCAGCGCATTGCCGCCGTGCGGCCCGGCGAAGCGGCCGCGGGCGCCCCGCCGCGCCACTTCCTGAAGGCCAGCTGAGCTGGCCGACACAACTGTCTCCGGCCCGGCCGGAGTCAGTAGAATGGCCGCTTTCGTCCACCGACAAAGAGATTCCCTTGGAGCAACTGACAGGCAGCATCGTCGCGCTCGTCACGCCGATGCACGACGACGGCAGTGTCGACTACCCCGCCCTGCGGCGGCTCATCGACTGGCACATTGACGAAGGCACCGACTGCCTTGGCGTGGTCGGCACCACCGGCGAATCGCCGACGGTCGATGTGGAAGAGCACTGCGAAATCATCCGCGTATCCGTCGAGCAGGCCCGGGGCCGCGTGCCCGTGATGGCCGGCTGCGGCGCGAACTCGACCAAGGAAGCCATCGAGCTCGCCAAGTTCGCCAAGGGCGTCGGCGCCGACTCGCAGCTGCAGGTCGTTCCCTACTACAACAAGCCCACGCAAGAGGGCCAGTACCAGCACTTCAAGGCCATCGCCGAAGCCGTCGGCGACCTGCCCGTGGTGCTGTACAACGTGCCCGGCCGCACCGTCGCCGATATGGCGCACGACACCGTGCTGCGCCTGGCGCAGGTGCCCGGCATCATCGGCATCAAGGAAGCCACTGGCAACATCGAGCGTGCCCAGTGGCTCATCCGCGACCTGCCGAAACACTTTGCCGTCTACTCCGGCGACGACCCGACCGCGGTCGCGCTCATGCTGTGCGGCGGCCAAGGCAACATCAGCGTCACGGCCAACGTGGCGCCGCGCAAGATGCACGAGCTGTGCGTGGCCGCGCTGGCCGGCGACGTCAAGCGCGCGATGCAGCTGCAGTTCGAACTGATGCCGCTGCACCGCAACCTGTTCGTCGAACCCAACCCGATCCCGCTCAAGTGGGCCATGGCCCGCCTGGGTCTGTGCGGCGGCGCCCTGCGGCTGCCGCTCACGGAACTCGGCGAAGCGAGCCGCCCGGCGGTCGAGGGCGCCCTGCGCGCCACCGGCCTGCTCAAGGACTGACCGAGCCCGGGTTTCCCCACCGATCACACCGCCTCCCGTCCGCCCTTTCCCCCTGTTCGCAGCAAGGTCAAGCAACCTTTTGCCGCAACGGTGCTCAGAGAGGGCGGGGCGCTGGGGCCCATCGATTGACCGAACCATTCCACCAAGGAAGACGACGTTGAAGAACATTTCGCGACTTGCACTGCTGGCCCTCGTTGCCAGCCTCGCCGCCTGCTCCGTCCTCGAGAGCGACAAGATCGACTACAAGAGCGCAGGCAAGGCCCCGACGCTCGAAGTCCCACCCGACCTTTCCCAGCTCTCGCGCGACAACCGCTACGCAGTGCCGGGCGGCGCCGTCACCGCCAACGCCTACCAGGCCGGCATCGCGAACGCACCGGGCATCCCCACCGCCGTGGCCAACATCGGCGACGTGCGCATGGAACGCTCGGGCACGCAGCGCTGGATCGTCATCAACCGCACGCCCGACCAGCTCTGGGAGCCCGTCAAGGACTTCTGGCAGGAAAACGGCTTCCTGCTGACCACCGACCAGCGCAACCTGGGCATCATGGAAACTGACTGGGCCGAGAACCGCGCCAAGCTGCCGCAGGACATCATCCGCGGCACGCTGGGCAAGCTGGTCGACTCGGTCTACTCGACCGGCGAACTCGATCGCTTCCGCACCCGCCTGGAGCGCAGCACCAACGGCACCGAGATCTTCGTCAGCCACCGCGGCATGCAGGAGGTCTACAACAACTCCCGCCAGGACCAGACCGTGTGGCAGCCCCGCCCGAGCGATCCTGAGCTCGAGACCGAGTTCCTGCGCCGCCTGATGGTCAAGCTCGGTGTGTCGCAAGAGCAGTCGAAGATCCTCGCCGCGACCACCGCGGCGCCCAAGACCGCCACCGTGGCCACCGTCGGCAACCAGCCGGTCGTGCAGATCAGCGAAGGCTTCGACCGCGCATGGCGCCGCGTCGGCCTGGCCCTGGACCGCACCGGCTTCACCGTCGAAGACCGCGATCGCAGCGCCGGCACCTACTACGTGCGCTACGTGACGCCGAACCCCGACAAGAAGGACGACGGCTTCTTCGGCAAGCTGTTCAGCTCCAAGAAGGACGAAGCGCCGATCAAGTTCCGCATCTCGGTCAAGAGCCAGGGCGAAGCCACCACGGTCTCGGTTCTGAACGACGCCGGCGCGCCCGAAACCTCGGCCAACGCGCAGCGCATCGTCAAGGTCATTGCCGACGACCTGAAGTAAGCCCCATGCTCCGCTTCCGAAGCCTCGGCAGCGGCAGCACGGGCAACGCCGCGCTGGTCGAAGCAACGACCAGCGCCGGCCGCACCACCCGCCTCCTCGTCGACTGCGGCTTCGGCATCCGCCAGCTCGACCGGCGCCTGGCCCAGGCGGGCCTGGCTGCCGCAGACCTCGACGCCGTCTTCATCACCCACGAGCATGGCGACCACATCGGTTGCGCCCATGCCCTGTCGCTGCGCGACCGCATCCCCGTCTGGATGAGCGAAGGCACGTGGCTTGCCACCGGCGGGCGCGATTACGAAGGCCGCCTGCACCTGGCGCGCGACGACGCCGAGTTCACCGTCGGCGACCTCTGCCTGCAGCCCTTCACCGTGCCCCACGACGCCCGCGAGCCGCTGCAACTGCGCTGCACCGACGGCAACCGCACGCTGGGCGTGCTGACCGACCTGGGCCACGCCACCAGCCATGTGCTGGCCCGGCTGCGCGGCGCGCATGCACTGCTGCTGGAGTTCAACCACGACAGCGATCTGCTCGCCGGCTCGGCCTACCCGTCGTTCCTGAAGCAGCGCGTGGGCGGCAACTACGGCCACCTGTCGAACACCGCGGCCGCCGAGATCGCGCGTGCCGTGCTTCACGACGGGCTGCGCCACGTGGTCGCGGCGCACCTGAGCGAGCAGAACAACCGGCCCGAGATCGTGCGACGCCTCATGGCCGAGGCACTGGGCGGCGACGAGGCCGAGATGCTCACGGCGACCGCCGCCGAGGGCTCGCCCTGGCTCGACGTCTGAGCAGGCGGGGCATCGCCCTCCCCCAATGAAAAAGCCGCCCGAGGGCGGCTTTTTGCATGGTGCGGACCTGCAGCGGAATTACTGCTTCGGTGCCTCGCCCTTCTTGGCGGCTTCGGTCGCGGCGTTGGCGGCGTCCAGGGCCGACGAGGCGGCGGCCGACGGTGCCGATGCAGGCGCGGCGGCTGGCGGTGCGGCGGGTGCGGGTTCGGTCACGGGAGCGGGCGGCGGGGTCACGACCGCGGGGGCGGCGTCCTCTTTCTTTCCGCAGGCCACCAGGGCGGCAGCGGCGATCAACGAGGCAATCAGGACGGACGACGACTTCTTCATGAGGACTCCTTTGGCAATGAAGGTCTGGAACCAAAAAATTCTAGACCGCCAACCCCGCCCGGATATGTCGCGGGGGTGTATTTGCGGCATTGGCTTACAAGCCGAGCGTGGAGGCGGGAAAGGCCGGTCGCCCCTGGCGCCAGCGCTCGTCGAGGCTTTCGCGCAGGTCGCGCCGCGCACGCGGCTCGCTGCTGCAGACACCGCGGCTGCGCTCGGGGTCGATGCGGTGCAGGCACCAAGTGGGCGTCCAGAAGGCACTGGGCACCTCCTCGGCCGTGCCTGAGCGGCCTGCCGCGCGGCATTCGACGATGTGGTCCCAGGTGCGGCGCCACGTCACGAAGCGCGCATGGCCGCGCTCGATCAGGTCGAAGCGCCCTGCCAGCAGCAACAGGCGGCGCCCGCTGGCCGACCAGGCCTGCAGCGCCTCGATGCTGGCGCGCTCGCCCAGCGGCCAGTCGGCGAAGTCGGGGTCGCTGAAGACGATCTCGTTCCAGCCCTGGTGCGCGGCGGCGGACAAAGCCCCGCGAACGAGGTCGGCGAACGCCTCGCGACCATCGAAGCGGCCTTCGCTCAGGGCCGGTACGGCGCCTTCATTCGGCATGCAGCCAGCCCGCCTCGCACCACTCGCCCAGCAGCGCCCGCGCGCCCTCGCTGGCGCGGGCCAGCTCGCGCGCACCGAGCGCGCGCTGGTCGGCCAGCCGCCGCATCAGCGTGGCGTCGGCCCCGCTCGCGCGGAAGCTCTCGCCGTTGATGTAGATGTGCCGCGCGTCGTAGAGCATGCGCGTGCGGCGATCAAGCGCGACCTCGCGCAGCACCTCGGGCACTTCGTTGCCCTCGCCGAACCAGACGTTGGCCTTCGGCTCGGTGAGCGATTCGCCCAGCGCGCGGTCGATGGCGTCGGGGTCGCGCAGCGCGGCCTCGACGGCCTTGCGCGCGAAATCCTGCAGCGCGGCCGGCATCGCGGCCGGGGCCTCGACGGCAGGTTGCGATGGGTCGCGATAACGCGCCAGTTCGGCCGGGCCCGCGTCTTCCAGATCTTCGGCATAGGCCTGCGCCACGCGCGCCAGCAGGTCGGCGCCCAGCTCGCCCACGGCAGACGAGCGCAGCCCGATCGAGTACGTCATGCAGTCGTCGCCCACCGCCACGCCGTCGTGGGCGTACTTGGGCGGCAGGTAAAGCATGTCGCCGGGCTCGAGCACGAAGGTCTGCTCGGGCTCGAAGTGCTCGAGCACCTTGAGCGGCACGTCGGGCTGCAGCCGCAGGTCGGACTGCTTGCCGATGGACCAGCGGCGCCGCCCCTGCGCCTGCAGCAGGAACACGTCGTAGCTGTCGAAATGCGGGCCGACGCCGCCGGTGTCGCTCGCGTAGCTGATCATCAGGTCGTCCAGGCGCGCGTCGGGCAGGAAGCGGAACTGCCGCAGCAGCTCGTGCACGCCGTCGTGGTGCAGGTCGACGCCCTGCACCAGCATCGTCCAGCCCGGCTGCTTCAGCGGCGGCAGCGCGCGGCGGGTCAGCGGGCCGTGCTTGAGCGACCAGCCGGCCTTCCCATGCCGGATGAGGCGCGACTCGACGCCCTCGCGCTCCGCCAGCGCGAACAGCGCGGGGCGGTCGATCGGTGGCACCATCGAGGGAACGGCCTGCCGGATCAGCAGGGGTTTCTTTTGCCAGTACCGGCGCATGAACTGCGCGGGACTCAGGCCGCCAAGCAAAGGCAGCGGTTGATTGATCTCCATGGGAGAATTCTGCAATGGAAATCTCTGAACAATGCGTGGTCGGCCTGACCTGGACCATGAAAGACACGCTCGGCGATGTGCTGGACGTGCTCGACGAGCCGGTGGAATTCATGGTGGGCGGCGACGACCTCTTCGACGTGATCGAGGCCGCCCTGCAGGGCCATGAGCCCGGCGCGCGCGTGCAACTGCAGATCGAGCCCGAGCAGGGCTTCGGCGACTTCAACGACCAGCTGCTCTTCCTGGAGCCGCGTTCGCTGTTCCCCGAAGGCACCGAAGAAGGCATGACCTTCGACGGCTCCGCCCTGCCCAAGGGCGTGAGCGAGGCCATGCCCAAGGACGCGATCTACACCGTGGCCGAGATCTATCCCGACCACCTCGTGCTCGACGGTAACCACCCGCTGGCGGGCATCGCGATCCGCCTGGACATCACGGTGCGTTCGGTGCGTGAAGCCACCGAAGAAGAAGTCGGCCGCGGCACGGCAGGCACCGCCTTCTTCAAGGTCCCGCCGATGGCGCCGGGCGGCCAGATGCTGCACTGAAACCACGCCACTCCACAAAGCAAAAGCCGGGCAGTGCCCGGCTTTTTTCTTTGCGCGCGCGGCCGACCGCTTACATGCGCGAGATGTGCCCGTTGTCGATGCGCACGCGGTCGCCGATGCGCAGGTCGCCCGGGTTTTGCACGTCGAAGGCACGGTAGCCGCCGCGGTCGGTCTGCACCGAGACGCGGTAGCTCTCGTAGGCGCGCGGGCCGTTCTGCTGGGCCTCGATGGTGTTGCCCAGCAAGGCGCCGCCCACGAGGCCGAGCGCAGTGGCTGCGGCACGGCCGTTGCCGCGTCCGAACTGGTTGCCCACCACGCCGCCAATGAGGCCGCCCGCGATGGCACCGCCACCCGTGGTGCCGACGCCTGCGGTTTCGCTGCGCAGTACCTCGATGTTGGCCACGTGGCCGTACTCGACGTAGGCGGCTTCCTGGTACTGGATCGCCCGCGGCGGGGCCTGGTAGGGGTAGCGCGAGGTCTGGTAGACCGGGGCCGGCGCGACACAGGCCGTGAGCGTGGCCAGTGCGAGCACGGACGCCGTGACGGAAATGAAGCGCATTGAGATGTTCATGAAAGAGGCTCCTCGAAGAAAACAGCACGCGCCCGGACGGGCTGCATGCCTGCCTGTGTCTAACGCCTCAGCCGAAGCCGCGATGACGAAAGACACACGCTGAAACCTTCGAGACGAACCACGCGCCGGCGGTTCCGTTCTTTACGCCTTGGATACTCAGGTGCCCTTCAGCTTTGCTGGGGCAAAGGCTCAGTGCTTGCCCGTCGAGCCGTAGCCGCCCTCGCCGCGTTGCGAGGCCTCGAACTCGGCGACCACGCGAAACTGCGCCTGCACCACCGGCACGATCACCAGCTGCGCGAGCCGCTCCATCGGCTGCAGCACGAAGGGCGTGTTGCTGCGGTTCCAGGCGCTGACCTTCAGCTCGCCCTGGTAGTCGCTGTCGATCAGGCCGACGAGGTTGCCCAGCACGATGCCGTGCTTGTGGCCCAGGCCCGAGCGCGGCAGGATCAGCGCCGCATAGGCCGGATCGGCCAGGTGGATCGCGATGCCGGTGCCCACCAGTTGCCAGGCATTGGGTTCGAGCGTGACCGGGGCATCGAGGCAGGCCCGCAGGTCGAGGCCGGCGCTTCCGGGGGTGGCATACGCGGGCAATTGATCCACCATGCGCGGATCGAGGATTCGGACGTCTACTTTCACTGACTTGCTGCCTTGTTTATTTCTGTTGCTGTTCTTTTTGCCTGCGGGCGGCCTCTTCGAGCACCTGCTGCCACTTGGCGACCCCGGGCCTCAGGTTGAGCCCCTTGAGAAAACGCTTGCCGAACCAGGCCGCCGCGGCCGCGCCCAGGACCAGCACGGAGAGCGGCACGCCGATGGCCCACAGCACCAGGAACACCATCGCCCCCATGCCGGCCAGCACCTTGAGCGTGCCCAGGGGGATGGCCTTGCTGCCGTCTGCCTTCGCGGCCTCGCCACCCGGCGATTCGCGCCGCGTGGCCACGGTGCCCTGCGCGCCGGGCGAAGGCGTCATGCCGACGTCCAGCCCGTGCTCGGACTCCTTGCCCGGGACGCGGGCCGACTGGCCGGCCCGCGCCGACAGCTGCTCCACGTAGCGGGCGAAGTCGCCGTTGGGTGGTGTGTTGGATTCGGTGTTCATCAGGCCCTCCAATCAGGAAGTCGCGCTGCAATCTCCATCATCAACTCGCGCGCCAGCCGGAGCTTGGGCGCGCGGGGCAGCTCGCGCACGCCCTTCGCGTCCACCAGCAGCAAGGCGTTGTCGTCCTGCCCGAAGGTCAGCGGGCCGATGTTGCCCACCAGCAGCGGAATGCCCTTGCGCTCGCGCTTGGCCTTGGCGTGCTCGGCGAGGTTCTCGCTCTCGGCGGCGAAGCCCACGCAGAACAGCTTCCTGGCCTGTGCGCGTTCGCTTTTGGCCACCGTGAGCAGGATGTCGGGGTTCTCGACGAAGTGCAGCACCGGCGTCTGGCCGCTGCCGTCCTTCTTGATCTTCTGGTCGCTGTGCGTCGCCGGGCGCCAGTCGGCCACGGCGGCCGTTGCTACAAAAATGCTAGCTACCTGCGCAGCACGGGTGGTGGCTTCGAGCATCTCCTGTGCCGACAGCACGTCGATGCGGCTCACGCCGCGCGGCGTCGGCAGGTGCACCGGGCCGGCCACCAGCGTGACCTCGGCACCGGCCTCGCGCGCCGCGCGGGCGATGGCGAAACCCATCTTGCCGGACGAATGGTTGGTGATGCCGCGAATCGGGTCCAGCGCCTCGAAGGTCGGGCCGGCCGTGACGAGCACCTTCTGCCCCGCCAGCAGCTTGGGCTGGAAGAAGGCCGTGATGTCCTCGAGCAGCTGCGCCGGTTCGAGCATGCGCCCGTCGCCGGTTTCGCCGCAGGCCTGCCAGCCGCTGCCCACGCCCAGCACGGTCGCGCCGTCGGCCGACACCTGCATCAGGTTGCGCTGGGTGGCCGGATGGGCCCACATCTCGCGGTTCATGGCCGGGGCGATCAAGAGCGGCACGCGGTCGGTCGGGCGTGCCAGGCACAGCAGGCTCAGCAGCTCGTCGGAGCGGCCCTGCACCAGCCGCGCGATGAAATCGGCGCTGCAGGGCGCCAACACGATCGCATCGGCCTCGCGGCTCAAGTTGATGTGCGGCATGTTGTTGGGCTCGCGGGCGTCCCACTGCGAGGTGTAGACGGTGCGCCCCGAGAGCGCCTGCATGGTGACCGGCGTCATGAACTGCTCGGCCGCCTCGGTCATCACGACCTGGACGGTGGCGCCCGCCTTCACGAGCAGGCGGCACAGCTCGGCCGATTTGTAGCAGGCGATGCCCCCTGTGAGTCCGAGGACGATGTGTTTGCCGGCGAGATCTTGCATGGGACATATTGTTGCTCACATACCGACAAGATCAGGAACCGGATGGCCTTCGGCCGTGGAGGCACAAAGGGGACACCTATAATCGCAATTTCCCACTGCCCGGATTCACGCGTCCGGAACTGGCATGACCAAATTTGTCTTCGTCACCGGTGGTGTCGTATCTTCCCTTGGCAAGGGAATCGCCTCCGCCTCGCTCGCCGCGATCCTCGAATCGCGCGGCCTCCAAGTCACCCTCATCAAGCTCGATCCGTACATCAATGTCGACCCCGGCACGATGTCACCGTTCCAGCATGGCGAAGTGTTCGTCACCGATGACGGCGCCGAGACCGACCTCGACCTCGGCCACTACGAGCGCTTCATCAACACGCGGATGCGCAAGGCCAACAACTTCACGACCGGCCAGATCTACAAGACCGTGCTCGAGAAGGAACGCCGCGGCGACTACCTCGGCAAGACCGTCCAGGTCATTCCGCACATCACCAACGAGATCCAGGAATACATCAAGCGCGGCGCCGGCATCGGCACGGCGCATGAAGTGGACGTGGCCATCGTCGAAATCGGCGGCACCGTGGGCGACATCGAGTCGCTGCCCTTCCTGGAAGCCGTGCGCCAGATGAGCCTGCGCATGGGCCCGAACAACTCGGCCTTCGTGCACCTGAGCTACGTGCCCTGGATCGCCGCCGCCGGCGAGCTCAAGACCAAGCCCACGCAGCACACCGCCAAGGAACTGCGCGCCATCGGCATCCAGGCCGACGCCCTGCTGTGCCGCGCCGACCGCCCGATCCCCGACGACGAGCGCGCGAAGATCTCGCTGTTCTCGAACGTGCCCGAATGGGGCGTGATCTCCATGTGGGACGTGGACACCATCTACAAGGTGCCCCGCATGCTGCACGAACAGGGCCTGGACGGCCTGATCTGCGACAAGCTGCGCATCAACACCCCGCCCGCCAAGCTCACGCGCTGGGACGAGCTTGTGTACGAGGTCGAGCATCCGCAACAGGAAGTGTCGATCGCCATGGTCGGCAAGTACGTCGACCTGTCGGACAGCTACAAGTCGCTCAACGAGGCGCTGCGCCACGCCGGCATGAAGAACCATGCGCGCGTGAAGATCGACTACATCGACTCCGAGACCATCACGGCGCAAGACGTGTCGCGCCTGGCGAAATACGATGCCATCCTTGTGCCCGGCGGCTTCGGCCAGCGCGGCGTGGAAGGCAAGATCTCGGCCGCCCGCTTCGCCCGCGAATCGAAGGTGCCCTACCTGGGCATCTGCCTGGGCATGCAGGTCGCCACCATCGAGTACGCCCGCCACGTGGCTGGCCTGAAGAACGCCAACAGCACCGAGTTCGACCCGGAAACACCCACCCCCGTGATCGCGCTGATCACCGAGTGGAAGGACCGCGACGGCACCGTGAAGACGCGCGACGAGAAGTCCGACCTCGGCGGCACCATGCGCCTGGGCGCGCAAAGCTCCGACGTCTCGCCCGGCACGCTGGCACACAGCATCTACGGCGACGTGGTCACCGAGCGCCACCGCCACCGCTACGAAGCCAACGTCAACTACCTGGACGAGCTGCGCAACGCCGGCCTCGTGATCTCGGCGCTCACGCAGCGCGAACACCTCACCGAAATCGTCGAGCTGCCGCAGAACGTGCACCCGTGGTTCATGGGCGTGCAGTTCCACCCTGAGTTCAAGTCAACGCCGTGGGGCGGCCATCCGTTGTTCAACGCCTTCATCAAGGCGGCGCTCGACCACAAGGACAAGGGCGCGGGCAGCACCAACAAGACGCTCAAGGCAGTGGCATGAAGCTTTGCGGATTCGACATCGGGCTGGACCAGCCTTTCTTCCTGATCGCCGGCCCGTGCGTGGTCGAATCCGAACAGTTGCAGATGGACACGGCCGGCACGTTGAAGGAAATCACGGCGTCGCTGGGCATCCCGTTCATCTTCAAGAGCAGCTTCGACAAGGCCAACCGCTCCTCGGGCACGAGCTTTCGCGGCCCGGGTCGCGACAAGGGCCTCGAAATTTTGGCCAAGGTGAAGCGTGAACTCGGCCTGCCCGTGCTGACCGACGTGCACACCCACGAGGACATCACCGAGGCCGCCAAGGTGGTCGACGTGCTGCAGACGCCCGCCTTCCTGTGCCGCCAGACCGACTTCATCCATGCCGCGGCGCAGTCGGGCAAGCCGGTGAACATCAAGAAGGGCCAGTTCCTCGCGCCGCACGACATGAAGAACGTGATCGACAAGGCCCGCGCTGCCGCCAAGGAAGCCGGCCTGGACGAAGACAGCTTCATGGCCTGCGAACGCGGCGCCAGCTTCGGCTACAACAACCTCGTCTCGGACATGCGCTCGCTGGCGATCATGCGCGAGACGAAAGCGCCCGTGGTGTTCGATGCCACGCACTCGGTGCAATTGCCCGGCGGCCAGGGCACCAGCTCGGGCGGCCAGCGCGAGATGGTGCCGGTGCTCTCGCGCGCGGCCGTGGCCGTGGGCGTGGCCGGTCTCTTCATGGAGACGCACCCCGATCCGAACAAAGCCCTGAGCGACGGCCCCAACGCCGTGCCGCTCAAGCACATGAAGGCCCTGCTCGAGACGCTCGTCGCGCTCGACCGGGTCACCAAGAAGAACGCATTCCTCGAGGACAGTTTTCAAGCATGAGCAGCGGTTACGTCATTGCCCACGTCGAAGTCACCAACCCGACGCAGTACGAGGAATACAAGAAGTGGTCGAGCGTCGCGATGCAGGCGCACGGCGCCGAAGTCTGCGTGCGCGGCGGCCAGGTGCAGCCGCTCGAAGGCGACTGGAAGCCCACCCGCGTCGTCGTGCTCAAATTCCCCAGCTTCGAGAAGGCCAAGGCCTTCTACGAGACGCCCGAATACCTGAAAGCGCGTGAAGCGCGTGCCGGCGCCGCCATCATGAACATGATCGCGGTCGAAGGCCTTTGATTCCGTTTTTTGCCAGTCCACTCCACCAAGAGACCCAGAGAAAGAGATAGAGATGAGTGCAATCGTTGACATCGTCGGCCGCGAAATTCTCGACAGCCGAGGCAACCCCACCGTCGAGTGCGACGTGCTGCTCGAGTCGGGCACCATGGGCCGTGCGGCCGTGCCCTCGGGCGCTTCGACCGGTTCGCGCGAGGCCATCGAGCTGCGCGACGGCGACAAGAGCCGCTACCTCGGCAAGGGCGTGCTGAAGGCCGTCGAGAACATCAACACCGAGATCTCGGAGGCCGTGCTGGGCCTGGACGCCAGCGAACAGGCCTTCCTCGATCGCACGATGATCGACCTGGACGGCACCGACAACAAGGCCCGCCTGGGCGCCAACGCCACGCTCGCCGTGTCGATGGCCGTGGCCCGCGCCGCGGCCGAAGAGTCGGGCCTGCCCCTGTACCGCTACTTCGGCGGCATGGGCGGCATGCAACTGCCGGTGCCGATGATGAACGTCATCAACGGCGGCGCGCACGCCAACAACAGCCTGGACCTGCAAGAGTTCATGATCATCCCCGTGGGCGCCAAGAGCTTCCGCGAGGCCGTGCGCTACGGCGCCGAAGTGTTCCATGCCCTGAAGAAGATCCTGGGCGACCGCGGCATCAGCACGGCCGTGGGCGACGAAGGCGGCTTCGCACCCAGCGTCGAGAGCCACGAAGCGGCCATCCAGCTGATCCTGGAAGCCATCGACAAGGCCGGCTACACCGCCGGCGAACAGATCGCCCTGGGCCTGGACTGCGCGGCCAGCGAGTTCTACAAGGACGGCAAGTACGTGCTGTCGGGCGAAAACCTGTCGCTCACGGCCGAGAGCTGGACCGACATGCTCGCGACCTGGGTCGACAAGTACCCGATCATCAGCATCGAAGACGGCATGCACGAAGGCGACTGGGACGGCTGGAAGCACCTGACCGAACGCCTGGGCAAGCGCGTGCAGCTGGTGGGCGACGACCTGTTCGTCACCAACACCAAGATCCTGCAAGAAGGCATCGACAAGGGCATCGCCAACTCGATCCTGATCAAGATCAACCAGATCGGCACGCTGACCGAAACCTTCGCCGCCATCGAGATGGCCAAGCGCGCGGGCTACACGGCCGTCATCTCGCACCGCTCGGGCGAAACCGAAGACAGCACCATCGCCGACATCGCCGTGGGCACCAACGCCGGCCAGATCAAGACCGGTTCGCTGTCGCGTTCGGACCGCATCGCCAAGTACAACCAGCTGCTGCGCATCGAAGAAGACCTCGGCGACATCGCCGTCTACCCGGGCCGCGGCGCGTTCTACAACCTCAAGTAGCGCCTCGCAGCCTGCATGCGCGCGCGCTTCGTCCCTCCTCTCATCCTGGTGCTGCTGCTGGTCATCCTGCAGTGGCAGCTGTGGAACGGGCGCGGCAGCGTGCGCGAGGTCGCCCAGCTCAGAACCCAGCTGGCCGACCAGAAGGACGCCAACGCCAAGGCCGCCCTCAACAACGAGCGGCTTGCGTCCGAAGTCAATGACCTGAAAGACGGCCTCGAGATGGTCGAGGAACGCGCCCGCGCGGAACTCGGCATGGTCAAACCGAACGAAGTCTTCGTGCAGATCGCGAGGTAATCGGATGACCCCCAGTCTCCGCGCACTTCGTGTCGCTTCGCCAACCCCCTTCCAGGGGGCGACACCAGCGGCCCGGCAAAGCCGGTTCCGCGGTGTCCCACGACCAGACCGCGTGAGGTTCACGGAGCGACCCGAAAGACGCACAGCCTCGGTGTGAACCTCCTCCCCGAGTTCCTTTCGGCCTCCGCCTTTGCGCTGTGGGGTTCTCCCGTCACCTGGCTCGAGCTCGTGGCCTCCGCGCTCGCGCTCGTGATGGTCGGCTGCAACATGCGCGAGATCCACTGGGGCTGGCCGCTGGCGATCGTCAGCTCGCTGCTCTACGTGGTGGTGTTCGCCAACGCGCGCATCTACGGCGACGCCGCCCTTCAAGTTTTCTTCGCTTTCGTCGCCCTGTGGGGCTGGGCGCAATGGCTGCGCGGCTTTCGCGCCGAGGGCAGCGCCTTGCGGGTCAGCCGGCTGTCGCCGCGCGGGACCGCGTACGCCCTCGTGGCCTGCGCCATTGCGTGGCCCGTGGTCGCCCTCTTCCTGCGCCGCTTCACCAACACCGACGTGCCCTGGTGGGACGGCTTCGTCACCGGCCTGAGCCTGGTCGGGCAGTTCCTGCTCGGACGCAAGTTCATCGAGAACTGGCTCATCTGGCTGGCCGTGAACGTGGTCAGCGTGGGCCTGTTCATCCACAAAGGCCTGTGGCTCACGACAGCGCTGTACGCGGTGTTCGCCGTGCTCAGCGTGGCCGGCTTCCTGGCATGGCAGCGACGCCTGCCGAAGGCCACGACGAAGGCGGTGCCGGCATGACGCCGAACCTGCCGACCGGCTGCGTCATCGCACTCGTGGGCGCCGAGAGCACGGGCAAGACCGAGCTCTCGCGCGCCATCGCACAGCGCCTGCAAGACCGCGGCACGCCCGTCACGCTGGTGGGCGAGTACCTGCGCGAATGGTGCGAACGCGAAGGCCGCACGCCGCGCCCCGACGAGCAGCAGGTCATCGCCGACGAACAGAGGCGCCGCATCGACGCCGCCGCCGCCACGGGCGTGGTGGTGGCCGACACCACGGCGCTCATGACGGCGGTCTACAGCGAGCAGCTGTTCGCCGATACCTCGCTCTACGACAGCGCCCTGGCCGCGCAGCGGCGCTATGCCATCACGCTGCTCACCGCGCTCGACCTGCCCTGGGTGGCCGACGACATGCGCGACGGCCCGCATGCGCGCCAGCCGACCGACACGCTGGTGCGCGCCGCGCTCTCGCGCGCCGGGCTCTCGTACGCCGTGGTGCATGGCAGCGGTGGAGAACGGCTGGCGAATGCCTGGAATGCGATCAACACCATCGCCGGCAGCGAAGGCCGTGCCCGCACGCGCACCCGCCGAGACGCCAAGCCCGCCTCGTGGACATGGCCTTGCGAGAAGTGCTCCGACCCGGAATGCGAACATAAGCTCTTCAGCGACCTGATGGCGCGCCGCGACCCCACCTGAGCCTTTCGGCTCCTGCGCGTTCGCGCGCCCTCTCCCCTTTAACGGAGACCCGATGCCCGTTTCGATTGCTGCGCGCCTTGCCTCGCGCGCTCCCGCCGCCACTTTCCTCGCCCTGCTGCTGACCTCCGGCGCGGCTTCTGCGGCCCCCGTTGCCGCCACCGTCGAGAACGCCACCACCCCCACGGCCTGCGCCGAGGAAGACAACGTGTCGATGGTGCTGCGCGGCGACGGCATCCGCCGCCTGCGCATCGAAGCACTGCAGCCCAGCTACCTCGGCAGCATCGGCAACGACGTCACCGCGCCCGATTTTTCGGGCTGCAATTTCGACGGCGGCGCGCACCCCACCGACCCGGCGCACCGCTTCAAGCAACGCACCGTCGTGCTGCTCGACAACGCGCAGTGGCGCATCGTCGGCATGACGCTGCCGACCTTCTGGCGTCCGGCGCGCGTGCCGGTGCAGGTCGGCGCGCGCCACGACCGCGGCTTTCACCTGCTGCAGGTATTCAAGAAGGAAAACGGCAAGGCGCTCGAGGCCATCGTGCTGTACCCGTCCGACGGCTACTGGCGCCTCAAGCCGCTGCCCGAGGCGCGCTTCGGCGACGGCGTGTACGGTTCGTCGTTCCTGCTCGGCCCGGTCGTGCAGGCCGGGCGACCGGTGGTGGACATCGCGTCGATCCGCGTCGTGCCGAAACCGCTGGCCATCCACCTGCGCTTCACCGACGGCGGCAGCGCTGTGGCGCGCGTGACCGAGATCAGCCGCACCCGCACCGCGCTCGACGTGACGCTCTCCCAACCCACAGCAAGTGCGAAGCAACCCTTCGCGGTGCTGCGCTCGATGTACGTGGCGCCCGACAACGCCGACATGAGCGAGGTGCGCTGGCAGGCCTCGCCGCAGGCGGCGGAGCAGGCGCTGCCGCTGCCCGAGGTGAAGACGCTGAACGCCACGCAAGTGCGCTTCGGCCGCAGCCTGCCCTCCAAGCACAACACCAGCGCGCCCGACATCGCATTCGGCGGCTTCGACGACGAAGCGCGCTGAGCTCAGGTCGCGCGCCGCACCTCGCCGGGCGTGAGGCCCAGCACGCGGCGCATGCAGCGCGCCATGTGGCTCTGGTGCGAGAAGCCGCTCTCGAGCGCCACGAGGCTGGCGGGCAGCTCGCTGTTCAGCAGCAGGCTGCGCGCGCGGTCGACGCGGCGATGCACCACGTAGGCATGCACCGCCTGGCCAGTGGAGCGCTTGAACTGCGTCTTCAGGTGCGAGGCGCTCAGGCCTGCGACCTCGGCCAGCGCGGCCAGCGACAGGTCGCCGTCCAGGTGCGCCTCGATGAACTCCGTGACGCGTTTCAGCTGCAACCGCGTCAGCCCCTGTACAGGTGACGGCGCCACCTGCGGGCCGGCCGCGATCAGCTGCACCGCGAGCGCGGTGCCCAGGCTGTCGGTGTAGAGCCGGCCGTTGGGAAAGCCCGCGCGCCGCTCGGCGTCGAGCGCCCAGGCGATGTGCTCGATCTGCGGGTCGCGGAACTGGTGGCGCTCGCCGAGCACCGCGCGCTCGGCCGGCAGGCCCATCTCGTCGGCCGTGCGCACCAGCAGCGCGGGCGCCATGCGCACCACGACCGAGGTGCTCGGCGACTCTTCATGCCAGATGTCGGTGCTGCCGGCCGGCAGGATGTCGAGGTCGCCGCGCGTGTAGAGAAAGCGGTGGAACTGGCAGGCGCCCGCCACCGGCGCGCCCGCGTGCAGCTTGAGGCGGTGATCGGGCAGCGCCTCGTAGCCGACCACGCCGCCGGGGGTCTGGCGCACGTCGACGCGCAGGCTGTCGGTGGCGGGCGGCGCGACGAAGCTGTCGGCCGACAGCGCCACCTCGGACGCCGCGCCACCGTGCCCGTGCAGATCGGTGTCCAGATCGGTATCGCTCATCGAAACATTATGGGCCGCGCGCGGCGCGCTTGCCGTCGGCCGTTTGTGCTCCCCCACGGCCGAACGTGCGCGACCGAAAGCCGTGCGATCCGGATCATCGACGGCCATGAACACCACACCCCACACCCCCTACGCAGGCAAGAAGGCCGTCATCACCGGCGGCACCCTCGGCATGGGCCTGGCCACCGCGCAGGCGCTACTCGACGGCGGCGCCGACGTGCTCGTGACCGGCCGCAACCCGCAGAACCTGGAGGCCGCACGCCGCGTGCTCGGCCCGCGCGCCCATGTGCTGGCATCCGACACGGCCTCGCTGCCCGACATCGACGCCCTCGCCGCCACGGTGCGCGAGCGCTTCGGCCGCATCGACCTGCTGCACATCAACGCGGGCATCTCGTCGCTCGAGCCCTTCGAGCAGGTGACCGAGGCCGGCTACGACCGTGCCTTCGCCGTCAACACCAAGGGTCCGTTCTTCACCGTGCAGCGCCTGGCGCCGCTGATGCCGGCGGGCAGCGCCATCGTCTTCACCTCGTCCATCGCGGACGAAGGCGGCATGCACGGCATGAGCGTCTACAGCGCCACGAAGGCCGCGCTGCGCTCGATGGCCTCGGGCTTCGCGGCCGAGCTGGTGACGCGCGGCATCCGCGTGAACGTGGTGAGCCCCGGCTTCATCGACACGCCCACGCTCGGCGTGACCGACGCGAGCGCCGAGGAGCGCGCCGAGTTCATGCGCCTGGGCGACCAGATCACGCCGATGCGGCGCCACGGCACCTCGGCCGAAGTGGCGCGCGCGGTGCTGTTCTTCGCCTTCGAGGCGACCTTCACGACGGGCGCACGCCTCACCGTCGACGGCGGGCTGGGCCAGGGCCTGACGCCGGCTGCCGCTTGATCCGATCTCTCACCAAGGACCTCACAACATGACCGACGTTTCCCTCATCGGCCTCGGCCCCATGGGCGTTGCCCTCGCGCGCGCCCTTCAATCGTCGAAGTTCACGCTGACGGTGTGGAACCGTACCGCCGAGCGCGCAAAGCCTCTGTTGAACCAGGGCACGGTGCTCGCACCGACCGCTCTGGCCGCCGTGCAGGCGAGCCCCGTCGTGCTGGTCTGCGTGGCCGACTACCCGGCGTCGCGCGCGATCCTCGCCGCGCCCGGCGTTCACGACGCTCTGCGCGGCAAGGTGCTGGTGCAGCTGAGCACCGGCACGCCGCAGGACGCGCGCGACGACTGGGCCGCGCTCAGTGGCGTGGCGTACCTCGACGGCGCCCTGCTCGCCACGCCGGGGCAGATCGGCCGGCCCGACACGCCGCTCTTCATCTCCGGCGAGGCACGCGCCCTCGCCACCTGCCGGCCGCTGCTCGAAGCCATCGCCGGCAACATCCAGCACATGGGCGAGCCGATCGGCAACGCCGCGGCCTGGGACCTGGCCACGCTGTCGTGCATGTTCGGCGCGATGAGTGGGTTCTTTCACGGCGTGCGCATCTGCGAGGCCGAAGGGCTGCCCGTGGACGGGTTCGCGCAGATGATCGGCGCGATCTCACCGGTGCTCGGCGAAATGATCCAGGCCGAGGGCGAGGCGATCCACGCCGGCCGGTACGGCGAGCCCGAGAGCTCGATGGCCACCTGCGCGGGCTCGGGCCGGCTCTTCGTGAAGCAGGCGCGCGAAGCGCAGCTCGACGCGGGCTTTCCGGATTTCCTGATGGGGCAGTTCGAGCGCGCGCTGCGCGCGGGCCTGGGCAACGAGCGCCTGGCCGCGATGGTCAAGGTGCTGCGGCAACCGCTGCAGCCCGCTTGAACCGCGTCGCGCCTACTGGACGACCGGGCTGCCCGGCAGCTGGTCGCCCAGCGGCTTGAACAGCTGCGCGGTATCGACCGCGTCGAAGCGGTACTGCTTGCCGCAGAAGTCGCAGCCGACCTCGATGTCGCCGCGCTCGGCGAGGATTTCCTCGGCCTCTTCCACCCCCAGCCCACGGATCATCTGCGCCACGCGCTCGCGGCCGCAGGTGCAGGCGAAGTGCGGGCCCAGGAGGCCGGCCTGCGGTTCAAAGCGCAGCAGCTTCTCTTCCCAGAACAGGCGGCGCAGGATGGTCTCGACGTCGAGCGTGAGCAGCTCGTCGCGCGTGAGGCTCGACGCCAGGATCGAGATGCGGTTGTATTCCTCGTTGCGTCCGATCTGGTCCTGGTGCGCCTCGTCGTGCGTCTGCTGCGAGGTGCCTTCGAGGTTGCCCTCGCCCTTGATGGGCAGGCGCTGGATCAGCAGGCCGGCCGCCACCTTGTCGTCGGCGGCAAGCACCAGCGTGGTGTCGAGCTGTTCGCTTTGCAGCATGTAGTGCTGCAGCACGTCGCTGAGCTTGCCCAGCTTCTGGCCGTCGTCGCCGAACAGCGGCACGACGCCCTGGTACGGCGTGGTGCCGGGCAGCTTGTCTTTCGGGTCGAGCGTGATGGCGCAGCGGCCCTTGTTGTTCACGTTGACCATGTCGGGCAGGCGCGCGTCGGCCGGCAGGTCGCCGATCACCTTGGCGGTGGCGCGCAGGCTCAGGTCGGGCTTGGCCTCGGCCACGGCCACCTTCACGGGGCCGTCGCCGAAGATCTGCAGGATGAGTGCGCCGTTGAACTTGATGTTGGCCTGCATCAGCGTGGCCGCGGCCGTCATCTCGCCGAGCAGTTCGGCCACCGGCGGCGGGTACGGGCCGGTGGCGGTGTTGGAGGCGCGCCGCGCAAGGATCTCCTGCCACGCATCCGTCAGGCGCACGATCATGCCGCGCACCGGCAGGCCATCGAACAGGAATTTGTGCAGCTCGCTCAAAACGGAATCTTTCTGTCTGTGCCTGCGCGGGTCAGGCGATTTTTTTCAGGCCCTTCGCGAAGCGATGGGCGTTTTCTACGTAGTGCTCGGCGCTTTGCCGCAGCTTGGCGGCGGCGGCATCGTCGAGCGTGCGCACCACCTTGGCGGGCGAGCCGATGATGAGGGAGTTGTCGGGAAACTCCTTGCCCTCGGTCACGACGCTGCCGGCGCCAACGATCGAATTGCGGCCGATCTTGGCGTTATTCAAGACCACCGCCTGGATGCCGATCAGCGAGTTGTCGCCGATGGTGCAGCCGTGCAGCATCACCTGGTGCCCCACCGTCACGTTGTCGCCGATGGTCAGCGGGCAGCCGATATCGGCGTGCAGCACCGACAGGTCCTGGATGTTGCTGTTGCGCCCGATGGTCAGCACCTCGGTGTCGCCGCGCAGCACGGCGCCGAACCAGACGCTCGCGTTCTCGGCCAGTTCGACGTTGCCCATGACCTGGGCGCTGTCCGCGACCCATGCGCCTTCGCCAAGGCGCGGGGCAACGCCATCCAATTCGTAAATCGCCATCGTGGTTGTCTCCGGAGGGGCAAAACTAGAATTGTAGGGATGCACCCCCGATTGAGCGCGCTGGCCGCGCTGCGCCTGACAGACCCCGACGACAAGGTGGCCGCCACGCGCGCCACGGCTGCACAGGCAGCTACCATTTCCATAGCACTCGAGCCCCTGCGCACGCCCGGCGACGATGAAGGCGTGCCGGGCCGTCCCGAACGCCCGCTGCGCGTGGCCGCCACCGCCGTGCAGAAGCGCTCGCCCTTCACCCCCGAAGGCCGCGCCGCGCTGATCCATTCGATCTGCCACATCGAGTTCAACGCGATCAACCTCGCGCTGGACGCCGTGTGGCGCTACGACGGCATGCCCGAGGCCTACTACCGCGACTGGCTGCGCGTGGCCGACGAGGAGGCGCAGCACTTCACGCTGCTGCACACGCACCTGCAGGCCATGGGCTGGCGCTACGGCGACTTTCCGGGCCACGACGGCCTGTGGAACATGTGCGAGAAGACCAAGGACGACGTGCTCGCGCGCATGGCGCTGGTGCCGCGCACGCTCGAAGCGCGCGGGCTCGACGCCACGCCGCTGATCCAGTCCAAGCTCAAGCGCGTGAACACGCCCGACGCGCTGCGCGCGGTCGAGATCCTCGACATCATCCTGCGCGACGAAGTGGGCCACGTGGCCATCGGCAACCACTGGTACCGCTGGCTGTGCGAGCGCGCCGGGCTCGACGCCGAAGCCAACTACCCGGCCCTGGTCGCGCGCTACGACGCGCCGCGCCACAAGCCGCCTTTCAACCTCGAAGCACGCGGCCGGGCGGGCTTCAGCCCCGCAGAGCTGCGCGCGCTGACCGAGTCCCGCCCCGAATGACCGAAGTGATTTCCGACCAGACCTGGTCACGCGCCGAGCTGCAGGCCTGCCTGCAGGGCCGCGACACGCCGCCGCATTTCGAACGCTGCCATTTCGACGAGGCCGACCTGTCGCGCCTCGACCTGCGCGGCGCGCAGTTCACGCTGTGCAGCTTTGCCGAAACCACCTTCGACCGCGCACAGCTGGCGGACACGCGCTGGGTCGGCTGCCGCGCGCGCCAGGCCGACTTCGGCTTGGCCGACCTCACGAACGCGCGCTTCCAGGACTGCGACCTCAACAACACGCAGTGGGCGCGCGCCAAGCTGGCCTCGGCGCTCTTCACGGGCGTGAAGCTCACCGGCGCGCACTTCGGCGAGGTGTCGGCGCTGGGCGTGGTGTTCAAGGATTCGCTGCTGGTCGACGCGCACCTGCGCGGCCTGTCGTTCCGCAAGCAGACGCTCGCGCAGCTCGACCTGTCGGAGGCCGATCTCTCGGGTTGCGATTTCCGCGAGACCGTCTTCGAAGGCGGCAGCCTGCGCAACGCGCACCTGAAGCTCGCGCGCTTCGAAGGCGCCGACCTGCGCGACGTGGACCTGGGCGGCCTGCGGCTGGCCAACGCCGCGCCGTTCAAGGGCGCGACCATCTCCCACCGGCAGGCCGCCGCGCTGGTCGAGGAACTGGGCCTGCGCGTCGTCTGAGATTCAGGACGTCGCGGTGCGGCTGTGCACCACCAGCTTCGGCGTGAAGTACTGAAGCACCTCGCCGCGCTGGTTGCGTGTCTGGCAGCGCATCGAGACCATCGCGCGACCGGGCTTGGAGCGCGAGGGCGTGATGTCGACCACTTCGCTCACCACATGCAGCACGTCGCCGGGCCGCGTCGGCTTGGGCCACTGCAGCTCGCCGCCCGAGCCGATGATGCCGTCGGCCAGCGGGATGCCGCTGTCGACCAGCAGCTTCATGGTGAGCGCCGCCGTGTGCCAGCCGCTCGCGGCCAGCCCGCCGAAGAAGGTGTTCTTGGCGGCCTCTTCGTCGGTGTGGAAGGGCTGCGGGTCGAACTGCTGCGCGAAGGCCTTGATCTGCGCCGCGTCGAGCAGGTGTTCGCCACTCTGGAAACGGTCGCCGACCTTCAGGTCTTCGAGATACAGCTTGTCCATGGAAGTCTCCTTGTTGCGTTGCCCGTCATTCTCGGACGATCAGACGCGCTCGAGGATGGTGGCGATGCCCTGCCCGCCGCCGATGCATTGCGTGGCCAGCGCGTAGCGGCCGTTCTCGCGCGCCAGCAGCGCAGCCGCCTTGCCCGTGATGCGCGCGCCGGTGGCGCCCAGCGGATGGCCGATGGCCAGGCCGCCGCCGTCGAGGTTGACGGTGGCCGGGTCGAGCCCGAGGTCGCGGATGCAGGCCAGCGCCTGCGACGAGAAGGCCTCGTTGGTCTCGACCACGTCGAGGTCGGCCACGCTCAGGCCTGCGCGTGCCAGCGCCTTGCGCGTGGCAGGAATCGGGCCGATGCCCATGACGGCCGGGTCGACGCCCACCGTCGCGAACGAGCGGATGCGCGCCAGCGGCTTCAGGCCGTGCTTGGCGGCGAAGGCGTCGCTGGTGACCAGCACGACCGCCGCGCCATCGGTCAGCGGCGACGAGGTGCCGGCCGTCACCACGCCGTCGGGGCGGAACGCGGGCTTGAGGTTGGCCAGCGCCTCGGCCGAGGTCGAGGGGCGGATGCAGCCGTCGGCATCGACCACCTCACCGGAGGCCAGGCGCACCGGCACGATCTCGCCGGCCAGCCGGCCCTGCGCGCGCGCCTCGGTCGCCTTGCGGTGCGATTCGACGGCCAGTGCTTCCTGGTCGGCGCGGCTCACGTTCCAGCGTTGCGCGACGTTCTCGGCGGTCTCGCCCATCGAGATGTAGGCATCGGTGCTGGCCAGCAGCTCGGGGCTGGGCGAGAAGTTGAAGCCGCCCTGCGGCACCATCGTCATCGACTCCACGCCCACGCACAGGAAGGCGTCGCCCATGCCCGCCTCGATCTGCGCGGCGGCGATGTGCACGGCCTGCATCGACGAGCCGCAGAAGCGGTTCACCGTCATGCCGCCCACCTCGTGCGGCAGCCCGGCCAGCAGGCCGACGATGCGCGCCAGGTTGTTGCCCTGCGACGCCTCGGGGTAGGCGCAGCCCAGGATGATGTCTTCGAGCAGCGCCGGGTCGAGGTCGGTGCGCTGCAGCAGGCCCTGCACCACGCCGGCGGCGAGCGTGTCGGGGCGCACTTCGGCCAGCGCGCCCTTCTTAGCGAAGTGAAACGGGGAACGGGCGTAGGCGGAAATCACGGCTTTCATGGGAACACTCCTTGGAGAAAAACTACCTTCCAATCGGTAGGCTTCGGGGTTCAAAAAAGGCACGCCTGGCGTGCCCGTGGTGAAACGGATCGGTCAGTCCAGCGGCAGCGCGCGCCGCAGTTGCGCGATGGCGTCGTCGAAGTCTTCGACGCGGCCCGTCATGCGCGACGCGAGCAGCGCGCCCTGGCACGACGAGAACACGAAGGCCGCGAGCGAGGCCACGGGGTTGTCTTTCTGCGCCTGCGCCGGCACCAGCGCGCCGAGCACGCCGGTGAGCCACATCACCTGCGTGTTGCGCAGGGCCTGCACGGCCTGGCGCAGGTCTTCGTTGATGCAGTCCCAGCCCGGCGCCAGCGCGCCCGCGGGGCACAGGCCGGCGCCGGCCTTCAGCGTGTTGCGGTACATGCGGAAATAGGATTCGAGCGCGTCCTTGGGCTCGCGCGCGCGCGCCGCCACCCAGTCCTTGAAGCCCTGCGTGGCGCCCTGGATCACCGCGATGCCCAGCGCCTCCTTGGTGGGAAAGTGGTGGTACAGGCTGGCCTTGCGCACGCCCACCGCGTTGGCCACGTCCTGGAAGCTGAAGCCCAGGTACGAACGGGTTTCGATGAGCCCGCGCGCCACCGCGAGGATCTGATCGCGGGTGCCGCCGGGGGCCAGGGTGGAAGCGTCGTGCATCTACCTACTATAAGGTAGGGAAACCCGCCCCTGCAAGCGCCGGGGTCAATCGGCCTTGATGCCCGCGGCCTTCACGATGCGGCCGTTGCTTTCGAACTCGCTGGCGATTTCCTTGGCGAAGGCGGCCGGCGTGCCCGGGGCGGGCACGTTGTCGGTGGCCGTGAGCTTGGCGCGCAGCTCGGGGCTGGCGAGCGCCTTGTTGATCTCGGCGTTGTACTTCGCGACCAGCGCCGCCGGCGTGCCCGCGGGCGCGAACACGCCGAACAGCGAATGGATGTTGGCCGCGCTGTAGCCCAGTTCGGCCAGCGTGGGCACCTGCGGCAGGCTGTCGAGCCGCGCGGGTGCGCCGGCCGCCAGCGGGCGCAGCTTGCCCGACTGGATGTGCGCCGAGAGCGTCGGACTGGCGTTGGTCGACAGGATCTCGAACTGCCCGCTCAGCGCATCGTTGAGCTGCTGGCCGCCGCCCTTGTACGGCACGTGCGTGATGTCCACGCCGGCCGTCGCGCGCACTTGCTCGAGCACGATGTGCCCGAGCGAGGCCGGCCCCGACGTGGCCCAGCGCACCGCGCCGGGCTGCGCCTTGGCTTCGGCGATCAGGGCGCGAAAGTCCTTCGCCTTGCTGGCCGGCGTGGCCACCAGCAGCACGGGCGAATACATCACGCTGGCCACCGGCACGATGTCCTTCAGCGGATCGAACGGCAGCTTGCCCAGGTGCGGGCTCAGCACCAGCGGGCTGATGGCCGAGAAGCCCAGCGTCGCACCGTCGGGCGCGGCCTTGGCCACGGCGTCCATGCCGATGGCGCCGCTCGCGCCCGCGCGGTTGTCGACGATCACCGTGGTGCCCAGCTGCGTGGCGAGCCGGTCGCCGAGCGCGCGGGCGACCACGTCGCTCACGCC
>NZ_BCUS01000036.1 GCF_001591345.1 Variovorax boronicumulans NBRC 103145 | reverse complement strand
GGCTGGCCGCGGCCTCGCCCGCCGCGGCGGCCACCTGCACCTGGCTGCGCGGCATGGTCGCGCGCTTCGAACTCGACACCCTCCGCAACGCACTGGCAGAAGATGCAGACACTCCCCTCGCCCGGTCATGAATCCGAACGCCCCGTCGTGCTGGTGGTGGACGACGCCCCCAGCAGCCTGGGCATGCTGTGCGACACGCTCGAGGCCAGCGGCTACACCGTGCTGGTGGCGGCCGACGGCGAGGCCGCGCTGCAGCGGCTCGAACTGGTGGTGCCCGACGCGATCCTGCTCGACGGCCTCATGCCCGGCCTCTCGGGCTTCGAGACCTGCCGGCGCATCAAGGCCAACGCAGCGCTGGCGCACATTCCGGTGCTGTTCATGACGGGCCTGTCGGAAACCGCGCACGTGGTCGAGGGCTTCGAGTGCGGCGGCGTCGACTACGTGGTGAAGCCGATCCGCGCGCAGGAGGTGCTGGCGCGGCTGCACACCCACACGCGCAACGCCCGCATCACGCGCATGGCGCGCGACGCGGTCGACGTGGCGGGCATGGGCGTGGTGTTCGTCGACACGCGCGGGCGCATCGCCTGGCGCTCGCCGCAGGCCGCGCTGTGGCTGCATGCGCTCGAAGACCCGGTGGCGCCGGGGCGCCTGCCCGCGTCGGTGGAGCCTGCGCTGGCGCCGGGTGCGTCGATCGCCATCGGCACCGCCACGGGCATGCGCCTGTCGGTGCGCAACCTGGGCGCGGCGGCGCTGGGCGAGACCATGCTGCTGTTCGCCATCCAGCGTGAAGGCCCTGCCGCGCGCCTGGCCGACGCGGCCCTCACGCCGCGCGAGACCGAGGTGCTGTCGTGGCTCGCCAAGGGCAAGACCAACCGCGACATCGGCGAGATCCTGGGCACCAGCCCGCGCACGGTGAACAAGCACCTGGAGCACATCTTCGAGAAGCTGGGGGTGGAGACCCGCGCGGCGGCGGCGGCACTGGCGAGCGGCATGTAAACCCCCACGGGGTAACCGCCCCTGCGGCACTGGGCTATCGCCCCAAAGGCGCCGGTTGCGCTCAGAATGCGAAAGCCACAGGAGAGAGACATGCTTTCAAGCCTGCTGACCTTCCCGCCCCGCGAGAGCGCCTACCGGCGCAAGTTCCTGAACAACACGGACGAGAACCTCTTCATGGGGTCGTTCGAGAGCTTCGAGGCGGCCGAGGCCGGCGCACCGCCCACCAAGGCCGTCGGCTACGCCAACGCCGACGCGGGCGAGCTCTACAGCCCGCAGATCTATTTCTACGACTATCCCGGCCTCTTCTGGCTGGGCCGCTCCATCGATGCGGGCCTGACGCGCGTGTTCGACCTGGGCGGGCACGTCGGCATCAAGTACTACGCCTTCCGGCGCGTGCTGAGCTACCCCGACACCCTGCGCTGGACGGTCTGCGACGTGCCCGGCGTGGTCGAGAGCGGCCGCGCGATGGCCGTCAAGCGCGAAGCGACCGGGCAGCTCGGCTTCACCACCGACTACCGCGACGCGAGCGGCTGCGACGTGCTGTACGTGTCGGGCAGCCTGCAGTACCTGCCGATGCGCATGGACGCGATTCTTTCCGCGCTCGCCGTGAAGCCCCGGCGCATCGTCATGAACACCACGGCCGTGCACCCCGAGCGCACGATCTACACGCTTAACAGCATCGGCGTGGCCGTGTGCGCCTACCGCATCCAGCACCACGACGAACTGCTGGCCGACCTGGCACGCTCCGGTTACCGCAAGCGCGACGTGTGGCGCAACGAGGGCAAGCCGATCGAAGTGCCCTTCGTCGATGGCGGCGACAAGCCTTACTACGCGGGCTGCTGCTTCGACCTGATCGCCTGATTCGACCTCGTCGCCTTGCGGGTGCCGCCCTATCGCACCTCGTAGTCTTCCATCGGCTTGTCGCTGGGGTTGGCCCAGGCGGCCCTGGTCAGGGCGCTGGCCGGCAGTCCCACCTTCGCGCCGTGCGGCGCAATGGGCTGCATGAACCACTTGTCGTAGATCCGCGCGGCGTCCCCGCTCCTTGCCAACGCCAGGACGCTTTGATCGACCAGCTTCTTGAACGCGGCATCGCCCTTGGGAATCATGATCGCGATCGGCTCGACGCTGAGCACCTGGTCGAGCAACCGGTACTGCGCCGGCTCCTTGCTCCTGGAAATCAAGGTGGCAAGGATCTGCCCGTCGGCGACGAAGCCCTCTGCGCGGCCCGATTCGAGCAGCAGGAACCCTTCGCTGTTGTCCTTGGCGTACACCTGCGCGATCTCAGGGGCGTTGTCGCGCTTGAGTTTTCTCAGCAGCTGGACGGAGGTGCTCCCCGTCGTGACGGCCACCGCCTTGCCGGCGAGCTGGGCCGCAGAAGCAACGCCGGATGTCGCCTTGACCGCGATGCGAACCCCCTCGACATAGAGCGTCGGGGCGAACGCGACGTCTTTCTGGCGCGCCGCATTGTTGGTCGTGGTGCCGCACTCGATGTCGACCGTTCCGTTCTGCACGAGCGGCATGCGGTTCTGCGGCGTGACGAGCTGGTACTTCACGTGGATCTTGCCGATCTGCAACGCCTTCCCGATGTCGGCAATGACGCGTTCGCAGACCTCGACGTGAAAGCCCGTGTAGCTGCCGGGCCCCAGCGTGAAGGACATGGCGCCCGAGGCGTCGCGCACGCCCATGGTGATGGCGCCGGACTCCCTGATCTTCTTCAGCACGTCGGTTTGGGCGGATGCACGCCCGGCGCACAGCAGGAGCGCCGCGGCCGTTGCGGCCGCCAGAAGGCAGTGGGTTGTTTTCACGTCGGCGCTTTCAGACGGCGAACAGCGAATCCAGGTCCGCAAAGGACTTCAGCTCGATGGCGTTGCCCGACGGGTCGAGAAAGAACATCGTCGCCTGTTCGCCGGGCTCGCCCTTGAACCGGATGTAGGGCTCGATCACGAATTTCGTCTGGCGTGCGATGAGCTTGTCGGCCATTGCCTGCCACAGGTCCATCGGCAGCACGGCGCCGAAGTGACGCACAGGCACGTCATGGCCGTCCACGGCGCTGTGCGTCTTGTGGCCGCATTCGTCGGGCGCCAGGTGCGCCACGATCTGGTGGCCGTGGAAGTTGAAGTCGACCCACTCGGTCGAACTGCGGCCTTCGGGACATTCGAGCAACTCGCCGTAGAAGGCGCGCGCCTCGGCGATGTCGCGCACGGGAAAGGCCAGGTGGAACGGGATGCGTGCAGTGGGGGTGCTCATGGGGTTCATCGATCAAGGAGTTCAGGGTGAGCAAACTCTAAGCAGCGGGCCACATAACCGAAAACGATATATTTCATCGCTGAGCACCACCCATTTCGATGAATCCCGAATGATCACCGAGCTTCGAACCTTCATCGCCGTGTGTCGCCACGGCACATTCGCCGCGGCGGGAGAGCGCATCGGCCTCACGCAATCGGCCGTCAGCAGCCAGATCAAGCGGCTCGAGGAATCCCTGGGGTTCCCGCTTTTCGACCGCACAGGCCGCTCTGCCACCTTGAATGCGGCGGGCGAGACCACGCTGGGACGGGCGGAAGAAATCTGCGGCCTCTACGCCAAGCTCGGCGAGCTGCCCGACGACGCTGCGAATGCCGGGCTGCTGCGCATCGGCGCCATTGCGTCCGCGCAGCCGACACTGGTGGCGCGGGCGCTCGAAAAATTGCGCGCCGGCTTCCCCCTGCTGCGCGTGCACATCTCGCCCGGCGTGTCGATGCGGCTGATGGACGACCTGGACGCCGGCAGCATCGATGCGGCCGTGATCATCCGGCCGCCTTTCGGCATTCTTCCCGAGCTGACCTGGCAGACCCTGGTGCGCGAGCCCTATGTGCTCATTGCCCCCGCGAGCGTGCCGGGCAGGAACTGGCGCACGCTGCTGCAGGAACAGCCGTTCCTGCGCTACGACCGCGCATCGTTCGGCGGGCGCATGGTCGAACGATTCCTCCAGCGCGAAGGCCTCGTGGTCAACGACGCCATCGAGGTCGACGAAATCTCCGGGCTCATCCACCTGGCCTCCAAGGGCCTGGGCGTTGCGCTCGTGCCGTGGGTCGAGGCCCACTTGCCGCTGCCGCCGGGCGTGCGCATGCTGTCCCTCGGCGAGGCCACGTTCCATCGCGAGATCGGCCTCCTGCAGCGCAAGCCACGCGCCAGCCCGCCCCTCGTCGCGCAATTTGCGCAGTGTCTGCGGGACGCGGCCGAACCCGCGAAGGCGGGGCGAAAGAAAGCCTTGACGACCTCAAAAAAGATATTAGAGTGATATCACTTTCAACAGGAGGCCTTCATGCACGAGCAGACCCCGTCCATCCCTCGCCCTGTCCGCAGGGAGCGGCCGTACCGGTCCGTCAACGGATACGGCATCGTCGCCGTGGCGCTGCTGATCCTTGCGGTCGGCGCCTGGGTTCTCGTGCGGCGGATGATGCCGCTGCCCCTGAGCATCTTGCTGATCGTCGTCGGCGTCTCGCTGCTGCCGGGCCTGTACATGCTCAAGCCCAACGAGGGCATCATCCTCACGCTCTTCGGCAAGTACCAGGGCACCGACCGCACCGAGGGCCTGCGCTGGACCAACCCGTTCCAGGCCGGCCAGAAAATTTCGCTGCGCGCGCGCAACCTGAACACGCCGCCGCTGAAGGTGAACGACAAGCGCGGCAACCCGGTGGAGATCGGCGCGGCCGTGGTCTGGCGCGTGCACGACACGGCGCAGGCCGTGTTCGAGATCGACGACTACAACAAGTTCGTCGCCATCCAGTCCGAAGCCGCCATCCGCCACCTGGCCACGCTCTACGCCTACGACAGCGGCGACGACCTGCAAAGCGACGAGGTCACGCTGCGCGCCGGCCTGGACGTGGTGGCCGACGCCCTCAAGGCCGAGCTGAACCAGCGCTTTGCCAGCGCCGGCGTCGAGGTGCTCGACGCCAAGCTCACCCACCTGGCCTACGCGCCCGAAATCGCCCAGGTGATGCTGCGGCGCCAACAGGCCGTGGCCATCGTGAGCGCGCGGCACCAGATCGTGGCGGGCGCGGTGGGCATGGTCGAGGCCGCCCTCAAGGGGCTGTCGGAGCGCAACCTCGTCGTGCTCGACGACGAGCGCAAGGCCTCGATGGTGTCGAACCTGCTGGTGGTACTGTGCTCGGACCGCGAAACCCAGCCCGTGGTCAACACGGGCACGCTCTACACCTGATGCATCCACGGCCCCCGCTCACCGCCGCCACGTCGTTGTTCCCTGATGGCCAGTCCCGGTAAGAAGTCCTACCCGCTGCGCATCGATCCGGCCCTGTGGGCCGAGATCGAGCGGCTGGCGGCCCAGGAGCTGCGCAGCGCGAACGCGCAGGTCGAGTTCCTGCTGCGCGAAGGGCTGGCGAAGCGGGGGCGCCTGCCGGCGGCGGCTGCGCCCGCCAAGGACGCGGACCCGCCCAAGCCCTCGCGCTAGTAGTAACCCCGAATTTCCTGAAGGCCGATTGACAGCCTCGGCCCCTACGATGGCACGGCACGATCTTCAGGAGACACACGCCGTGACAGCCTTCGCCTTCCCCCGTTCCGCCCTGACCCGCCGCGCCGCCCTGGCGCTGGCCGCCTCCTTCGCGCTCGCCGGTTGCGTCAGCACACCACCCGCCGCCACAGGCGACATCCACGTCATGACCTCCGGCGGCTTCACCGCCGCCTACAACGAGCTGCGCCCCGGCTTCGAGCGCAGCACCGGCCGCATCGTGAAGACGGCGTACGGCGCGTCGATGGGCAACGCCAGCGATTCGATTCCCAGCCGCCTCGGCCGCAACGAGCCCGCCGACGTGGTGATCCTGGCGCGCCCCGCGCTCGATGCGCTGGTGGCGCAGGGCAAGGTGGTGGCGGGCAGCCAGGTCGACCTGGTGCGTTCGTCGATCGGCTTCGCGGTGCGCAAGGGCGCGCCCAAGCCCGACATCGGCACGGTCGATGCGCTCAAGCGCACGCTGCTCGCGGCGCCGTCGATCGCCTACTCGGCGAGCGCGAGCGGCACCTACTACGAGACCGAGCTGCTCAAGACGCTGGGCATCGAGGACCAGGTGAAGCCCAAGAGCAAGCGCATCCTCAGCGAGCGCGTGGGCACGGTGGTGGCGCGCGGCGACGCGGCCCTCGGCCTGCAGCAGGTGAGCGAGCTGCTGCCCATCGAGGGCATCGACTACATCGGCCCGCTGCCCGCCGAAGTGCAGCGCGTGACGGTGTTCTCGGCCGGCGTGGCCACGGCCTCCAAGCAGCCCGAGGCGGCGCGCCAGCTGATCCGCTACCTCAACGCGCCGGCCGCGGCGCCGACGATCGCGAAGACGGGGCTGGAACCCCTGTCGGCACGCTGATCCGGCGCCCCACGGCCCGTAAACTGGCGCCCTTCATCCCCTCCTTCCGCCTTCCCGACGAACGGACGCCATGACCACATCGCCCTCTTCCGCCCTCGTGACCGCCTTCGCGCCCAGCGGCACGCTGCGCGCCTCGATCAACCTCGGCAATCCGATCCTGGCCAACAAGGACGCCACCACGGGCGAACCGGTCGGCGTGTCGATCGACCTGGCCCGCGAGTTCGCGCGGCGCCTTGGCGTGGGCATCGAGCTGGTGGTGTTCGAGAAGGCCGCGGCCTCGGTGGACGCGGTGAAGAACGAGAAGGCCGACATCGGTTTCTTCGCGGTCGATCCGGCGCGCAGCGAAGGGCTGCGCTTCACGGCGCCTTACGTGCTGATCGAAGGCAGCTACCTCGTGCCCGAATCTTCTGCGCTGACCGACAACGCGCAGGTCGATGCCCAAGGCCACCGCATCTCGGTCGGCTCTGGGAGCGCCTACGACCTGTTCCTCACGCGCGAGATCAAGGCGGCGGAGATCGTGCGCCTCCAGGGCGCGGGGCCTGCGCTCGCTGCACTGCGTGCGGGCGAGGTCGAGGTGGCGGCGGGCATCCGCCAGCTGCTCGAAAGCGAGGCGGCCCGTGCACCTGGGGTGCGCGTGCTGCCGGGGCGCTTCATGGTGATCCAGCAGGCGATGGGGACGCCGGCCAGTCGGGGGGCCGAGGCGCAGGCGCTGCTTGCGGCCTTCGTCGAAGAGATGAAGGCTTCGGGCTTCGTGGCCGATGCGTTGAAGCGCCATCGCATCGAAGGCGCGATCGTTGCGCCGTAACTAGGCGCTCTTGTTCAGGGCGCGTGCACAGGCCACCGGGTACTTCCCTCCGCGAATGTCCCCCGGCCTTCGGCCTCCTCCTTGATTTCGCTGCGGGAAGCACCCAGTGTCCTGCGCACGATGGGCGCTGTCGTGGTGCCGGCCTCTCAAAGCTTGTGCGCTTCCACCGGTCCCTGCGAATAGAACAGGAAGTAGCCCGTCTGGGTTTTGAAGCCGTTCTTCTGCCAACCGGGCGGCACCTTGAAGATGCCGAGCTGGTCGCTCGAGATGCCGACGAAGGACGTGTTCTCCGTGTCGGTGGTGATGCGGCTCCAGCGCTCGCGCGTCACCGGCTGCATCTGCATCTTGGGCTCGCTCCATTCGGGCGTGCGCACCTTGTCGCGCATGATGTAGCGGTCGCCGTCGCGCTCGATCTTGACGACCTCCTTGAGCACGCCGTTACGTTCGACGGCGTAGACGCCGACCAGCTCGGTCTCGGGCCCGCCGCGTGCGCCGCAGGCCGAAAGCAGCGAGACGCAGGCCACTGCCAGCAAAGAGTTCAGAAGTGTTTTCATGAGATTCGAATGGGGTGACGCATGCGCCGCCAGGCACGCCCAGCGGCACATGCGAGATTCACGAAAGAAGGCTCAACAACTCAACGCTTCTGGTTCTCGCGCAGCGTCAGGTTGCCCTGGAAGCGCAGCGCGTGCGGGTACTCTTCCTTGCCGCCCGCCTCCACCGCCGCCATCTTCTGCTGGCTCTGCTGCGTCTTGGCGAGCAGCGGCGCCGGCAGGTTGAGCACACCCTTGATCTGGTCGTACTGCGCCTGCGTGATGCGCCCCACGCCCAGCAGGCGGAAGGCATCGCGCTCGATGTTCAGCAGCAGCGGCTTGTTGCCCGCGAAGTTCTGCACCTTAGCCAGCAGGTTGCTCCACGAGGGCGCGCTGTAGTTGCTCACGTAGTAGTCCTGCCCCGTCGGCCCGGCCAGCACCGCGGTGCAGCCCGGCAGCTCGACCTGCGTGGCGTTGTTCGACATCACGAAGGTCTCGCGCTTTTCCATCGCGTCGCCGTACGCCAGCGTGACGGGAATGGTCCACGTCGAGGCCGGGAACTGGTTCTGGTTGGGGAACGACTCCTGCGTGATGTTCACGTAGGTGCGGTTGCCGGCGCACTGTGCGTCCACGGTGAGCAGCGGCACGCCGGTCTGGCGGATGAGGCTGTCGCCGATGTCGCTGACCTTCTTGTTGGTGGCCTTTTCCAGCGAGGTCCACAAGCGCGTGGGCGTGACGTTGCCGTACGCATAGTCCTTCAGGTAGATCTGCAGGCCCTTCTGCATCGCCTCTTCGCCGATGTAGTTCTGGATCGTCTCCAGCACGTGGCTGCCCTTGTTGTAGACGAAGATCGACGGACTGATGAAGCCGAACGAACCCGCGTCGTTCAGGTTGCGCTGCACCGGCACGGCCGACGGCTTCAGGTCGGCCACGATCACGTTGTGCTTGTCGAGCACGTAGTCGGAGAAGCTGTAGTACTCGGGGTGGAACTTGATCGTGGTGCGTCGTTCGAACCAGCGCGCGAACGACTCGTTGAGCCACACGTTGTCCCACCAGTCGAGCGTGACGAGGTCGCCGAACCACTGGTGCGCCACCTCGTGCGTGACCACGGTCACCGAGTACAGCGTGGGCTTGTCGCCGGGCTTGGTGAGCACCGCATCGGCAAACTCGAAGATCGCACCCCAGTTCTCCATGCCGCCGAAGCCGGTGTTGGGTTTGTTGTCGTAGCTGTCGTTGGCGGCCACGGTGTCGAACTTCTTGAAAGGCAGCGAGATGCCGGTGTACTTGTAGTAGTAGTCCATCGACACCTTGGTCCACTCCATCGCGAACTTGGCCCAGTCGGAGCGGCCCGGCGGCGTGAACCAGCGCAGCGCCATGTCGCTGCCATCGAGCGGGTTCTTGAAGGTGTCGGCCAGGATGTCGAACTTGCCGCCGCCGAAGAAGGCCAGGTACATCGGCATCGAAGGCGTCTTCTCGAAGGCCACGCGCTGGTAGCCGTCGGGCAGTTTCACGGCCTCGGTCTGCGCGCCGTTGGACACGGTCTTCCAGTCGCCCGGCACCTCGGCCGAGATCTCGAAGGTGTGGCGGAAGGCCGGCTCGTCCCAGCCCGGGAACCACTGGCGCGCGAAGTTGGTTTCGCCCTGCGTCACGATGGCGTCGCTGCTCACGCCCTCGGGCGTCGAGAGCCCCACCTTGAAGATGCCCGACGCGGCCGAGCACAGCGGGTTCTTCGCCATCACTTCCGGCGTGCAGTACTCGGCATCGGAGAACTGGATCTTGCCGTCCCACTCCATGTGCAGCAGGTACTTGCCCTTGGCGATCTGGCCGTCGTTCAGCCGCAGCTGCACGAAGTCGCCGCGCGTCTGCGGCGTGGGAATCAGCGGGATCACCTCGCCCGGCTTGGACACCTTGCGCAGCGTGGTGCGCCCGCGCGCAAAGTTGAGGTCGTGCGCGGCGACGACGATGGCGTCGACCGGCTTGAGCACGTCGATCTCCACGTCGGCGCGGCCCACGAAAGTCTTGAGCGCCGCATCGGGGCGGAACCACAGCTTGTAGTTCACGGGCCAGACCGTGTCGGGCAGTTCCATCGGCCGGGCCGAACGATCGACCGCGGCCACTGCCGATTCGGGTGCGGCGGGCACGCCGTCGTCGGGTGTCTTCTTGGTGGTGTCGCCGCTGTCGGCCGCGGGCGCGTTGGCCAGCGACGGCGCGTTCAGGCCGGAGCCGCCGAAGGATGCGCCACCGCCGCTGTCTCCGCCGCCGCCGCAGGCCGTCAACGCGGCAAGGGTCACGGCCGTGAGGGCCAGGCAATGAACGACAGGTGTATTCAGTGATTTCATGATCGCCTCTGGGTACTCTTGGTAAGGAACATGCGCCGCACCGCAGGCACCGGCGGATAGCCGGCGATGCGCGTGACGCGCGCGGGATGAGTGGAACGACAGATCAACAGGAAATGCGGGCAGCACAGCGCCCTCCCGGCGAACAACCAGTTCGTCAGGAACGCAGGCTCAGGCCGAACCGCACCGCAGGTGCTGCGGAGGTCCCAGGATGCGCGGGGCGAGCGGCGCCATTCCCGTCAGGACGCGGGGTGTGGGGGGAGCGTGTGAACGCGGTGGGGTGTCGCGGGCCGGGCTCAGTGCCCGTGCATCGACGCGATGCGTTCACCCGTCAGGTGAACGGCCGGGGCCATGGCGAAAGCGATGGCGACGGCAAGACTGGCTGCGGCTCTTGTGGTTGATTTCACGCGCATTCCCTCGTCCGTTGAAGTGCACGCAGTTGTAGCTGATCGATGCAATGAGCTCAACGATCCGCGGAACTTTTCTCTCTCCAATTGTTCGCGCGCGATAGGCCGAATGGCGTCATGGCACGCGACGCGTGCCATGCGATACGAAGATGGTTCTGCGACCGAAACACCTGCTCACGCAGATGACAAAGACACGGGGCCTTCACTGTGACGAAGCGGCCACAGTACGAAGGTTCAAGCCGCGGCGAAGGCTACGAAAGCTGTGAACCAGAGACTGCAGCGGTGCGTTGCGCACGCTCGCGCCACCACAGCAGAAAGCCGCATGCGAACACGACGACCTGCGTGCCGATGAGCAGTGCAAAGCCCGCGAAGAAACCCGCCGCCGACGAGGCCGCCGTCACCGCCGTGCTCGCCGCGCCCGAGCCATGCGACACCGCGCTGATCACGCCGCCCATCAGCGCCGGCATGAAGCCCGCCACGAGGCTGCCCACGCCGTTGGTCACGCCGAAGGCACTGGCCGTGTGCTCGGGCCGCGAGCAGTGCTGCACGGTGCTTGGAATGGCGGGGCTTTGCAGGCCCCAGAAGAAGTTCGCCGCCACGAGGCAGGTCGCGGCCATGTACGGGTCACGCGCATTGATCGCCAGCAGCACCGACAGTGCCACGCCCGCGCTCGCGCCCATGAAGATGAAGGGCACGCGGTCGCGCCCGAGCTTGTCGATGAGCACGCCGCCCGTGAACACCGCGAGCACCGTCGCGTACTGCGGCAGCGAGGCGATCCAGCCCATCTCGCGCAGCGAGAAGCCGCGCGCCTCGCGCAGGTAGGTCGGCAGCCAGTTGCTGCTGCCCCAGAGGTAGGCCAGCGCCGCCGAGGTCAGCAGCGTGATGAGGAACAGGTGCCGCGTGTGCAACGCGCCCTTCACGATGCCCGCCACGCGCGACATCGCATCGCCCAGCGACGAAGGCTTGATGCCGTCGCCGTGCCCTGCGGGCATGCGCACGAAGGCCAGCACCAGCGGAATGCCCAGCACGATGTTGAGCACGCCCAGCACGTGGAACGAGCTGTCCCATTCGAACTGCGTGAGCAGGTAGCCCACCAGCGGATAGCCCACCGCCAGGCCCAGGCCCGTGCCCATGTTCACCAGCGCATTGGGCTTGCCGTTCTCGTCGCTCTTGAAGTGCGCCTTGATGTACGACGAAGCCAGCGAGAACAGCGGCCCCTCCGACACGCCCAGCAGCACGCGCGAGGCCAGCAGCAGGCCGTAGCTGTTGAACATGGGCGAGGCCCAGGTCACCACGCCCCACAGCACGAGGCCGTAGATCAGGCTGCGCCGCACGCCGAACAGCGCCGAGCAGAACGGCGTGAGCACGAAGGCCGAGATGCCGTAGCCCAGCATGAAGGCCGTGGCCAGCAGGCCCTGGCTCACGCGGTCGGAGGCGTCGAGGGCCACGTGCTTCAGGAAGGCCGCATCGGTGATCAGCACCGCGATGTTGATGCGGTCGACGTAGGAGATCGCGACGATCACGAACAGGGTGACGACCCCGTACCAGCGCATGGCCTTGGATGACATGGGATTCTTCTCAGGTGGGTTGCACGGGGGCCGGTGCGGCTTCAGGGACAGTCGCTCGCCGGCCTGCCTGCGTCGAGGACCGTTCGGGCGAACCCGAACGCGTCGGATTGCGAGGCGCCGATGACCGACCGGTGGGTCTGTCCGGCGTACTGCTTCAGTTGCACGGTCGCGCCGCGCGCACACAGGCTGCGCACCATCGCCGCCGTGGTGTCGGGCGTGACCGTCGTCTCGTCCTTCTCGCCCTGGATGACCGACACGGGCACCCGCATCGTGAGCGACGAGGCATCCTGCGCGGCCAGCAGCCGTGCCATCGCGTCGTACGCCGCGCCGGGCTTCAGGTACGGCCCCGGCGGCAGCGGCGGCATCGCGAACAGCCCCGAGAGGCAGGCCGAGCCCATCGCCTCGAGGTGCGGGCGCAGCGCGGGCGAGGCCAGGGCCTGCACGTCGATGGCCGGGTTCATCGCCTTGGCGCTCATCACGGTCAGCGACACGAAGGGCAACGCCGGGACGGCCACCGCTTCGCCGCGCATCACGCTGTCCATGAACCGCAGCACGCCGGGCCCCGTGGGGGCGATGGCGATCGCCGCGCGCAGCGGGTAGCGGCCGGCGCTGCGGTCCGGCAGGCCGGCGGCCCACAGCACGGCGCCACCGCCCTTGCTGTGGCCCACGGCGATCCAGTCGGGGCGCAGCTTCACGCCGTCGAGCGCATGCGCGGCCGCCACGGCATCGGCCAGGTTCTCGGCATTGCTGCGGCTGTGCAGGTCGGGCACCGGACCGAAGGCGCCCCACCCTGCGTAGTCGGTGCGCACCACGGCATAGCCTTGCTGCACCCAGGCGTTGAGGAAGGCATCGCGCTCGCGGTTCACGACCAGCGAAGGCGCGCACTGGGGCGCGAGCCCGGTCGAGCCGTTGGCCCAGGCGATCACCGGATAGCCGCCGGCGGGCGCGCGCGTGCGCGGCAGCGCCACCTGGCCGACGACCACCGCGTTTGCGCCGTCGAAGGTGGTGGACGCGTACGATATGACCCAGTTGCGCCCTGCGTCGGGCAGGCCGTGCAGCTTGTCGGGGCTGGCCAGCAGCAGCTGGCCGGGCGCGGGCGGCGCCGCCGGCGACATGCCGGCGCAGCCGGCCACGAGCAGCGATCCGAGGGCCAGCGCCGCGAGGCGCCGCACCTGCAGCCAGACGGGGGTTGCGCGCATGCCGGCCCCTTCCCGTCAGAACATGTGCCGCATGCCGAACTCGACGCCGCTGGAGGCGCGGTTGGGCATGGTGATGGCGCCGGCCAGGGCCTGCGTCGCACCGTTCTTGTTGCTGATGCGCGCGATGGTGCCGTACACCGCCGTGCGCTTGGACAGGTTGTGCACGTAGCCGATGGCCAGCTTCGACGACGTGGGCTCGCGCACCGCGTTGGCGGGCTCCAGCTTGTAGCGCGCGTACGAGACCTTGATCTCGCCCGGCCCGATGGGCAGCTGGAAGCCGACCAGCACGCCCTTGGCATCGGTGCTGCCCTTCGATTCCTTGTACAGCTCGCTCGTGAGCTTGAGGTTCATGAGCGCCGCATCGAAGGTGTAGGACGCGCCGAGGTTGGTCACGCGCAGGTCGCCGGCGGCGTAGCGCGTGCGGCCGGTGGCAATGGCCACGTTGAGGCCGCCGCTCTGGTAGCCGAAGCGCGCGCCGGTGTGCTGGCCGTCGCGCTTGTTCGACACCCGGGTGCCGGGCAGCACCGAGGTCGAATCGTTCTCGCCCATCGCGTACATCACCTGGCCGTAGAAGCCGCCCAGGTTGGCCGGCAGGAAGTAGCCGATGCTGTTCGAGGCGCGCGTGCCAGTGGGTGCCACCAGGCCGCCCAGGCCCGAGAAGTAGATCTGGTTGGCGCCGATGCCGCCGCCGGTGCCGAAGGGGTCGAAGATCGCGGTGTTCCAGAAGGCGGGCACGTAGTCGCGGCCCAGGCGCACTTCACCGAAGGGGCCGGCCAGGCTCACGGTCGAGCGGCGGTTGAAGCTCATCACGCCAGGCGTGCCGTTGCCGCTGGCCTGGTTGTTCGAGTTCGACGGAAAGCCCGTGCCGCTGTCGTTCTGCAGGCCCATCTCGAGCCAGAAGTTGGCCGAGTAGCCGCCGCCGAGGTCTTCCGTGCCGCGAAAACCGAGGCGGCTGAACATGTTGCCGCTGTTGCCCAGCTGCGTCTTGTGGGCCGATCCGTTGCCGCTGCCACGCGTGTAGACCACGGAGGCGTCGACGACGCCGAACAGCGTCACGGAAGATTGGGCCAGCGCTCCGCCAGCCGCGGTGGCCGCAGCCATCGCGATCAAGTACTTTTTCATTGAATGTCTCGGTTGGTTTTCTTCTCGGCCGTCTTGTGGGTTGTGGCCTCAGCTTCTCAAATGTCCAGCACCAGTCGCTCGCCCTTGCAGCGAGAGACGCAGATCATCATGGTCTTGTTGGACGCACGTTCGATCTTGGTGAGGATGCCGTCGTGGTGATCGACTTCGCCCTCGAGCACCGCCGTTTCGCAGGCGCCGCAGACGCCTTCCTTGCAGCTGTGGTCGGGGTTGAGGCCAGCGTCGATCAGGCTGTCGAGAATCGACTTGCCCGGAGGCACCTCGACGCTCTTGCCGCTCTTGGCGCACTGCACCACGCAGGTCTGCGTGGCGCTGGGCGCCTCCACATGCACGGCGGCGAAGCGTTCGATGTGTGCGTTGGCGTAGCCCAGTTGCTCGCAGCTCTTTTCGAAGGCGTCGAGCATCGGCGTGGGGCCGCAGCAGTAGTAGTGGCTGGTGGTGCCCTTGCCGCCCAGCAGCGACGCGAGGTCGGGCGGCGCGCCCTTCTCGTCGTCGAAGTGCCAGGTGAGCTGCACCGACTTCTCGGCGGCCAGCGCTTCGATGGCGTCGCAGAAGGCGGCTTCCTTGCGGGTGCGTGCGCAGTACACGAACTCCACCGGCTTGCCGATGGCGATGAGCCGCTGCAGCATGCACCAGATGGGCGTCACGCCGATGCCGCCGGCCACGAGCACCGAGCGCTCGGCGCCCTCTTCCAGCTTGAAGTTGTTGCGCGGCGCCGAGATCGGCAGCGTCATGCCCACGCGCAGCTGCTGGTGCACGTAGCGCGAGCCGCCGCGGCTCTTGCGGTCGTTGAGCACGCCCACCACGTAGCGCTGGCGGTCGCTCGAGGGGTTGCACAGCGAGTAGCTGCGCACCAGCCCGTTGGGCAGGTGCAGGTCGATGTGGGAGCCGGCCTCGAAGGCGGGAAAGTCCACCGCCGGTGTGGCCGGCCGGAACTCGACGCTGACGATGCCGTCGGCCTCGTAGCGCATGGTGTGCACGAGGGCGTTCAGCGTGGGAGAAGACATGGCGATGCTCGCTTGCTTGCAGTTCAGGCCGTGGCGGCCTCGGCTTGCGCCAGCTGCGCCTGCGCGAGGTTGCGCATGTGGCGGCGCAGGCGGACGATGCCCAGGTCGTGCTGGTACAGGTTCTCGTGCTGGTTGGCGTCGGCTTCCATCTCTTCGAGCATCACGCGGTCCTGTTCCAGCACGTGCCAATGGCGCGCCTCGAGGCGGTTCTTGTAGAGGAAGCGCCAGGTGTCGCGCTCCCAGCCCGGCGCCAGCTTGCGCGCGCGCCAGAAGAAGGTGGCCGTCATGCCGTTGGCCATGGGCGAGAAGGCGCCGATGATGATGAAGTTGCCGCCGGGGCCGCCGGTCTTCGGGTACGGAATTTCCAGGCGCATCCAGTGGATGCCGGTGTCGGCCCACTCGGTCCAGTCGAAGTTGACGTTGCGCTGGCCTTCCTTCTCGAACACGAAGCCGATGTCGGTCGGGCGCACGCCGAACTTGGCGCTGGAGTCGCCCTCGGCCATCGAGTGCGACTGCTTGTGCAGGTAGGTGCCGTGCATCGGGTCCATCACGTTGTCCAGCACGTAGCGGTAGTCGCCCTTCCACTCCGTGTAGCAAAGGAAGTTCGAGTACTCGGCCTCGTCGGTCAGCTGCTCGGGCAGCACCAGCGGCGGCGGCACGTCGACCGGCTCCTTCGAGTTGTAGAGAAACACGGCGCCCGCGCGCTCCTGCACGTGGAAGTGGCGCGTGGCGCGCGAGCCTTCAAGCTTGCAGCCCGGGCTGCCGGGCACGCGCGTGACCACGCCGTCATGGCGCACTTCGACGCCGTGGTACGGGCACGAGAGCCGGTCGCCCAGCACCACGCCCTGCGACAGCGGCGCGCCGCGGTGCGGGCAGCGGTCTTCCAGCGCATGCAGCACGCCTTCGCCGTCGCGCCACAGCGCGATCTTGCGGCCGAGGCGGCGCAGGGAGATCGGGTTCTCCTTGATGAAGTGCGAGGGGCAGATCGGGTACCAGAGGTCTTTCAGGCCGATCTCGAGCAGGTGATCGACCGGATCGGCAGGGGCCGGTGCGACGGGATGGATGGCGATGGTCATGATGGTTCTCCTCAGGCGGCCAGCGTGGCCATTTCCTTGCGGTACAGCGCCTCGGTCCATGCGAGGCCGCCCGGCGTGGCCAGGCCGCTGTCGTTCAGGCGTTGCACCAGGCCCGGCAGGTCATGAATGCCGTCGGCGTAGGCGCGTTCGATCACGTCGCCCAGCAGGTCTTCGTAAGTGGTCGCCGGGCGCTGGCGCGCCTGGTGCGGTTGGAGAAAGCGGTCTTGTTGCATCGTGAGCCTCCGTAAGCGAGGGGAAAAATTTCAGGCGGCGGCAGCAGCGCCTTGCGCCGGCACGCCCAGCGGCACGGCCCAGGCGTCGTAGGCGTACACCCAGTCGGCGTTGCCGCCTTCGCGCAGCCAGTTGTTGCCGCGCGAGCCGAGCTGCACCTGGCTGGCGCGCTCGATCCGCGCGGTCTGGTAGGCCTGCAGCGCGGCGGGAATGCCGGCCATGGCCACGCCGTCGAGGTGGCGCGACAGCACCACGGCGTCTTCGATGGCCATGCCGGCGCCCTGCGCCATGAAGGGCAGCATCGGGTGCGCGGCATCGCCCAGCAGTGCCATGCGGCCCTGCGCCCAGGCAGGCATGGGGTCGCGCTCGTACAGCGCGGTCTTCAGCACCGTGTCGCAGGCGTCGAGCAGCGCGCGCGCCTCGGGGTGGTAAGCCACGTACTGCTCGCGCAGCTCGTCGACGCTGCCCGGCGCGGTCCACGACTCGAGGTGCCAGGTGTCCTGCGGCGTGGTGGCGAAGATGAAGATGTCCTTGCCGCGGTTCAGCGGGAAGGTGACGATCTGGCTTTGCGGGTTCGGGCCCCACCACTTGGTGAAGGCGCCCAGGTTGGGCACGCCGGCCACGCGCTCGGCGGGCACCACGGCGCGGTAGGCGACGATGCCCGTGAAGCGCGGGCTCTCGGCGCCGAACATCGCGGTGCGCACGCCCGAGTGGATACCGTCGGCACCAATGAGCGCACCCACGCGGGCGCTGGTGCCGTCGCTGAACGACAGGGTCACGCCGTTGTCGTCGGCCGCGATGCTCTCGGCGCGCTTGCCCAGCGCCACGCGCTCGGCAGGGAACATGTCGGCCAGCGCGGCCAGCAGGTCGGCGCGGTGGATGGTGAGTTGCGGCGCACCGTAGCGCTGCTCGGCCGAGTCGGCCATCTCGAGGCGCGAGGTTTCTTCGCCGCTGTCGTAGGTGCGGCTGATGCGGTGCGACGGGCGGGCCGCCGTCACGCGGGCGGCGTCGCCCACGCCCAGGCCGTCGAGGGCGCGCACGGCGTTCGGCGTGAGGTTGATGTCGGCGCCGACGCGGGCGAACTGCTTGGCCTGCTCGAACACGACCACGTCGTGCCCGGCGCGGCGCAGTGCGATGGCGGCGACCAGGCCGCCGATGCCGGCACCGACGATGCCGATGGTGGATTCACTTGTCTGCATGGTCTCTGTCTCTCTTTGTTCTTGTCCGCGGCTCACTCGGCCACGATGTTGCGGGCCTTGATGATCCGGGCCCAGACGGCCGTCTCATCGCGGATGTGGGCAGCGAACTCGGCGGGCTTCATGGCCGCGTCGGTCATGCCCTGTGCCTTCAGGCGTTCGCGCACGTCGGGCTGGGCCAGCATCTCGGCCGCATCCTTGGCGAGCTGCTCAACCACCGCGGGCGGCGTGCCCTTGGGGGCCAAGAGGCCGTACCACGAGGTCACGGTCACGCCCTGGATGCCCTGCTCTGCCAGCGTGGGAATGTCGGGCGCGGCGGCGCTGCGCTTGGCTTCGGTCACGCCCAGCGCGACGAGCTTGCCGTTCTTGATGAAGGGCATGGTCGCGGGCAGGTTGCTGAACATCAGCGGCACCGAGCCGCCGAGCACGTCGTTGAGCGCGGGCGCCGTGCCCTTGTAGGGCACGTGCAGCAGGTCGATGCCGGCCTGCTGCTTGAACAGCTCGCCCGCCAGGTGCAGGCCGCTGCCCACGCCGGGCGAGGCATACGACAGCGTGTTGGGCTTGGCCTTGGCCATGGCCACCAGTTCCTTCGCGCTCTTGATGCCCGAGGCCGGCGACGCCACCAGCACGTTGGGCGCCTTGGCGAGCATGGTGACGGGCACGAAGTCCTTCTCGATGTTGAACGGGAAGTTCGGCATCAGCGTCGGGTTGATCGTGAGGTTGCCGGCCGGCACCACGAGCAGCGTGTGGCCGTCGCCCTTGGCGCGCTTGACCTTGTCGATGCCGATGTTGCCCGCCGCGCCCACCATGTTCTCGACCACGGCCGCCTGGCCGTAGCGCTTGGCCAGGCCGTCGGACAGGATGCGGGCCAGCGTGTCGACCGGGCCGCCGGGCGGGAACGGCGAGACGATGGTGAAGCGGTCGCTCGACAGCTGCTTGTGCGCGTCGCTCTGCGCGTGCGCGGGCAAGGCGATGGCCAGCGCCGCGGCGGCCAGCAGGGAGAAAGAAAAGCGTCGTTGCATGAGGGTCACCGGATTCACTTCTTCTCGGTCAGGAAAGCACCTTTCGGGCCTTCGGCGTTCTTCTGTCGGCGGGTGTGGCCATCGAGGCCGCCGTCGACGGCCCATTCGGCGAACACCGTCGGGCCGGGTTCGAACTCGCGCGGCTGCCAGTCGGCGGTGAGCTGGTCTTCGTCGGCGTAGTACTCGATGAGGCCGCCGGCCGGGTTCTTGAAGTACCAGAAGTACGCCGACGACACCGGGTGGCGCCCCGGGCCCAGCTGGGTGTCCCAGCCGCAGCGCGAAAAATGCAGGCCGCCGCCGAACACCTCGTGGATGTCGCGCACGGTGAAGGCCACGTGGTTGAGCCCGCGCTTGCCCGACGGAATCTGCAGCAGGAACAGGTCGTGGTGGCCGCCCTCGGGCGCACAGCGCATGAAGGCGCCGCGGTTCGGATAGCCGTCGGACGACACGAAGCCGAAGCGCTGCGCATAGAACGCGCTCGTGCCCTTCACATCACTCACGAAGAACACGACATGGCCCACCTCGATCGGCGTGGCGCGTTCGTAGATCGGTGCGGGCTGGTTCACGCGCGGCTTGGCGTTCCAGGTGTTCATGGCGCCGCAGTCGACCTCGACCGCGCGCTTGCGGCTCACCTGCAGGCGCACGGCCAGGCCGTTGGGGTCGGTGCAGCCGATGCGGCGCGCGCCGTCGACCGTGGTGTCGATGAAGGCCGGGTCTTGCGCGATGGCGGCGGCGTAGCGGTCCAGGTCGGCGTCGCTTTCCACGCCCCACACCACTTCGCGCAGCGTCGGGCCCTCTTCCATCGCGGGCGGCAGGCCGGGCTTGTCCCACGCCGCAACGACCACCTTGCAGCCGTTGAGGCACTCGAAGACGAGTTCGTCGGCGGCTTCGGACGTGAGTGAAAGGCCCCAGTCCTGGAAGAACTGGCGGCAGGCGGGCAGGTCGTCCGCGCCGTAGGTGATCTGGTCGATGCCAAGTACGCTCATCGTGTGCTCCTGTTCAGTTCGCCCACGGGAGCGGTTGTTCGTTGGTGCCCCAGTACATGCTCTTCTGTTCCATGTACTGGAAGATGCCTTCGCGGCCCTTCTCGCGGCCCAGGCCGCTGTCGCGCCAGCCGCCGAACGGCGTCGAGACCGAGAACTGCTTGTAGGTGTTGACCCAGACCGTGCCGGCCTGCACCGCACGGCCCAGCTTCCAGGCGCGCTTGAAGTCGCGGCTCCACACGCCGGCGGCCAATGCGTAGACGCTGTCGTTGGCCTGTGCGATCAGTTCTTCCTCGTTGTCGAACGGCATCGCGACCAGCACCGGGCCGAAGATTTCTTCCTGGCTGATGCGGGCGTTGTTGGTCAGGCCTTCGAGGATCGTCGGCTGGTAGAAGTAGCCCTTGTCGTAGTCGGCGCCGTGCGGGCGCACGCCGCCCGTGCGGATGCGCCCGCCCTCGGACACGCCCAGATCCACGTAGCGCTCGATGCCCTCGCGGTGCTTCGCCGTGATGAGCGGCCCCATCTGCGTGCGCTCCGAGGCCGGGTCGCCCACGCGCAGCGCATTGGCGCCTTCGGCCAGCCGCGTGAGGAACTCGTCGTAGATGCCACGCGCCACGAACAGGCGCGAGCCCGCGATGCACGACTCGCCCGACGAACTGAAGATGCCGTACAGCACGCCGTTCACCGCATGGTCGAGGTCGGCGTCGTCGAGCACCATGGTCGGCGACTTGCCGCCGAGCTCGAGCGACACCGGCATCATCTTGTCGGCCGCGATGTGGGCGATGTGCTTGCCGGTGGTGGTGCCGCCGGTGAACGACACGCGCTTGACCAGCGGGTGCTTGGTGATGGCGTCGCCGATCACCGAGCCCTTGCCCGGCAGCACGCTCACGATGCCCTTGGGCACGCCGGCCAGCTCGCAGATGCGCGCCAGTTCCAGCGCCATGAGCGGCGTGACTTCGGCGGGCTTCACGACCACCGCGTTGCCGGCGGCCAGCGCGGGCGCCAGCTTCTGGGCTTCGCTCGCGATGGGCGAGTTCCACGGCGTGATGGCCGCGACCACGCCCATGGGCTCGTGCACGCTCATCGTGACGAAGGCGCCGCGCGAGGGGGTGATGGTTTCTTCGAGCGTCTCCAATGCGGCGGCGAAAAACTGGAAGGTGCCCGCGGCGCTGGCCACGAGGTTGCGGGTTTCGCTGATCGGCTTGCCGTTGTCCAGGCGCTGCTTCTGCGCCAGCGACTCGCCCTCTTCGCGGATCAGCTGCGCCACGCGGTGCAGCACGGCGGCGCGCTCGTGCGGCAGGCGCTGGGCCCAGCCGCTGGTGCGAAAGGCGTGGTCGGCGCGCGTGATGGCTTCTTCGACGTCGGCCAGGCTCGCGGCCTTCAGGCGCGCGATGGGCTCGCCGGTGGCCGGGTACAGGCTTTCGTAGACGTCGCCGCCGCCCAGGCGCCATTCGCCGGCGATGCAGATCGGAAGGAGTTCGGTGGAGATCATGGGATGGCTCAGATGGCAAGGGCCGCGACGCGGTTGCGCAGCGCGCGCACGGCGCTGTACACGGTCAGGGCCGAGGTCTTGGGGTTGGCCGCGAGCGGCTTGTTGCGCATGGTCAGCGCGAAGCTGCCGAAGGCGCCTTCGGCTTCGACGGTGTGCACGTTCTCGGTGGTGGCCGGGTCGGCAATGAGGCGCACCAGCGTCTGGTCCAGGCCCAAGCCGGCGAGCGAGACGGTGGCCGCCACGTTGGCGTTCTTCGGATAGAGCAAGGCCGCTTCGCGCGCACTGCCTTCGAAGATCACGGTTTCGTGCGCCAGCGTGTCCAGGTTGCGGCCCTGCTCGGCCGGCGTGCCCTTCCAGGCCTGCGGCGGCTTGCGGCCGGTGTAGCGCACGCTGTCCAGGCCGCCGATGCGGGCCGCGGCCAGCGCGTCGATGCCGCCGATGGCGCCGGGAATCAGCTGCACCTGCGTGCGGCCGGCGACGGCGGCGGCTTCGAGCTTCTCGGCGAAGCCCGTGGCCGACAGCGCGCCCACCGAGGCCACCACGCAGGGCGTGCCGCGTGCCAGCGCGGGCAGCACGTGTTCCTCGATGGCGGCATGGCCGGCGGTCTCGACCACGAGGTCGATGCCGTCGGCGGGCACGGCGCTGCCCACCTGCGCGTCAGGGGCGACCTTCTGTGCGGCGGCAATGCCTTCGGCCGGCACGACGATGGCCACCACCTTCAGGGCGGGATCGCCGCGCAGCAGTTCGAGCACCGAGGTGCCGATGGCTCCGCAGCCGACGAGGGCGATGCGCGTGATGGCAGTGGTCATGCGTGGGGCTCCGCGTTCGCTCACTTGGCCGCGCCGAGCGCGGGAATCTGCGTGACCGTGTTGGTCGGCGGGCCGGCGAAGCTGGTCTTGAAACCGCCGATCGACAGCATGTCGATCTCCAGCAGGAACGGGCCGTCGGCGGCGAGCGCCTGGTCCAGTTGCGCCGGCAGGTCGGCCAGGTCTTTCACACGGGCGTGCGGCAGCGCGATCGACTTGCACAGCAGGTCGTAGTCGGGCGTGTGCAGCTCGGCGTAGCACTGGCGGCCGCCGTACTGCGCGTCCTGGATGTTCTTGATCACGCCGTAGCTCTTGTCGTTCATGAGCACGATGACCATGGGGGCCTTCTCCTGCACCATGCAGGCGAGTTCGCCCAGGTTCAGGATGAAGCCGCCGTCGCCGGCCAGGCAGAAGGTCTTGCGGCCCGAGCCCGTCACCGCCGCACCGATGGCCGCGCCGATGGCCATGGGCATGCCCTGGCCGATGCCGCCGCCCGTGGCGTGTACGCCGGCGCTGGGTTCGAACACGCGCAGCTCGCGGTTGCCCCAGGTGCTGTTGGACACCGTGACGTCACGCACCCAGTTGAACTTGCGGCCGGCCACCGACTGCAGCTGGCGCACGAGCTCGGCGTACGGGCCGAGGCCGTCGCGCAGCGTGGCCACGGCCTGGTCGTGCGCGGCGCGCAGGTCGACCAGCAACTGCGGGTCGGCCTGGTACTTCGCGGCTTCGAGGCGGTCGGCCAGGCCGTCGAGGGCCAGCGCGGAATCGCCGCAGACAAAGGCCTCGGACGCGTAGCAGCGGCCTTCGGCGGCGGCATCGGCGTCGATGCGGTACAGCGGACGCGGCAGCTTCAGTTCGTACTTGAGCGTCTCGTTGCCGCGCAGGCGCGACCCGACCACGAGCATCGCGTCGCAGGTTTGATAGAAGGCCTCGACGGGCTTCTGGATGTTGTAGGCGCCGAGCGAGCCGGCATCGTCCTCGGGCACCGTGCCGCGGCCCTGCGTGGTCGTGACCACGCCGAAGCCCAGCTTCTGCAGGCGCTGGATCGCGCTGCGCGCATGGCGGGCACCGCCACCGACCCACAGCAGCGGGCGCTTGGCCGTGGCCAGGCGCGCGGCCAGTGCATCGAGGCCGGCGGCCGAAGGCACGGGGCGCTCGATGGGCAGCGGCGACAGGTCGGCCGGCATGGTCGTGAGCGCCGACTGGATGTCGATCGGGATCTCCACGCTCACCGGGCCGGTCGGCGCCGTCATGGCGAGCTGCACCGCGCGCTTGAGCGTGCCCAGCACCGTCTCGACGCTGCGCACGCGCAGCGCGGCCTTCGACACGGCCTTGAGCATCGTGAGCTGGTCGGGCGCCTCGTGAATGTACGACATGCCCTTGTCCAGGTACGGCGTCTCGATCTGGCCCGTGATGTGCAACAGCGGTGCGCCGGCGGTCAGTGCCTCGACCATGCTGCCGGCGATGTTGCCCGCGGCCGGGCCGGTGCTGGTGATGCACACGCCCAGGCTGGCGGTGGAGCGCGCATAGGCGTCCGCCATGTTGCCCGCGCCGGCTTCGCCGCGCGCCGAGATGAAGCGCACCGTGCCGCGCTGCGCGAAGGCATCGAGGATCGGCATGTTGTGGATCGAGATCACGCCGAAGGCTGCCTTGACGCCGCACTGCTCGAGGAACGCGGCGACGACGGCGCCGACCGTGACGGTGTTGTTGGGGTTATGCATGGCGGGAATGGCCTCCGGAGATGTCGATGTGGCTGCCGGTCGTGTACGACGCGAGCGGTGAAGCAAGGAAAAGGATCGCGCGCGCGGCTTCGGTCGGAAGCCCCAGGCGACCCAGCGGGATGTGTTTGGTGGTGGCGAGCTGGCGGCTCCAGGCGGCCCAGTCCTGCGACTTGTCGTCGCGCGCCTCGAAGCGGCGGCGCCACTGGCCCGACTCGACCAGGCCGATCAGGATGCCGTTGACGCGCACGCCCTGCGGCGCGAACTCGGTGGCCATCGAACGCACGAGGTTCAGCAGGCCCGCGCGCGCGGCCGAGGTGGCGACCATGTGCGGCTCGGGTTGGCGTGCGAGCAGCGAGTTGGCGCAGACGATGGCGGCATCGCCGAGCACCGCGCGCTGCGCCGTGAGCTGCGGCAGGAAGGCGCGCGTCGGGTGAATGACCGAGAAGAACTTCAGGTTCAGCTCTTGCATCCAGGCCGCGTCGTCGGTGTCGGCGAAGGTGGAGACACGCCCCTGCCCTGCGTTGTTGACCAGCATCGACGCCGGGCCGAGCGCGGCCTCGCTGGCGGCGGCGAAGGCGCGCACCGAGGCGGCGTCGAGCACGTCGCAGGTCTGCGCGAACAGCTTGGCATCCGGATACTGCGCGCGCAGGCCGGCCACGGCGGCATCGAGCCGTTCGGCGTTGCGTCCGCACAGCGCCACGGCGGCGCCGCAGCCCAGCAGCAGCTCGACGGTGGCCAAGCCGATGCCCGACGACCCGCCCGTGACCACGGCCACGCGGCCGGCCAGTGCGTCGGCGGCGAAGAAGGAGGAGGAAGGGGCGAAGGTCGTCATGGTCGATCTGAAATTAGTCGTCAGGCGCTGCGCAGCGGCACCACCTTGCTGGCGCGCGCGGGCGAGTAATTGAGCAGGCCCGAGATCTCGTCGGCGGTGCCGCGCACGCGCTGCACCATCTCGTCCATGCGGTTCTCGTCGATGTGGCCCGAGGTGATGGTGGCGCCCAGTGCCGCCACGATGTGGCCGCTGTGGTCGCGCACCGGCGCGGCGATGGTCGAGATGTTCGATTCGAAGAAGCCCTCGCCCAGCACATAGCCGCGCTGGCGGTCGGCCTGCACCATGTCGAACAGTTCGTTCACCGTCTTGGGCGTGCTCGGCGAGAAGGTCTCGAGCTTGTCTTCGGGGTACAGCGCGCGCAGCTGCGGCAGCGTGAGGTCTTCCAGCAGGATGCGGCCCAGCACCGTGGCGTGGGCCGGCAGGCGCGTGCCCACCGTGACCGAGCTGGCGAACGGCGTGGCCGGCGCCACCTTGGCGACGTAGACGATCGAGCGGCCGTCGCGCACCACCAGGTTGCAGGGCGTGCGCAGCTCGTCGCACAGGCGGTTGAGCAGCGGCGTGCCCAGCTGCGTGAGTTCCAGCGAGGCCAGGTATTCGAAGCCCAGGCGCAGCACGGCCAGGCCCAGGCGGTAGTCGCGCCCGCCCTCGGCGCGCTCGAGGAAGCCCATGTTCTCCAGCGTGGTGAGCAGGCGGAAGACGGTCGAGCGCGGCAGGTCGAAACGGCGCGCCAGCTCGGGCGCGGACAGCGTGCGGCTCTCGCGGCTGAACTCGCACAGCACGCGCAGGCCGCGCTCCAGCGCGGGCACGTTGTAGCGGTCTGCGCCCTCTTCCATCACTTCGTTGTCGGTGGCCATCTTGGAATTCCTCTCGGTTGTCTTGTTCGTGTCGGGTCAGCCGGCGAGCGATTCGCGCAGCAAGGCGGCGACGGCCTGCGGTTGTTCCACATAGCCGGCGTGACCCGCATCGTCCACCAATTCGAGGGGCACGCCGCAGCGGCGCGCGACTTCTTCGCAGGCGGCGGGCGGCGTGACGACGTCGAGCGCGCCGCAGGCCACGCGCACGGGCATCGGCGGCGGCAGGTCGGCCAGCAGGTCGGCGTTGCACAGCAGCTCGACGGCCTGGCGGTAGCCGTGGTCGTTCAGGCGCGCCATGTTCCAGCGCACCCACTGGCGGGCGTGTTCGCTGGCACCGTCGGACACGAGGCGGCCCGCACGCTTGGCGGCCATGCCGGCAATGCCGAGGTCGTCGAGCGTGGCCAGGCGTTCGGCGCGCACCTTGGCGCGGGCGTCGATGCGCCCGGCGGCGCCGTAGCCGATGGCGGGGCTCACGAGCACGAGGCGGCGGATGCGGGCACTGGCGCTCGACTCGCTGCGCGCAGCAGACGCGGCGACGATGGCGCCCAGCGAATGGCCGACGAGCACGCAGGAACGGATCGACAGCGCATCGAGCATTTCTTCAAGCCGTGCGGCGTAGTCGGCGGCGGTCGGCGCGGCCGAGGCCAGCGGCGTGGAGCGGCCGTAGCCCGGTGCGTCCCAGGCGATGAGGCAGGCCTGCGGCGCCAGCAGCGCCGCGGTGTCGAGCCACGAGGCCGCACCCGAGCCGATGCCGTGCAGGCACACGATGACCGGGCCCTGCCCGCATTCGCGCACCGACACCACCGCGCCGCCGCCCACCGCGACGTCGCGGGCCGGAAAGCGCGCGTCGAGCCGCGCCAGCTCGGAAGCCGGCAGGGTCTGCGCGGGGATGTCGACGGTGCTCATGGCCTGTTCGCTCGCTGGCTCGCTCGCTCAGCGCTTGATCTTGGCCAGCGGGTGGTCGGCGGGGTACGTGGGCGTGACCGGCTTCTTGGCGCCGAGCATCACGCACATCAGCGCGTCTTCGTCGCCGATGTTGATCTCTTCGCGGTACACGCCGGGCGGCACCGAGATCAGGTCGCGGTCGGTCATGATGGTTTCGAAGCGCTCGCCGTCCTTCTCGATCACGACCTTGAGCTTGCCGCGGATCAGGAAGAACACCTCTTCCACGTCGGTGTGGATGTGCGGCGGGCCTTCGTGGCCGGCCGGGATCACCATGGTCGAGAAGGTGAAGTGCTCCGAGGGCACGGTGTTGGTGTCGGCCGCGACACCGGTGCCGCCGGTGCCCACGTAGCGCATCTGCGCGCGGCGGAACTTGGGGTCGAAGTCGGCCTGGAACTTCAGCGCGTCCCAGTCGTACTTGCGGGTTTCGTAACGGGCGATGCGGGTGTTCATCCACTCGGCCAGGCTGCTGCCCTCGGGCTGCGCCAGAGTGTTGTTGATCTTCTGCTGTTCGGACAAATCGCTCATGGGTGTACTCCTTGGTCGGGAAATTCGGTCGGTGGTGACGGGTTCAGTGCATCGCGAAGCCGCCGTTGACGGCGAGCAGCTGGCCGGTGACGAAGCGCGCCAGGCCGGACAGCAGGAACACGGTCGCGCCGCAGACGTCGGCCGCCTGCTGCTCGCGCGGGATGGCGCGGCCTTCGAGGTACTTCTGGTGGCGCGCCATCGGCACGTACTCGGTGGCCTCGACCAGCGTGAGGCCGGGCGCCACGGCGTTCACCGTGATGTTGTCGCCGCCCCATTCGCGCGCCAGCGAGCGCGTCATGGAGATGACGGCGCCCTTGCTCGAGGCATAGGCCAGCAGGTTGGGCGCGCCCCACAGCGCCGTGTCCGACGCGAGATTGACGATGGCGCCACGGCCGCTGGCCGCCAGCGCGGGGCGGCAAGCGCGGCCCATGAGCCAGCTGCCGCGCACGTTGACGTTCATCACGCGGTCCCACATGTCGATCTCGAGCTGGTGCGCGTCGCGACCGCCCGAGTTGGTGATGGCGGCGTTGTTGACGAGGCCGTCCAGGCCGCCGAGCAGGCGCACCGCCTCGGCCGCGCCCGCCTCGATGGAGGCCGGGTCCGACAGGTCGATGGCCAGCGCGTACGCCGTGCGGCCGGCATCGCGCAGCGCCTTCGCCTCGGTCTCGGCCAGCTCGCCGAGGATGTCGGCCAGCACCACGCTCGCACCCGCCGCGGCCACGCACTGCGCGAACGCCAGGCCCAGGCCGCGCGCACCGCCGGTCACGAGCACGCGGCGGCCGGCCAGCAGGTTGGCGGGCATCTCAGCCAGCAGGGCCTGCAGGCTGGAGGGATCGGCGATGGCTTTGAGGTCGGTCATGGCGGGCGTCACGTCGGGTGGAGTGAGGTTCAGTCGGCCTGGATGCCGAGTTCCTTGATGACCTTGCCGAAGCGCGCGAAGTCGGCGGCGTTGGTCTTGGCCAGCACGTCGGCGTCGCCGCCCACGGGCGTGGTGCCCAGCACGGCCATGCGCGCGACGATGTCGGGCATCTTCAGGATCTCGTTGAAGTGGCCGTTGAGCGTCTTCACGATTTCGGGCGGCAGGTTGCGCGGACCCCACAGGCCGTTCCAGGCGGTGAGCTCGACGTCCTTGTAGCCCAGCTCGGCGAAGGTCGGCACCTTGGGCGCCAGCGGCGAGCGCTCGCGCGAGGCCACGGCCAGCGGGACCATCTTGCCGTTGGGCATGTAGGGCGCCACGGGGCCGAGCGTGATGAAGGTCACCGGCACGTGGCCGCCGAGCACGTCGTTGACGGCGGGCGCCACGCCCTTGTACGGCACGTGCGCCAGGCTGGTGCCCGAGGCGCGGGCGAACATCTCGCCCAGGATGTGCATCGGCGAACCGCTGCCCGGGCTGGCGTAGCTCAGCGACTTGCCGCCCTTGGCCGCGGCCACCGCGTCCTTCAGGCCGGTGTAGCCCTTGGCGCCGCTGGCCACGAGGAAGAGCGGCAGGTTGCCGGTCTGCACGATCGGCGTGAAGCCGTTGAGCACGTCGTAGCCCGAGGTGCTGCCGGTCTTGAGCACCAGCTGCGCGATCGAGAAGGTGCTGGGCGCGAGCAGCAGCGTGTAGCCGTCGGGCGCGGCCTTCGACACGAAGGCGCTGCCGATGATGCCGCTGGCGCCGGGGCGGTTGTCGACCACCACGGGCTGGCCGACGCGGGCCGAGAGCTTCTCGGCGTACAGGCGCGCCAGGGCGTCGGTGTCGCCACCCGCCGGATAGGCAACGACCAGCGTGATCGGCTTGCTGGGGTAGGTGTCTGCCCAGGCGAGTCCGGAAGCGCAAGCGGCGGCCAGGGAGACGGCAGCGGCGATGGCGAGGCGGCGAGTGTGTGTCATCGGGGGTCCGTGGAATCGGCGGTTTGTTTCACTAGCGAAACAACGATTTATTAATGGAACACCGCGAGAATACCGACGAAGACAACTTCATGACTAGGTAAAAACCCTAGTTGAGGTGACGCCGGGGGGCGCGGCCCACGAAAAAGGGCGGCCGTTTCGGGCCGCCCTTCGAGGGGGAAAGCGGGGTTGGGCTACCCGCCGTAGCGCGCCACGGTCAGGCCTTCCATGTCGATCTCGGGCGCCCTGCCCGCGACCAGGTCGGCCATCACGCGGCCGGTGCCGGCCGCCATGGTCCAGCCGAGCGTGCCGTGGCCCGTGCTCAGCAGCAGGTTGGGCACGCGGGTGGCGCCGATCACCGGCGTGCCGTCGGGCGTCATGGGGCGCAGGCCGGTCCAGAAGGACGCGTCGCGCACCGGGCCGCCGCGCGGGAACAGGTCGGTCACGACGTGCTCGAGCGTGTCGCGCCGCCGCGCATCGAGCGCCAGGTCGAAGCCCGAGAGCTGCGCCGTGCCGCCCACGCGGATGCGATCGCCCAGGCGCGTGACGGCGACCTTGAAGGTCTCGTCCATCACGGTGGATTCGGGCGCGCCGCTCGCGTCGGTGATGGGCACCGTGATCGAGAAGCCCTTGACCGGGTACACCGGCAGGTCGATGCCCAGCGGGCGCACCAGCGCGGGCGAGTAGCTGCCGAGCGCGACCACGTAGCGGTCGGCGGTGAAGCTGCCCTGGTCGGTGCGCACCGCCGTCACGCCCTTCCCCGCTTCGTGTTCGAGGGCCTGGATGTTCACGCCGAAGCGAAATTGCACGCCCTCGGCTTCGGCCAGTTTGGCGAGCGCCTGCGTGAACTTGAAGCAGTCACCGGTCTCGTCGCCCGGCAGGCGCAGGCCGCCGACGAACTTGTCCTTCACGGCGCCGAGCGCGGGCTCATGCAGCACGCAGCCGTCGCGGTCGAGCACCTGGTAGGGCACGCCGGACGCCTTCAGCACCTCGACATCCTTGGCGGTGCCGTCGAGCTGTGCCTGCGTGCGAAAGAGCTGCAGCGTGCCCTGCATGCGCTCGTCGTAGCGGATGCCGGTGTCAGCGCGCAGCGCCTTCAGGCAGTCGCGGCTGTATTCGGCCAGCCGCACCATGCGGCCCTTGTTGAGTTCGTAGCGCGCCTGCGTGCAGTTGCGCAGCATCGACAGGCCCCAGCGCCACATGGCCGGATCGAGCATCGGCTTGATGACCAGCGGACTGTGCTGCATGAGCATCCACTTGATCGCCTTGACCGGCACGCCGGGCCCGGCCCAGGGCGCCGAGTAGCCGGGCGAGACCTCGCCCGCATTTCCGAAGCTGGTTTCGAGCGCGGGCGCCGGCTGGCGCTCCAGCACCGTCACCGCGTGCCCGGCGCGCGCCAGGTAGTACGCCACCGAGGTGCCGATGACACCGCTGCCGAGAATCAGGACCTGCATGACAACCCCTCCCTCTTGAAAGCCGCCATGGGCCGAGGGTACAGGGTCGGCGCTTACAGGCCCAGCGCGTCCTGCAATTGGCGTGCCGTCCAGCGCTTCTGGTTTTGCGGCCAGGCCTCGAGCAGCGCGACCATGCGCGCGTTGCGCGGCGCGCTCAGGCCATGCTCCTGCGCGAGCCGCACCACCTCGCCGCTCAGCGCGTCGATCTCGGTGCGACGGCCCAGTGCGAGGTCGTCGGCCATGCTGGAGCGCGCCTTCGCGTCGATGCGCAGCATGCGCGCCGCGACGATGCGAAACAGCCAGTCGGGCAGCCGCAGCAGGCCCGGCAAGCGCCGCGCCGGCACGGCCGCCACCTGCGCGGGCACGATGCCGCCCGTGCGCAACACGCCCAGCGTTTCGTCGATGAGCGCCGCGAAGCAGCGGCGGTAGCCGCGCTGCATGAGCTCGTCGCGCAGCGGCAGGCCCGACAGCGCATTGACCGGGTTGTTGAGGTTGAGCAGCAGCTTGCCCCACTGCACCGGCAGCAGGTCGGCATGCAGGTCGAGCGGCACGCCGGCGCGCTCGAACACGGGCAGCCAGTCGCGCAGCGCGGGGTCGTCTTCCGCGGCCAGCCGGCCGGGCGTGCCGCGGTGGAAGGCACCGTCGTCGATCTCGGCCACGTTGTACGGCACCATGCCCGCACGGATGTTGAGCGACGGGCCGGCCTGGCCCGCGGCGGCGCAGTTCGAGATGCCGTTCTGCAGCGACACCACCGTGGTACCGGCCGGCAAGGCAAAGGCCAGTTCGCGCGCCGCCTCGGCCGTGGCGCCGCTCTTCACGCACAGCAGCACCAGCGCGGGCCGCGCGCCCACCGGCACCTGCTCGCACAGGCGCAGCGTGGGCGCCGCCAGCTTGTGCCGGGCGCCGTCGAGGTCGGTGAGCGTGAGGCCGTGGCGTGCGAGCTTGTCGAGCACGCGCGGGCGGCCGACGAAGGTGACGGGCACGCCCGCCGCCGCCAGGCTGCCGCCGATGAAGCAGCCGATGGTGCCCGCCCCCATCACGAGCACTTCACCGGGGATCGCGTCGGACATGAAGTGCTGTGTGGGTAGTGAGCGGAAAGGACCTCAGGTCCGTTGGGCGACCCAGGCCTGCACCGATTGCAGCGCGGCCGGCAGGCCCGCGGCATCGGTGCCGCCAGCCATGGCCATGTCGGGCTTGCCGCCGCCCTTGCCGCCGACCTGCTGGGCCACGAAGTTGACCAGCTCGCCGGCCTTGACCTTGGCGATGCTGTCGGCCGTGACGCCGGCTGCGATCTGCACCTTGTCGCCGTCCACGGCGGCCAGCACGATGGCGGCGGTCTTCAGCTTGTCCTTGAGCTTGTCCATGGTGTCGCGCAGCGTCTTGGCGTCGGCGCCGTCGAGCTTGGCCGCGAGCACCTTGATGCCGTTGACGTCCACCGCCTGCGCGATGAGCTCGTCGCCCTTGGACGACGCGAGCTTGCCCTTGAGCGCGCCCACTTCGCGTTCGAGCGTCTTGACCTGCTCCAGCACCTGCGAGAGGCGGCCCTGCAGCTCGGCGGCCGGCGACTTGAGCGTGGCGGCCACGCTGTGCACGGTCGATTCGAGGTCCTGCAGGTACGACAGCGCGTTGGCGCCCGTGACGGCTTCGATGCGGCGCACGCCGGCGGCCACGCCGCCTTCGCTGACGATCTTGAACAGGCCGATGTCGCCCGTGCGGCCCACGTGGGTGCCGCCGCACAGTTCGCGGCTGGTGCCGATGTCGAGCACGCGCACGGTCTCGCCGTACTTCTCGCCGAACAGCATCATGGCGCCGGTCTTCTGGGCCGACTCGAGGTCCATCACACGGGCCTGCGTGGGCGCGTTGTCCAGGATCTCGGCGTTGACGCGCTTCTCGATCTCGAGGATCTGCTCGCGCGTGACCGGGGCGTTGTGCGCGAAGTCGAAGCGCGTCTTGTCGGCGTCGACCAGCGAGCCCTTCTGCTGCACGTGGTCGCCGAGCACTTCGCGCAGGGCCTTGTGCATCAGGTGGGTGACCGAGTGGTTGCGCATGGTGGCGGCGCGGCGCGCGGTGTCGACCGCGGCCTTGACCGTGTCGCCGACCTTCAGCGTGCCTTGCGTCTGCGTGCCGTGGTGGCCGAACACGTCGGCCTTGATCTTCTGCGTGTCGTCGACGCCGAACTGCACGCCTTCGGCCACGAGCACGCCCTGGTCGCCGACCTGGCCGCCGCTCTCCGAATAGAACGGCGTGGTGTCGAGCACCACGATGCCGCTCTGGCCTTCCTTCAGCGCATCGACGGCCACGCCGTCGAGGTACAGCGCGACGACCTTGGCGTTTTCTTCCAGGTGGTCGTAGCCGGTGAAGGTGTTGCCCGCGCCGGCGTACTCGACGTTGCGGTCCATCTTGAACTTGCCGGCGGCACGGCCCGCGGCCTTCTGCTTTTCCATCGCGGCGTGAAAGCCCGCTTCGTCGACGCTCAGGCCGCGCTCGCGGCACACGTCGGCCGACAGGTCGAGCGGGAAGCCGTAGGTGTCGTGCAGCTTGAAGGCGACGTCGCCCGGCAGCACCTTGGCGTCGCCGGCCAGCGCCGCGTCGAGGATTTCCATGCCGTTGGCCAGCGTTTCGAAGAAGCGTTCTTCTTCGGCCTTCAGCGTGTCGATGATGCGCTTCTCGTCGGCCACCAGCTTGGGGTAGGCGTCGCCCATGAGCTCCACGAGGTCGGGCACCAGCTTGTGGAAGAAGGGCTTCTTCTGGCCCAGCTTGTAGCCGTGGCGGATGGCGCGGCGCACGATGCGCCGCTGCACGTAGCCGCGGCCTTCGTTCGATGGAATGACGCCGTCGGCCACCAGGAAGGAGGTGGCGCGGATGTGGTCGGCGATCACGCGCAGCGAGTTGTTCGACAGGTCTTGCGTGCCGGTCTCGCGGCCGGCGGCCTTGATGAGCGCGTCGAAGATGTCGATTTCGTAGTTGCTGTGCACGTGCTGCAGGATCGCCGCCAGGCGCTCCAGGCCCATGCCGGTGTCGACGCAGGGCGCGGGCAGCTTCTTGACCGAGCCGTCGGGCTGCATGTCGAACTGCATGAACACGTTGTTCCAGATCTCGATGTAGCGGTCGCCGTCTTCATCGGGCGAGCCGGGCGGGCCGCCGGGGATCTCGGGGCCGTGGTCGTAGAAGATCTCGGAGCACGGGCCGCACGGGCCCGTGTCGGCCATCATCCAGAAGTTGTCGGACATGTAGCGCCCGCCCTTGTTGTCGCCGATGCGCACGACGCGCTCGGGCGGCAGGCCGATTTCCTTGGTCCAGATGTCGTAGGCCTCGTCGTCCTCGATGTAGACGGTGGCCCAGAGCTTTTCGGCCGGCAGCTTGTAGACCTGGGTCAGCAGCTCGAAGGCCCACTTCAGCGAGTCGCGCTTGAAGTAGTCGCCGAAGCTCCAGTTGCCCAGCATCTCGAAGAAGGTGTGGTGGCGCGCGGTGTAGCCCACGTTCTCGAGGTCGTTGTGCTTGCCGCCGGCACGCAGGCAGGCCTGCACCGAGGCGGCGCGCACGTAGGGGCGCTTGTCTTCGCCGAGGAACACGTCCTTGAACTGGACCATGCCCGAGTTCGTGAACATGAGCGTCGGGTCGTTGCCCGGCACCAGCGAGCTCGAAGGCACCACCGTGTGGCCCTTGGAGGCGAAGAAATCGAGAAAGGTCTTGCGGATGTCCGCGACCGTGAATGTGGGCTGGCTCATCTTTGGATTTCGTCTGCTGTCGGGGGCGGCCTGGCGATGGCGACCCTGCGTCGAAACCACTGCGTTGAACCGGCCTAACTGCTTGATTTGCTTGAACAATCGATTATAGGTTTGCGCATGGTGCCCGGGCCCGCCGCGGGCCTTGCGCACGCGCGATCCGGGAGCCGGGGCTAATATGGACGGCTGAAGCGGTGCGCGCCCTCCCCGGCTGCAGCCTGTTTCTTCCCTGTTTTCATCGGCAACCATGAATCAAGGAGCACGCATGGCGGGTCAGGCGTCGGAACACTGGAAGATCGAAGACCTCGATTTCTCCCGCATCGCACGCGAGCAGGTGCGCACGGACGAGAACCTCTTCTACCTGGTGGCGTCGGCCTCCTTCATCGAGAGCGGCTCCGACCTGTACACGCAGAACCTGGTCGATTTCTTCCGGGGCGACGACGAGGTCACCGAGTGGCTGTCGAACCACTGGGAGCAGGAAGAGCTGCAACACGGCCAGGCCCTGCGCGCCTACGTGGAACACGTCTGGCCCGAATTTCCCTGGGAAACCGCCTACCGCGGCTTCCTCGACGAGTACGCCACGTATTGCAAGGTCGAGCTGCTGGCCCCGACCCGCGCCCTCGAAATGACCGCCCGCTGCGTGGTCGAGACCGGCACCGCCACCTACTACCGGGCCATGGCCCGCAGCACCACCGAGCCCGTGCTGCGCGACCTGGCCACCCGCATCGCGACCGACGAGGTCAACCACTACAAGCACTTCTACCGGTTCTTTCGCCGCTACCGCGCGCAGGAGCGGCTGAACCGTTTCCGCGTGATGGGCACCATCGGCCGGCGCACGCTGGAGCTGAAAAGCGAGGACGCCGACTGCGCCGTCCGCCACGTGCTGCAGGCCCGCGCCCCGCACCGCGCCGGCGACGCGGCCTACGTGCAGCAGCTGAGCGCGCACATGAACCGCATCATCCGCACCCACCTGAGCCCCGCCGCCACGCTGAAGATGCTGATGCGCCCGCTGGAGCTGCCGGCGCGGGTGCAGACGGTGATCCAGTACCCGATCCGGCAGTTCATGGAGCATGTCTTCCTGCGCTGACGGGCCCAAAACCCCAGAAAACGCCAGAAAACGCGCAAAAAAAACCCAGCACGATGCTGGGCTGAATCTCTGGATTGCTGTCACGCACAGAGAACCCGCACTTGAAGCGAGTCCGCAAAATTTAGGGCCCGGGCCGCCCCCGGCTTGTCGGACAACACCGACAGTTCTGCACGATCGTGCGGACCGCGGGTATCCCCCGAAGCTCGAAAAAGTGCCAAATTCTTCACACTTTTTAACTTGTCCTACGGTTACGACATTTTTCAGCTGACATGCTGGGCGCGCGTCCTCGCCGAGGATGCACTTGCTGTCACGCAACAGGGCCGCAAAAGAAGAGCTCTCTGTTTGCCTTAGAGCGCGCCCCTTCGGGGGCCCCTCGAGATACCCGCTCCGGCGGGTATTTTTTTGCCCGCCACCGGGCCGCCCGTCGCCCTACCACATCGCCATGACGGGTTTTCCCAATCCGATGGGGACAATGTTGTGGAAAACCGTGTGTGCAGCGCGCGAAACCCTTGCCTGGCGGGGCCTGCAACGCGGTGCCTGCGAAAGAGGCAGCGAAGGTAAAAAACCCGGAAAAATATTTTTCCCGCCCGTTTTCCCCGCCGAGACCCGCCCGCCGCCGCCCCGAACGGCGCTGAAAGAATTCATCAGACTCCCACCCCGAAGCCCCCGCTAGCATCGAACGACCCGGGCGGCCAGCCTGCGCCGCGCCGGGGACCCAAGGGAGCAAAACATCGTGAAGTGGATCGTGGCTGGCTTTGTGGCGCTGGTTTTCTCAGTGCTGTCGTTCAACGCATTCATCGCCAACGACCTGAGCCGCCAGACCCGCGGCAACCGGCTCATCGCCATGCTGACCGACCTGTACGGCTGGCTGATGGGCACCCTGGGCGCCGTGCCGACGGGCCTCCTGTTCGCGGCGTGCGCCGTGGGCATCGTGGTGCTGGCGGTCCGGGACGGCAAGAAGGCGTCCTGAGCCATGCCGGTGACCACGCGCGTGGCCCTGCTCGACCCGCAAGGCACCACCGGCCCCCAGCTGCTGCACAGCCTGCCCCGCCTGGGCTACGACACCCTGCGGTTCTCGAGTGCGGGCGACTTCTTTGCGTTGCTGGACAGCGGCCAGCCGATCGACCTGCTGCTGCTGGTGGTCGAGAACGAGCTGGCTTCGCGCAGCCTCTTCGCCGCCTGCAGGGCATTGAACATTCCGACGCTGCTCATCGTGCGCGACAGGCGCTGGGAGCAGCTCATGCCCTGGCGCGATGCGCCGGGCTGGGACGACTTCATCGAGCTGCACGGCGCCGGCATCGACGACGCCATCAACGAACTGGCCTGGCGCATGCGCACCCTGCTGCTGCGCGCCCGACAGGCCGCGCAGACCGCCAGCCTCGGCGCGGCGAGCTGGGGCCCCTACCGCTTTCTCGACATGGCCCACACGGTGCTGCTGCACGAGCGGCGCATCCGCCTGCAGCCGCGCCAGTACGCCTTCGCCGTCACGCTGTTCCGCAACGCCGGGCAGGTGATCACGCGCGAGTGGCTGTGGCAGTCGATCTGGGACAAGACCACGCCGTATGAAGGCACGCGCGTGCTCGACGTGTGCGCGGCCAACATCCGCAAGCGCCTGGCCCTGTGCGCCGCGAACGGCTACGAGCTGCGCGCGGTCTACAAGCAGGGCTACCGGCTGGTGTCGGTGTTGCCCGGGCGCGAACCCGTCAAGGAGAGGGAGTTCACGCGAAGAGGCCGGCCACGCCATGCCGCCCTTGCCGTGAATTGCTGACAGGCCCGGCCCCGCAGCGGGCCGGGCCCCGGGCGCGCGTCAGGCGTCCGCCCCCACGCGAATCAGCCGCGCCGGCTTCAGCCGGCCGTCCAGCGACGCCAGCCAGACGCCCAGGTCCTCGTTCGACACGGGCGTCAGCAGCAGCTCGAAGGAACGCTGCGCGCGCACCGCGACGGGCACCGACTCCACGCTCTCCAGCTCCGAGCGGTGCGTGAGGTACAGCAGCGGCAGCATCCAGTCGGCCGCCTGGTGCATCGCGGGCACCCGCGCCACCGTCTTCTGCGCGTCGGCGTGCAGCCCCACGATGACCCCGTCGAAGCGCTGGCCCACCTCCAGCGCCTGGATCAGGTCCGCGATGCGCACGAAAGGAATGAAGTCGGCCCCCAGCGCCGTCAGCGAGTTGCCGGTACAGGCGCGCTGCAAGGCGTCGGAATCGACCAGCGCGATCCGGTAGCCCGAGGGAGCAGGCGCGTTCATCGTCACTGCTCCCCTGCGATGTCGAGCTCGACGCGCCGGTTGGGCTGCAGGCACTGCAGCAGCGCCGGCGTGCTGCGGCTGCCTTCGCAGTCGGACACCACCGGCTGGCGCTTGCCCATGCCCGCGGTGCGGATCAGCTTGCGGTCCAGGCCCTGCTGCACCAGCAGGTCGCGCACGGTGTTGGCGCGCTCCAGCGACAGCGCCTCGTTGTAGGCGTCGCCGCCCAGCCGGTCGGTGTGCCCGGTCACCACGATGTAGTGCAGCGAGCGGAAGTTGTTGCGCAGCTCGACGGCCAGATGCTCCAGCCGCGTACGCCCTGCGGGCTGCAGGTCGGTGAGCGAGGCGCCGTCGAAGCGGAACAGGCCGTCTGCATTGAGCGTGACCTTCTGCGGCGGCGCCAGCTTGGTGCTGGCCGGGATCGGCGTGGCCGCCGGCGGCTGCGCGAGCAAGGCGCAGTCGGGGTTCTTCCACCAGCCGCCGGTCATCAGCTCGCTGCCGTTGAAACGCACCATGTACTGGCAGGTGGTGTAGTCGCTGCCCTTGCCCGTGTAGAAGTGGAAGATGTAGTTCCACTCGCGCACGCCCCACAGGCCTTCGCTGAAGTGCGGCCAGCCCAGCAGCTCGCGCAGCTGGTCCTTGCCCATGCCGGGGCGCACGCGCTGGAACTTCTCGGTGCCCGGAAAGGCGCCCTGCTTCCACTTGGCGCTGTCCAGCGCCGGAAACTCCTCGGGCCTGGGCGCCGCGGGCTTCTCGGCCGCGGCGCGCGCCTGCGCGTCCTTGTCGATGGCGGCGCCGGGCGAGGCGCAGCCCTGCAGGGCCGCAAGCAAGGCCGCCAATGCGACGGCGGACAGGGTTCGGTTCATCTGCTTCATTCTTTTTCTCTCCCGCTTCAATTGAAGACCCACTCGGCGCCGACCGTGGCCGCGGCCCCGGCGCGGCTCATGCCCACGCCGCCGGTCACGCTCCAGCCGTTGTTCTCGGCCGTGCGGCGGAAGCTGATGCCCACCGCGCTCTCGCCCTTGAACGTGCCGTAGCCCACGCGCATCACCGTCTTGCCCGGCACCGAGGTGCCCGGCATCTGCACGGCCATGGCGGCGGCCACGCCGGCATAGGCGTTCTTGGCGGTGTTGCGCAGCTCGTTGCCCAGCGCGTTGGTGCGCGCGTCGGTGTAGGCCATGCCGGCGGCGCCGGCCTGGTTCAGCTGCTGCACGTTGACCGCGTCGGTAGGCGCCACGCCCGGCGCCACGTTCTGCACCGTGACCGGGCCGGTGGAGGCCCCGTTGCCCATGGTCACGCTGTTGTAGTTGACGCTGCCGTCCACGTTCGTGTCGTAGCGCACCGCGCTTTGCTGCACGGCCTGCAGCTGGCGCACGTTCACCGCGTCGGTGGCCTGCGTGCCGCCGGCCACGTTGGTGATCTGGCGTTCGTTGCCGGTCGAGCCGACCGACACCGCGCCCTGCGCCGACTGCACCACGGTGTTCGAGAACATCTCGCGCTGCCCGTTCATGCCGGCGCGATTGGCCACCGCGCCGTCGCCCAGCGCCACGCTGTTGGCCGTGCTGGCCGTGCTGTTGGCACCCAGCGCGATGCTGCCGGCCGCCTTGGCCTGCGCGTTGTTGCCGGTGGCGATGGCGTTGTTGCCCAGCGCCACCGCGTTCGGTCCGATGGCCACGCTCTCGGCGCCGGCGGCGTTCGAGTCGGCCGCCTTCGAGTTGGCGTGGAAGTACTTGATGCCGCCACCGCCGGTGGTCATGTTGTTGATCGCCTGGTTCGTCGCGTACAGCTGGCTGCCGTTCACCGCGTCGGTGCTGGTGGCGCTGATCTCGCCGGCCGCGACGTTGGTGATCTGGCGCTCCGCGTCCTTCGAGCCGACGCTGACCACGCCCACCGGCTTGGTGCCTGCGAACTGGTAGGTCGTGCCCTGGAGCGTGACCTCTTTGGTGGGCTTGGCCTCCGCCGTGGTCGCGTCGTTGCCCAGCGCGATGCTGTTCTTCGTCGTGACCACGGCGCCGGTGCCGATGGCCACGCCCTGGTCGGCCTTGACGGCCGCGCCCGAGCCCACCGCCGTGCTGTCGGTGCCCGTGGACGTGGGCGCCACGTAGGTCGTCGGCGACCCGGTGATCCACTTGCTGCCCGCCGCCGCAGCCTGGCTGGCCACCGCCTGCAGCTGCGCCACGTTGACGGCGTCGCTCGGTGCGGAGCCGGCAGCCACGCCGGTGATCTGGCGGAACACGCCGTGGGCCGCGTCACCCACGCCCACCGCACCCGTGGTGCTGGTGGTGGCGGCGATGGCGTCCGCCTGCGCGGCGGTGGCCTCCGGCGGCACATAGCCCTTCACGCCGGCCGCGCGGTCGGCCACCGAGCCTGCGCCCAATGCCGCACCACCCGTCGCGGTGGCCGTGCTGCCTGCACCCACTGCCACGCTCACATCGCCGACAGCGGCGCTCGCCGCGCCCATCGCGACGCTTGCCACGCCCGAGGCGTTCGAGGCCGCGCCCGCAGCCACGCTGCCGTTGCCCGCAGCCCGCGCCCAGGCGCCAAAGGCCGCGCTGTCGATCCCGTCGGCGGTCGAGAAGTAGCCGACCGCCGTGCTGCGGTCGCCCATCGCCCAGGCGGCATTGCCGATCGACGTGGCGCTGACGCCCGCGGCCTGCGCCGCCGTGCCCATCGCCACCGCGTTGACGGCCGTCGCCTGTGCGTCCTTGCCCGCGGCGATCGCGTCGGCGCCCGTGGCACCGTCGTTGTTCTCGTTGCCGCCGCCGGTCGAGTTCACGCTGTAGTACTTGGTCTTGCTCTCGGCGACCGTGTCCTTGAGTTGGCTGACGTTCACCGCATCGGTGTTGGCCACGCCCGGCGCCACGTTCGTGATCACCTTGCCGCCCGCGTTGACACCCGCCGTGGTCACGCTCGGACCGCCGACGATGGTCAGGCCGGTGGCGCCGAGGGTGACGTTCGGGCCGACGGTCACGCCGGCGTTGTTCATCACGGTGTCGCCGGTCGTCACGCTGTCGAACTTCACGTCCTTGGCCGTGGCTACGGTCAACGTGTTGCCGTTGCGGGTGACGACCATGTTGTCGCCGTTGGCGAAGTTGGCCGTGCCGCCCGGGGCGATGTTCTGCGGGCTCGCCTCGCCGTTCGCGCTGAGGTTCCAGCCCTTGCTGGCCGTGGCGTCGACCAGCTTGAGCTGCTCTTCGGTCGCTGCGCGGCCCACGGTCGCGAAGCTCGGGTCGGTCAGCGTCTTGTTGCTCAAGCCCTGGATGTCGTTGCTGACGCCGCTGAGCTTGACGGTGCCGCTGGTCACGCCGCCTGCGGCCACCGCGGTGGTCGTGGTGCCGTTGTTCACCGTCAGGCCCGTGGTGTTCAGCACGCTCTGGCCCACCGTCACGCTGTTGTTGACCTTCACGTCGTCGGCGAGCTTGAAGTCCAGGTTCGTGCCCGTGCGCGTGATCGCGATGTTGCTGTCCGAGTTGCTGAAATCGACCTTGCCGCCCGGTGCGACGTTGCCGCCGGTGGCTTCGCCGTTGGCCGCGACATTCCAGCCTGCGCTGGCGGTGTCGTTGACCTTCTTCAGTTGCTCTTCCGTCGCAGCGCGGCCCACGGTCGCGAAGCTTGGGTCGGTCAGCGTCTTGTTGCTCAGGCCTTGGATGTCATTGCTGACGCCGCTGAGCTTGACGGTGCCGCTGGTGACGCCACCCGCCGCGACGGCCGTGGTGGTCGTGCCGTCGTTCACGGTCAGGCCCGTGGTGTTGAGCACGCTCTGGCCCACGGTCACGCTGTTGTTGACTTTCACGTCGTTGGCCAGCTTGAAGTCGAGGTTCGTGCCGGTGCGCGTGATGGCGATGTTGCTGTCCGAGTTGCTGAAATCGACCTTGCCACCCGGTGCGACGTTGCCGCCCGTGGCTTCGCCGTTGGCTGCGACATTCCAACCCGCGCTGGCCGTGTCGTTGACGATCTTGAGCTGTTCTTCCGTGGCCCCGCGGCCCACGGTCGCGAAGCTCGGGTCGGTCAGTGTCTTGTTGCTCAGGCCTTGGATGTCATTGCTGACGCCGCTGAGCTTGACGGTGCCGCTGGTGACGCCGCCGGCTGCAACAGCCGTGGTGGTCGTGCCATCGTTCACCGTCAGACCCGTGGTGTTGAGCACGCTCTGCCCCACCGTCACGCTGTTGTTGACCTTCACGTCGTCAGCGAGCTTGAAGTCGAGGTTCGTGCCGCTGCGCGTGATCGTGACGTTGCTGTCGGAGTTGCTGAAGTCGACCTTGCCGCCAGGAGCGACATTGCCTCCCGTGGCTTCACCGTTGGCCGCGACATTCCAGCCTGCGCTGGCGGTGTCGTTGACCTTCTTCAGTTGCTCTTCGGTCGCTGCACGTCCCGCCGTCGCGAAGCTCGGATCGGTCAGCGTCGTGTTGCTGAGACCCTTGATGTCGTTGGTCACGCCACTCAGATTGACCGAGCCACTGGTCACGCCACCTGCCGCGACTGCGGTGGTGGTCGTGCCGTCGTTCACGGTCAGGCCCGTGGTGTTGAGCACGCTCTGGCCCACGGTCACGCTGTTGTTGACCTTGACGTCATCGGCCAGCTTGAAGTCCAGGTTCGTACCGCTTCGCGTGACGGCGATGTTGCTGTCCGAATTGCTGAAGTCGACCTTGGCGCCCGGTGCAACGTTGCCGCCCGTGGCTTCGCCGTTGGCTGCGACATTCCAGCCTGCGCCGGCGGTGTCGTTGACCTTCTTCAGTTGCTCTTCAGTGGCCGCACGCCCCACGGTCGCAAAGCTCGGGTCGGTCAACGTCGTGTTGCTGAGGCCCTGAATGTCGTTGGTGACACCGCTCAGGTTGACGGTTCCACTGGTCACGCCGCCGGCCGCAACGGCCGTGGTCGTGGTGCCGTTGTTGATCGTCAGACCCGTGGTGTTAAGCACGCTCTGCCCCACTGTCACGCTGTTGTTGACCTTCACATCGTCAGCGAGCTTGAAGTCGAGGTTCGTGCCCGTGCGGGTGATCGCGATGTTGCTGTCGGAGTTGCTGAAGTCGACCTTACTGCCCGGTGCGACGTTGCCGCCCGTGGCTTCGCCGTTCGCCGCCACGTTCCAGCCTGCGCTGGCCGTGTCATTGACGATCTTGAGCTGCTCTTCAGTCGCTGCACGGCCTACCGTCGCGAAGCTCGGGTCGGTCAACGTCTTGTTGCTCAAGCCCTGGATGTCGTTCGTCACGCCACTCAGGCTGACCGTTCCACTGGTCACGCCGCCGGCAGCCGTCGCCGTCGTGGTCGTGCCGTTGGTCACGGTGGTGCCCGTCGCCGACGTCGTCGTGACGTTGCCCGCGCCGTCGTTCACCGTCAGGCCCGTCGTGTTCAGCACGCTCTGGCCCACCGTGACGCTGTTGTTGACCTTGACGTCGTCGGCCAGTTTGAAGTCGAGGTTCGTACCGCTTCGCGTGATCGTGACGTTGCTGTCCGAATTGCTGAAGTCGACCTTGCCGCCCGGTGCGACGTTGCCTCCCGTGGCTTCGCCGTTCGCCGCCACGTTCCAGCCTGCGCTGGCCGTGTCGTTGACGATCTTGAGCTGTTCTTCCGTGGCCCCACGGCCCACGGTCGCAAAGCTCGGGTCGGTCAGCGTCTTGTTGCTCAGGCCCTGAATGTCGTTCGTCACGCCGCTCAGATTGACCGTCCCGCTGGTCACGCCGCCGGCTGCAACGGCGGTGGTCGTCGTGCCGTTGTTCACAGTCAGACCGGTGGTGTTCAGCACGCTCTGGCCCACGGTCACGCTGTTGTTGACCTTCACGTCATCCGCCAGCTTGAAGTCGAGGTTCGTACCGCTGCGGGTGATCGTGACGTTGCTGTCGGAGTTGCTGAAGTCGACCTTGCCGCCAGGCGCCACATTGCCACCCGTGGCCTCACCGTTCGCTCCCACGTTCCAGCCTGCGCTGGCCGTGTCATTGACGATCTTGAGCTGTTCTTCAGTCGCTGCACGGCCCACCGTCGCGAAGCTCGGATCGGTCAGCGTCTTGTTGCTCAGCCCTTGGATGTCGTTCGTCACGCCACTCAGATTGACCGAGCCACTGGTCACGCCACCTGCCGCGACTGCGGTGGTGGTCGTTCCGTTGTTGACCGTCAGGCCAGTGGTGTTGAGCACGCTCTGGCCGACTGTCACGCTGTTGTTGACCTTGACGTCGTCAGCGAGCTTGAAGTCGAGGTTCGTGCCGGTGCGCGTGATCGCGATGTTGCTGTCCGAGTTGCTGAAGTCGACCTTGCCGCCCGGTGCGACGTTGCCTCCCGTGGCTTCACCGTTGGCCGCGACATTCCAGCCTGCGCTGGCGGTGTCATTGACGATCTTGAGCTGCTCTTCCGTAGCCCCACGGCCCACCGTCGCGAAGCTCGGATCGGTCAACGTCTTGTTGCTCAAGCCCTGGATGTCGTTCGTCACGCCGCTCAGGTTGACCGTTCCGCTGGTCACGCCGCCGGCCGCAACCGCCGTGGTGGTCGTGCCGTTGTTGACCGTCAGGCCGGTGGTGTTGAGCACGCTCTGACCCACAATCACGCTGTTGTTGACCTTGACGTTGTCAGCCAGCTTGAAGTCGAGGTTGGTGCCGGTGCGCGTGATCGCGATGTTGCTGTCCGAGTTGCTGAAGTCGACCTTGGCCCCTGGGGCCACATTGCCGCCCGTGGCTTCACCATTGGCAGCCACATTCCATCCCGCGTTGGCGGTCGCATCGACGGCCTTGAGCTGGCTCACGTTCACCGCATCCGTATCGACCGCGCCGGCCGCCACATTGGTGATGCGCCGCTCGGCACCCACGCCGCCTACCGACACTTCGCCCACCGGCACCGCTCCGGCGACCGACGTTGCGCCCGGCGGCACGTAGGCCGCGTTAGCGTTCAACGTCGCCAGGTCCGTGGCCGTGGTGCTGTTGGCACCGAGCGCCACCGCGTTCGCGTAGGTGGCGCTGGCATCGGTGCCGATGCTGACGCCGCTGTCGCCCGTGGCCTTGGCACGGGTGCCGATGGCGACCGTGTTGCTGGCGCTGACGCTCTCGCCCGCGTTCAAGCCGATCGCGACGTTGGCGCTGCCCTGGACCCCGCCGCCGGCAAGACCGCCCAGCGCCACGTTGAAGGCGCCGTTGGTGCCCTGCCCCGCGGAACTTCCGATGCCCACGTTGGAGAAACCGGTCGTGACTGCCCCGCCGTTCACGCCGATGCCGATGTTGGAGTCCCCGGTGACGCGGGCGCCCGCGCTCAACCCGAGCGCAGTGTTGTTCCCGCCCGTCACCGACACACCGGCGCTGTTGCCGACGGCCGTGTTGTCCGCTCCCGCAACCTGCCGGCCCGCGCCGTACCCGACGAAGGTGTTGTGCGAATTGCCAGCCGCCGTGCTGCCCGAGCCGGCCATGTTGCCGACCGCCACGGTGCCCACGCCCGCGGCCACGGCATCCACGCCTGCCGCGATCGCATTGATGCCGGTCGCGCCCTTGTTGTCGTAGTTGCCGCCCTGCGTGCCGTTGTCGTTCACGCTGTAGTAGTGCGTCTGCGCGCCCTTGAGCTGGCTCACGTTGACGGCATCCGTATCGTCCGAGCCCGCCGCCACGTTGGTGATACGCCGCTCCTTGCCCGCGCTGCCCACCGACACCTCGCCCACCGGCGCGCTGCCGGCCACGGCCGTCGCGCCTGCCGGCACATAGGCGTTCTTGAGCGCCAGTGCGGCTGCGTCCTGCGTCGCCTTCGAATCCGCGCCCAGCGCCACACTGTTGACGGCGGCAGCCTGCGCGCCATGACCGACGGCAACGCCGTCGTCCTTGCTGGCCACGGCGCTGTTGCCGATGCTCACCGTGTTGTTGGCAGTGATGCCGGCAAACGTCGCGGTGTCGACGATGCCTGCGAGGCTGCCGATGGCGATGTTGCTGCTGCCTGTTGTTCCAGCACCAGCCAGAGCACCGATGCCGATGTTCGCATCGCCGACGACGGAGGCACCCGACAAGTCGCCCATGGCGATGTTGTCGTTGCCGTTCACGGCCTGGCCCGCACTGCCGCCGATCGCGGTGTTGTAAGTGCCCTTGGTCCCGATGCCGCTGTAGACACCCATCGCCAGGTTGTAGTCGCCCTGGACGCCCTGGCCCGCCGCAATGCCGAACGCCGCGTTCGAGCTGCCAGCCACGTCCTTGCCCGCAGCGGAACCCACGGCGGTGTTGCTGGACCCCACGACACCACCACCCGCTTCGGTGCCGATGCCCACGTTGTTCTGGCCGGCCAGGCCGGCGCTGGCGCCCACACCGGCCTGGTAGCCGATGGACACGCTGCGCTCGCCGTTGGCCTGCGCGCCCACGCCCGCCGCCAGTGCGTTGATGCCGGTGGCGCCGTCGTTGGCGTAATTGCCGCCCTGCGTGCCGTTGTCGTTCACGCTGTAGTAGTGCGTCTGCGCGGCCTTGAGCTGCGCGACGTTCACCGCATCGGTGGCTTGCGTGCCCGCCGCCACGTTCGTGATCTGGCGCGTCTGGCCATTGCCGCCGACGCTCACTGCGCCCAGCGTGCTCTTCCACGTGGCCGAGGTGTCCGTCGAGGCCAGGCCCATGGCCGGGTCGAAGCCCGACACGCCCTTGTCCGTGCTCGCCACCGATTTGCTGCCCAGCGCCACGCCATCAGCCACCGTCACGCTGGTCGAATCGCCCAGTGCCGTGGCATTGGCCACGTTGACCTTGACGTTGTTGCCCAGCACGAAAGTGTTGTTCGCCGCAGCGCCCAGCGTGTTGTTGTTGCCGACGCTGTAGCTGTTGGCACCGTCGATCACGGTCGGGTCGCCGATGGCGCCGCTGTTCTTGCCGTTGACGACGTTGCCCGTGCCGATGCTGATCGACTGCGTGCCCAGCGCCTGGGCGCCCGTGCCGATCGCGATGGCGCGCTCGGCATTGGCAAACGCCTGGGTGCCCAGGGCGATCGTGTCGCTTGCCGTCGTCGGCGTGATGTTCCCGGAAGCCACATCGCCAGCAAGGCCCGCGGCTGAGCCGATCGCCAGGTTGCGGTTGCCGCTCACCAGGGCCCCTGCAGTCTGGCCGAGAGCGATGTTCTCGTTGCCGTCGGCGGCAAGACCGGCGTTCTGGCCCAGCGCCACGTTGCCGTTGCCCTTGGCGATCGAGCCCGCCCCCGCGCCGATGGCGAGATTCGCATCACCCTGGGTGCCAAGCCCCGCCCCCTGCCCGATCGCGGCATTGCCCGAACCCACGACGCTGGCGCCCGCCGAAGTGCCCATGCCGATGTTGCCGTCGCCCTTCACGAACGCGCCCGCGGCGAAGCCCCATGCGGCATTGCTGTCGCCCTCGGTGTTTGCGCCCGCCAGGTTGCCGAAGGCCGAGTTGGCGGTGCCCTTGGAGAAGATGCCCGCCCCCGCGCCGATGAAGCTGTTCAGGTCGCCCTCCGACGAGCTGCCGGCCGTCGCCCCGATGAAGGTGTTGCTGTTGCCCGACGCCGCCTGCCCTGCGTTGTTGCCGATGGCGGTGATGTCCGCGCCCGCGCTCTTGTTGCCGGCACCGGAGCCGATGAAGGTCCCCGTCAGCACGGTCGAATCCTTGCCTGCGCTTGCGCCGATTGCCACGGTGCCGCCCTTGGCGGCAGAGGCCTGGGTTCCGATCGCCACGCCGTTCGCGCCGGCCGCGTTGGCCTGGTAGCCCTGCGCGATCGCATAGTGGCCGCCGGCCGTCGCGCCGTGGCCCATGGCGGTCGCATGGTCCCCGCCGGCCTTGGCATCGACGCCCGAGGCGATGGCATTGAGGCCCGTGGCGCCCTTGTTGTCGTAGTTGCCGCCCTGCGTGCCGTTGTCGTTCACGCTGTAGTAATGCGTCTGCCCCGCCTTGAGCTGCGCGACGTTCACCGCATCGGTGGCTTGCGTGCCCGCTGCCACGTTCGTGATCTGGCGCGTCTGCCCATTGCCGCCCACGCTCACCGCGCCCAGCGTGCTCTTCCACGTGGCCGAGGTGTCCGTCGAGGCCTTGCCCGCGGCCGGGTCGAAGCCCGCCACGCCCTTGTCCGTGCTCGCCACCGACTTGCTGCCCAGCGCCGCGCCGTCAGCCACCGTCACGCTGGTCGAGTCGCCCAGCGCCGTCGCGTTGGCCACGTTGACGTTGACGTTGTTGCCCAGCACGAAGGTGTTGTTCGCCGCAGCGCCCAACGTGTTGTTGTTGCCCACGCTGTAGCTGTTGGCGCCGTCGATCGTGCTCGGATCGCCGATGGCGCCGCTGTTGTTGCCGTTGACGACGTTGCCCGTGCCGATGCTGATCGACTGCGTGCCGTTGGCCTGGGCACCCTTGCCCATGGCGATGGAGGCTTCGCCCTTCGCAAAGGCGCTGTCGCCCACCGCCACGCTGGACACACCGAAAGCCTTGCTCGCCGTGCCGATGGCCACGGCGGCCTTGTCGCCGGCGACCGCCGACGAGCCCAGCGCCACGGCGTCGTCGCCGGTGGCGCGCGACAGGTGGCCGATAGCCGTCGTGCGGCTGGCGTCGATGCCGGCCACGCCGTTGCGCTGGAACGCCTGGGTGACCGAGGTCTGCAGCTCGGCGGCGGTGACCAGCACGTTGCCGCTGCTGGCTTCGATGACGTTGCCGCTGGCGTCCAGGGTGTAGGTGCCGTCGGCCAGGCCGGCCTCGGTCACGCCGCGCGTGGCCAGAAAGCCCATGTACTCGGTCTGCGCCGCCAGGCTCGCCGCCTGCACGGCGGCCTGGGAGATCGGGGCGTTCGGGTCCTGCGCGGCCAGCGCCAGGTTGGCACTGGCGAGGGTGCCGAGCGCGATGTTGTTGCTGCCCTTGGCCTGAAAGCCCGCCATCGTGCCCTGGTTGATGTTCTGGTCGCCCGTCACGAACTGGCCGGCGCGCTGGCCCACCGCGACGTTGCGGTTGCCGGCCGACAGCCCGCCCGCGCCGTAGCCCATGCCGGCGTTTTCGTCGCCCTGCACCGCAAAACCCGCCTGGTTGCCGACGTAGGAATTGCGCGCGCCATTGCCGCTCGCGCCCGAGCCGCTGCCGACGAAGGTGTTGAGCGAATTGCTGAAATCGTTCGGGTCGGTCTTGGCGGGGCGGCCCATGCCCGCGAACGTGCCGATCGCGACGGTGTCGTAGCCGGCTTCGGCGCGCGAACCCAGCGCCGTGCCGCGGCCCTCGGCCTTGGCCGAGCCGCCCAAGGCGACGGAGTTGCCTTCGGTGGCGGAGGCATAGGTGCCGACCGCCACGGAACTCCAGTTCTCGGTCGGTCCGGTCAGGCGGTCGCCACCGCTCGCAATGGCGGCGCGGCCGATGGCGATGTCGCCAAGCTTGTGCGCCTCGGCGCCGTTGCCCATGGCCACGGTGTCGTTCGCGAGCGCCTTCGCATCGGGGCCGATCGCCACGCTGTTGACGCCGATGGCGCCCGAGTTGGCCTGGGTCGAATTGCCGACAGCCGTCGAATTCACATGCAGGTACGGCGTCTCGTCGACGCTCACCCAGCGCCCGCCCTTCCAGGTCACCAGGCCTTGCGTGAGGCCGTTGGTGGTGGTGCCGGGCGTGGTGTTGAAGAGCATCATCCCGTCGGCCGGCACGCCGCCAGGCAGGCCCCAGGTGGTGGCGTCGGTGAGCGCGACGCGCGGCATCATCACGCCGCGGGTGTATGAGTTGATGTCGAGGACGGCACCGGGGACGGGGTCGGGCGACGCGTGCCCCGTGTAGTCGGTGATCGTCGCCTGCGCATTTGCGTTGCCGGCACCGCCCAACAGCGCCGCTCCCATCACCCCGGCCGTGACGGCCGCACGCACCACGCTGCCGCGCTTGCCCCGCGCTCGGGTCGTTTCCGACGCGGCAACCCAAGCGCCCAGCGCCTCATTCCAGATGGATCGATAAGACTTGTTCATTTCCCCTGTTCCTCGGATGCAAGCCGGCCTTACCCCGCAGGATCGCGACATGGCGAGCGGAGATGACCGGAGATGTGGAGTGATCGGAGCGCCGGGTGGCGCTACAGGGGGCGGATGATGTCGAGGGCCTTCGAGGGTCGAAGGGCCGGCGTGAGGTTTGGTCAGATTTGCAGCCAGCTTTAGTCTGCATTTGTGAATTTCTTTACTACTTCATAACCATCGCCAACAATGTTGCTAACGTTCACGCTACGGAATTCGTCAGATTTCGGGTGTGGATTCACTGTCAAAATTGCCGCCGCCACCCCTGGAGTCCATGCGCATCGCCATCCTTGAAGACGACCCGAACCAGCTCTCGCATCTCGTGCGGACACTCGAGCAGCTGTTAACAATTGGCGAGACGAATGTGACGTGCATCACGTTTTCGAACGGGTCGACCTTGCAACAGGCACTGCGGCGCGAAAGCTTCGATCTGCTGGTGCTCGACTGGAACGTGCCCGGCCTGGCCGGCGTCGAATTGCTGCAGTGGCTGCGCAAGTGGCAGACCGACAAGGTGCCGGTGCTCATGCTGAGTTCGCGCGCTTCCGAGCACGACGTGGTGCAGGCGCTGAACCTCGGCGCCGACGACTACATCGTCAAACCCTTCCGACCGCTCGAACTGCGGGCCCGCGTGCAGCGCCTGATGGCCCGGCGCGTGCCGCTGGCGCCGTCCGACGGCGAGCGCTTCGGCCGCTGGGAGTTCGAACGGGTGTCGCAAAGCGTGCTGATCCACCCGGCCCCGGGCGACGACGCCGCGCCGCAGCGGCATGCCCTCACCGACCGCGAGTTCAAGCTCGCGCTGACGCTGTTCCAGCACATGGGCGACACGGTGTCGCGCGCGCATCTGCTCGAAAGCGCTGGCTACAGCAACGAAGAACTGCCTTCGCGCACGCTGGACAGCCACATCTACCGGCTGCGCAGCAAGCTCGGCCTCGAAGCCGAAAGCGGACTGAGCCTGCGCACGGTGTATGGCCGCGGCTATCGGCTCGAGGCCACGCAACACGCACCGCAGGCGGATTCCTGATGGCGACGACGCACCCAACCCCGTTCCGCCCGCACCGCCTCCTGGCCTGCGCCGCGCTGCTCGTCGCCACGGCGGCGGGCGCGCAGTCGCCGCACGTGGTGAAGCCCGGCGAAACCCTGTGGGGCATCTCGGGCCAGCAGCTGGACACGCCGCTGCGCTGGCCCGAAGTGCAGCAACGCAACCAGGTGGGCGAGCCGCGCCTGTTGCAACCGGGCACGGTGCTGTACTTTGCCGACGGCCGGCTCGTGCCCGAGGGCGCGGCCGTGGTCACCGCGGTCGAAGGCCGGGCCTCGCGCAAGCGCGCGGGTGTGCCTGAACAGGTCCTCACGCCCGGCCTGCCGATCCAGGCCGGCGACACGCTCATCACCGGCACCGATGCCTTCGTGACCCTCGGGGTGGCGGGCGGCAGCCGCGTCGTGCTGCCCTCGCGCAGCGCGCTCGAGGTGCTGGCCATCGACGCCAACACGGTGCGGCTGCGGCTGATCGAAGGCCGCGTCGAATCGCAGGTGCACAAGCAGCAGCCGAACCAGCAGTTCGAGATCCGCGCGCGGTCGATGGGCCTGGGCGTGCGCGGCACGCACTTTCGCGTGCGCGACGAAGACGGCGTGCTGACGGGTGAGGTGATCTCGGGCGAGGTGGTCGTGCAAGGCCCCGCACAGTCCGAACCGCCGCTCGTGCTGCGCGAAGGCCGCGGCGCGGTGCTGCTGGAGAGCGGCCCGTCGCAAGCGAAGGGGCTGCTGCCGGCGCCCCAGCTGGTGCCCGAAACGACGGCGCGCAACGACCGAACGTTCCGCTTCACGCCCGTTGCGGGCGCGCAAACCTACCGCCTGCAGTTGGCGCGCGACGAGCGCTTCCTGCTGCCGGTGCACGAACAACGCGGCCCGGGACCTTCCTTCACGGTGCCGGCGGAACTGCCATCGGGCCTGTACCAGCTGCGCCTCACGGCCTTCGATGCCGCCCGGCTCGAAGGGCTGCCGGGCGACGGCACGGTCTACCTGCCCACGGTCGAAGGCGGCGCGGGCGGCCAGAGCACGTCGACCGCACTGCCCGACGGGCGCGTGGAGGTCCGCTGGCCGGGCATCGCAGGCCAGCGCTACACCTTCGAACTCGCGCGCAGCCCTGACTTCGCCGTGTTGCTGGTGAACGAGCCTGCGGTCTACGCCACCGGCATGACGGTCGGCCCCTTCGCGCTCGGCGGGCGCTACCACTGGCGTGCGCGCCAGGCCACCCCCGACGGTGCTGCGTCCGCAGCGACCGGTTTCGGCGGAAGCTTCGACATCCCGGTGCGCTGAAGCGGGGCCACGCGCATGCGCCTCGTCGTCGAACGCCTGCTGATGGCGCTGCTGCTGCCGCTGGCCATGCTCGGCCTGGCGCACCGCCCGGGCCTGCTGCAGATGGATGCGTACATCCACGACCGCCTGCTGATCCTGGCCTCGCACCGGGCGTCGGCGGACATCCTGATCATCGCCATCGACGAGCACAGCCTGCGCGAACTCGGGCGCTGGCCCTGGAGCCGCGCGACCCACGCGCGCCTGCTCGAACGGCTCGCGCCGGCGGCGCCGCGCGCGGTGCTGCTCGACCTCTTCCTGACCGAGCCGAGCGCAGACCCGCGCGAAGACGCGCACCTGGCGCGGGCCATGGGCCTGCTGCCCGTGTACCTGCCGCTGCTGCATGCGAGCCCCCTGGCCTTCACGAGCCACGAATGGCCGGGCTTCCTGCCGCCGCTGCCCGACTTTGCCGCCCAGGCCCGCGGCGTGGGGCACGCCGGCCTCGCGCCCGACACCGACGGCGTGGCGCGCACGCTGTACCTGCTCGAGGGCTATCCGAACCAGCTGCAGCCCTACGTGGGCGCGCTGATGGCGCAGCGCGTCCCGCCGGCCGTGGTCGACCCCGAAGCGACGCCGGTCGACTGGCTGCGCCAGAGCCCGTTGCGCCTGCTGTTCGCCGGCCCGCGCGGCAGCTACCGCACCGTGCCCTACGTGAGCGTGCTGCGCGGCGAAGTGCCCGCCGAGCTGCTGCGCGACAAGCTGCTGCTCGTGGGCGCCACCGCGCCCGGCCTCGGCGACCAGACGCTCACGCCCAACGCCGGCATCCGCGGCGTGCTGCCCGGCGTGGAGGTGCATGCCAATGCCATCGACAACCTGATGCACGGCCGCAACGTGAGCGTATCGCCGCCGCTGTGGCACGCAGCCTGGACCGTGGTGCCGCTGTGGCTCGCGCTGTGGCTGCTGGTCCGGCGGGGCCGGCACGCACTGCCGATCGCCGCCGGCCTCGCGAGCGCGTGCCTGCTGATCAGCGGCGTCGCCATGCTGGCGTGGCACCACTGGCTGCCGCCTGTGGCGCCGATGCTCGGCCTGGCCATCCTCTACCTGCTGTGGAGCTGGCGCCGTCTCGAATCGCAGTTCGTCTACCTGCGCAAGCGCGCGCAGGTGCTCGACGCCCTCCCCGGCGGCACCTTCGAAGTCATGCCGGCCCGCTCGCCGGCGCCTGCCGATCCGGCGGAGCATCCCAAGCAGGCGCTCGACCGCGCCATTGCACGCCTGCGGCGCATGCAGCAACTCATGGACAAGGCCATGCAGGCGATGCCCGTGGCCATGCTGATCTGCGACGAAGAGGGGCGCATCGGGTCGGGCAACGCCGCGGCCTTCCGGCTACTGGGCGCCGGTGCCATGCCATCGCACGACGACGATGGCATTGCGCCGCCCGCGCTGCGCGGCGTGCGCCTGCCCGAGCTGATCGCGCCGCTGGCCGTGCCGCCCGCCAGCGGCGCG
>NZ_BCUS01000035.1 GCF_001591345.1 Variovorax boronicumulans NBRC 103145 | reverse complement strand
CCCGCAAAGGCCAGCGGCGCCCACAGCAGGTCGGGCCAGGCGCGGCGCGCGACCAGCGCGCTCCACAGGCCGACCGCGACCATCGCCGCGAGGTGGTCCGCGCCGGTCAGCGGATGCATGAAGCCGGTGACAAAGCCGTGGTGCACGCCGCCGTCGACGCCGGTGTGGGCGCTGGCGGCCAGCGGCAGGAGGAGGGTGACGAGCAGGGCGGAAGTCTTTGCGAAGCGCATGAAAAGGTCTTTCTTCTTGTGGCGGAGGTTCAGACGATCGGCTGGTGGACGGTCACGAGCTTGGTGCCGTCGGGAAAACTGGCTTCGACCTGGATGTCGGGAATCATCTCGGCGATGCCGTCCATCACGTCGGCGCGGGTGAGCACGCTGCGGCCCTCGCTCATCAGCTCGGCGACGCTCTTGCCGTCGCGGGCGCCTTCCATCACGGCGGCGGTGATCAGCGCGACGGCTTCCGGGTAGTTGAGCTTGAGCCCGCGCGCCTTGCGGCGCTCGGCCAGCAGCGCCGCCGTGAAGATCAGCAGCTTGTCTTTTTCGCGCGGGGTCAGTTCCATGGCGGGGGTGGGGTCGGGTGGCGGTCGGTGATTATGGGCAAGGCTGTGGCTTTGCAACAGTCGTGCCCTGTTCGCCAAATGCCGTACCTGATGGCATGAAAGCTGCACCGAAACGGTGTGAATCCCGCCGACCCACCTCTCCTGACCGACGACGCCCCCCAGCGCATCGTCAAGGTGCGGCGCGACTACAACAGCTGGGTCGCGAGCGAAACGCTGGAGGACTACGCGCTGCGCTACACGCCGCAGCGCTTTCGCAAATGGTCCGAATGGCGGGTGGCCAACACGGCCTTCGGGGCGGCCTCGTTCCTGGTGCTGGAGGCGGTCGGCGCCACGCTGCTGGTGCAGTACGGATTCGCCAACGCCTTCTGGGCGATCCTGGTCACGGGGCTCATCATCTTCCTGGCAGGCCTGCCGATCAGCGTGTACGCGGCGCGCTACGGCGTCGACATGGACCTGCTCACGCGCGGCGCGGGCTTCGGCTACATCGGCTCCACGCTCACCTCGCTGATCTACGCGAGCTTCACCTTCATCTTCTTCGCGCTCGAGGCGGCCGTGATGGCCTACGCGCTCGAGCTGGCGCTGGGCATTCCGCCGGTGTGGGGCTACCTGGTGTGTGCGCTGGTGGTGATTCCGCTGGTCACGCACGGGGTGTCGGTGATCAGCCGGCTGCAGCTGTGGACGCAGCCGCTGTGGCTGCTGATGCTGGTGGTGCCCTTCGTGTTCGTGCTCGTGCGCGATCCTGGTGCGTTCGCGGGCATCACGCACTACGGCGGGGCGAGGCCGGGCGCACAAGGATTCAACCTGCACCTGTTCGGTGCCGCGCTGACGGTCGGCATCGCGCTCATCACGCAGATGGGCGAGCAGGCCGACTACCTGCGCTTCATGCCCGCGCGCACCGCGGGCACGGCGCGCCGCTGGTGGGCCGGCGTGCTGGCGGGCGGGCCGGGCTGGGTGGTGCTGGGCGTGGTCAAGATGCTGGGCGGCGCGGCGCTGGCCTACCTGGCGATCACGCACATGGTGCCGGTCGAGCGCGCGGTCGACCCGAACCAGATGTACCTGGCGGCCTACGAGTACGTGTTTCCGAACTACGGCTGGGCGGTGGCGGCCACGGCGCTGTTCGTGGTGGTCTCGCAGCTGAAGATCAACGTGACGAACGCCTACGCGGGCTCGCTGGCCTGGAGCAACTTCTTCTCGCGCGTGGCGCACAGCCACCCGGGGCGCGTGGTGTGGGTGGTGTTCAACGCGCTCATCGCCTTCATGCTGATGGAGATGAACGTGTTCGAGGCGCTGGGCGACGTGCTCGGCCTGTTCGCCAACATCGCCATCGCCTGGATGATGGCCGTGGTGGCCGACCTGGTCGTCAACAAGCCGCTGGGGCTGTCGCCGCCGGGCATCGAGTTCAAGCGCGCGCACCTGTGGGACATCAACCCGGTGGGCGTGGGCGCGATGGCGCTGGCGTCGGTGCTGTCGATCACGGCGCACCTGGGCGTGTTCGGGCCGCTGGCGCAGGCCTTCTCGGCGCTGATTGCGCTCGGCACGGCGCTGGTCGCGTCGCCGCTGCTGGCGTGGGCCACGGGTGGCAAGTACTACCTCGCGCGCACGTCCGACGCGGGCGGCTCGGTGCTGTTCGCGCCGGCCGCGGGTGGGCGCAAGGTGCGCTGGGCGCGGGTTGAGCCGTCGCCGGACGAGGGCGGCAGCTACCAGCGCCTGAAGGTGCAGCACTGCGTGATCTGCGAACGCGAGTACGAAGGCCCCGACATGGCGCACTGCCCGGCCTACCAGGGCGCGATCTGCTCGCTGTGCTGCACGCTCGACGCGCGCTGCGGCGACCTGTGCAAGCCGCACGCGAGCCTGTCGGCGCAGTGGTCCGCAGTGCTGCGCTGGCTGCTGCCGCGCCGCAGCTGGCGCTACCTCGACACGGGGCTCGGGCACTTCCTGCTGCTGATGCTGGTCATCGTGCCGCTGCTGGCCGTGGTGTTCGGCGTGCTCTACCAGCAGGAGCTGCGGGCGCTGAGCGAAGGCGCGCTCGCGCTGGCGGCGCAGGCCGACGTGGGCGGGGCGCTGGTCGCCGTGCAGCAGGCGTCGCTGCGCTCGGGTTTTCTCAAGGCCTACATGGCGCTCTTGGTCATCGCGGGCATCGTCGCGTGGTGGCTGGTGCTGGCGCACCAGAGCCGCAAGGTGGCGCAGGAAGAATCGAACCGGCAGACCCACCTGCTGGTGCGTGAGATTGCCCTGCACCGCGAGACCGACCGCGCGCTGCAGGATGCCAAGCAGAGCGCCGAAGAGGCCCGCGAGATCGCCGAGCACGCCAAGCTCGCGGCCGACCAGGCGCGGCGCGCGGCGGACCTCGCGAACCAGGCCAAGAGCCGCTACATCAGCGCCATCAGCCACGAGCTGCGCACGCCGCTCAACAGTATCCTGGGCTACGCGCAGCTCATGGGCGAAGACCACTCGGTGCCGCCGCACCGCCAGCAGGCGGTGGCCGTCATCAAGCGCGGCGGCGAGCACCTGCTGTCGCTCATCGAGGGCACGCTGGCCATTGCCCACATCGAAGCCGGCAAGCTCACGCTGGACGCGCGGCCGATGCGCTTTGCCGATGCGATGCGCGAGCTGGCCGACATGTTCGAGCTGCAGGCGGCCGAGAAGGGCCTGCGCTTTCGCTTCGAGGCGGCCGGCACGCTGCCCGACGTGGTGCGCGCCGACGAGAAGCGCGTGAGCCAGATCCTCATCAACCTGCTGGGCAACGCGATCAAGTTCACGGCGGCGGGGCAGGTGACCTTGCGTATTTCGTACGCGCGTGAGTTCGCCGCCATCGAGATCGAGGACACCGGGCCGGGCATGACGGACGCCGACATCGAGCGCATCTTCGAGCCCTTTGCGCGCGGCCACGCGGCGGTGTCGTCGGCGCCGGGTGCGGGCCTGGGCCTGACCATCGCGAAGATGCTGACCGACCTGATGGGCGGCGAGATGAAGGTGCGCAGCACGCCGGGCGAGGGCTCGCTGTTCTGCGTGCGGCTGTTCCTGCCGCGCGTGCACGAGGCGGTGGCGGGCAGTGCGCGCATTGCACCGGCACCGCGCGCGCGGCGCGGCTACGAGGGCGCGCGCCGGCGCTTGCTGGTGGTCGACAACGAGGAAGCCGACCGCGAGCTGCTGGGCCATGTGCTCGCGCCGCTGGGCTTCGAACTGCGCAGCGCGGCCAGCGGGCACGATGCGCTGGACCTCATCGCCGCCGGCTACCGGCCCGACGCCATGTTCGTCGACCTCGCGATGCCCGGCATCGACGGCTGGGAAACCATCCGCCGCGCGCGCAAGCTGGGGCTGGCCGACGCGTCGGTGGCCATCGTCTCGGCCAACGCCTTCGACAAGGGCCTGGACAACGACGTGGGCATCGCGCCCGAAGACTTCTTCGTCAAGCCCGTGCGCCACACCGAGCTGCTCGACTGGCTGGAGCGCCGGCTCGCCCTGCAGTGGACCGACACCGCCGCGCGGCCCGCGCCCGCCGCGGCCGCGCCGCGCGCGATGCAGCCGCCGTCGCTGGCACGCCTGCGTGCGCTCGACGAGGCCGTGGGCCTGGGCTACTTCCGGGGCATCATGAACCAGCTCGACGACATCGACGCCGCGCAGCCCGAGTGCGCCGCGTGGACCGAGGCCCAGCGCGCGCTGGCCCGCCAGTTCCAGTTCGAAGCCATGGGCCGCGCGCTGGCCGAAGCCGCCGAGGGCGCCGCATGACCCAGTTGTCTCCACCCACCATGCCCGCTTCGCCACTCGCCCGCACGCTGCGTGAACAGCAGGGCGCCCACGGCGACCTGGTGCTGATCGTCGACGACGTGCCCGACAACCTCGCCGTGCTGCACGACGCGCTCGACGAATCGGGCTACACCGTGCTCATCGCCACCAACGGCGAGCAGGCGCTGCAGCGCGCCGCGCAGGCGCGCCCCGACATCGTGCTGCTCGACGCGATGATGCCGGGCATCGACGGCTTCGAGGTGGCGCGCCGGCTCAAGGCCGATGCGGCCACCGCGCACATCCCCATCGTGTTCATGACGGGCCTCACCGAAACCGAGCACCTCGTGGCTGCGCTCGAGGCGGGCGGGGTCGACTACGTCACCAAGCCGATCAAACCCAAGGAAGTGCTGGCGCGCATGAACGTGCACCTGCAGGGCGCGCGCCGCGCGCGGCAGGAGGCGCACCAGGCCGGCCAGGCGCGCAATGCGCTCGACGCCTTCGGCTACGCGAGCATCACGGTGCGGCTGCCCGAAGGGCGGCTGATCTGGCAGACGGCGCTGGCGCGCGACCTGCTGGGGCGCTACTGCGAAACGCAGGCGCCCGAGACGCCGCCGGCCGTGCTCGGCTGGCTGCGCCAGCACGCGCCCGAAGCCCGCGCGCGCGGCATCGAGCCGCCGGCGCTGGTCATCGCGCAGGGTGCGCGCAGCCTGAGCCTGCGGCTGCACCGCCAGACCGGCGAGGACGACGCCGGCGACGAATGGATGATCGTCATGCGCGAGGTGTCCGACACCGCCGTGATCGAGGCCATGAGCCTGAGCCTGAAGCTCACGGCGCGCGAGGCCGAGGTGCTGTACTGGGTGGTCAAGGGCAAGACCAACAAGGACATCGGCGAGATCCTCGGCAGCAGCCCGGCCACCGCCAAGAAGCACCTGGAGCGCGTGTACGTGAAGCTGGGCGTGGAGACGCGCACGGCAGCGGCCGGCGTGGCGATCAAGCGCATCCGCGAGCTGCAGCCGCAGTTCGAGTTCTGAGGTCGTGAAGGGTGAGAGGGCCGCGCCGCGTCATGGCGTGGACTTTCCGGCTTCCTAGAATGAGGCAGGGCTCTCTGAGGGAAGCACGAGATGAAGAACAACAACAAACGCACCGCACGCCTGCTCGTTGCCGCAGTCGCGGCGTTGCCGGGCCTGGGCGCGCAGGCCGCCGGCCACTTCGATGTCGACGATGCCGGCACGCTCGATCCCGGCCAGTGCCAGTACGAAACCTGGTGGGGCCGCAGCGGCGCCGAGCCGGTCACGACGGGTTTCCATGTCGGGCCGGCCTGCCGGGTCGGGCCGGTCGAGCTGGGGCTGAACTTCGACCGGCTCTCGGCGCAGGGCGTCCATTCGGTCACGGGCGGCCCGCAACTCAAATGGACCTTTGCCGGCACGGCCGCCGACGCGCCCTTCAGCGCCGCCGTGTCGATGGGCGCGGTGGCCGACCTGCGGCGTGGCGGTCGCTGGGGCGGCCAGCTGGTCGTGCCGCTCACCTGGCGACCCACCGGCAGCCTGCAATTCCACGCCAACCTGGGCGCCGACTGGGCGCTGGGCACCGGCGCGCGCACGCCGCGCGGCGGCCTGGCGGTGGAGTGGGCGCTGAACGACGCCGTGTCGCTGATCGCGGAGCGCAACCGGGCCGGGGGCGTGTGGACCTCGCGCGTGGGCGGCCGCTTCAGCCTGACGCCGCTGATCAGCGTCGACATCAGCACCTCGCGCACCGGGCCACAAGGCGTGCGCGGCGTGGTGATCGGGCTGAACCACGAATTCAGCTGGAAATAAGTGAAGGAAAACTGAAATCCGCTGCAATGGGATGAACTCCCGTATCGTGGATTTTGTTGATTTTGAATAAGATTCGGTCACATTTATTAACGAGTCAACGATCCGTGACCCCATCGCCCGTTCTGGACTTCAAGTTCACCGCGCCGCCGGAGAGCCCCGCGCAGACCTTCCTGCCGGGGCGGCCGGCCGGGGTGCTCGGCCGCTCGTTCACGCCGCAGCGCAATCCGCGCCTGCAGGGGCTGCAGTGCCTGCGCTGCGACGCGCTGTACCCGGTCACGCTCGCCAACGACGGCTGCCCGGCCTGCCGGCAGGCCGGCTTCCATGTCGGGCTGCGCGCCAGCTACCGGCCCGGCGGCCCGGATGTCGTGCCGATGCCGTACGTGCAGGGCTTCTCGCTCGGCGAAGGAAACACACCGCAGCACGACATGCCCGAGCTCGCGCGGCAGTTCGACATCGCGCGCCTGAGCATCAAGGACGAATCGCGCAACCCGACCGGCTCGCCGAAAGACCGGCTGACCGCGATGGGCGTGGCGCAGGCGCTGGACGCCGGCGCCCACACGCTGGTGCTCGCCTCGTCGGGCAACACGGCGGTGTCGGCGGCGCACTACGCCTGGGCCGCGGGGCTCGGTTGTGAGGTGGCCTCCTACGAGGCGATGCCCGCCACCTATGCCCGCCAGCTCGACGCACTGGGCGCGCGGCGCTATGTGTTCGCCGACAACACCGGCCGCTGGGGCTTCGTGCGCGAGCGCTCGCAGTACCCGGGGTATTTCGCGCTCTCCAACTACCGCCTGCCCGCGCTGGGCAGCGCGCCCTTGGGCGTGGAGGGCTACAAGGCCATCGCCGAAGAGTGCCTGAAGGACGGCGGCCTGCCCGACCACGTCGTGGTGCCGACCGGTCGCGGCGACATGGCCTGGGGCATCTACGCCGGTTTTCGCGAGTTGCTGGCGGCGGGGCGCATCGCGCGCCTGCCGCGGATGTGGCTGGTCGAGCCCTTCCCGCGGCTGTCGCGCGTGCTCGGCGGCGGAGCACTCAATGGCAGCTACCCCGGTCGCACGGCGCAGCTGTCGAGCGCGGGCGCGACGGTCACTTACCTGCAATGGCAGGCCGCCACGGCCAGTGGCGGCGGTGCGGTGGTGGTGGGCGACGACGAGGCCCGCGCGGCGCGGCGGCTGCTTACTGCGGCCGGCGTGAGTGCCGAACTGGCAGCAGCGGCGGGCCTGGGGGCGGTGCGGCAACTGCGCGAGGCCGAGACCATCGCGGCCGATGCGCATGTCGTGATGGTGCTGACCTCCGACGCGTCGAGCGACCCGAGCTGGCCCGATCGCGCCGTGGCCGCCTGAGGCGGTGTGCGACCCCGGGGCTCAGCGCCCCGTGTGCACCTTGATGCGGATCGTCGCGACGTCCCAGCCCCGGTTCTTCAGCCGCGTGACCAGCATCGGCGACAGCTGCCGCAGCTTGGCGGCAGCGGCGCTGCCCTTGACCAGCAGGCACCACACGTCGCCCTCGGCCGGCCCCGGCTGGATGGCCGCGCGCATGGCCGGCGGAATCAACCCTTCGATGGCCTTCAGCCGCTCGGCCGTGTCCCGCGCGCGCGCCATCAGGCTCCCCAGGGTGGGGGCGCCTGCCGCAGCATCGTGCAGTGAAATGGCGGGGGGCAGTCGGCGATACATGGGTAATCCAGGGGTTAGAAACAAGACAGCTAAAATGCCCGGTTTGCCGACGCGTGCGTCGGCGTTTGTTCCGGAACGGGGCCATCCGACTTCGAGACTTGCGAAGCTTGCATTCGAAGAAGGTGCGCCCAACTGCTTTCACCATATCTTAGGGAATCCGGTCGCAGTGCCTGTCGTGTCAGGTGCCCGCCCCTCTCCACGCCCATGGCAACCAACTTCCTGACCCAGATCTTCGGCAGTCGCAACGACCGGCTCCTCAAGCAGTATCGCAAGACGGTGACGCGCATCAATGCGCTCGAACCCGAATTCGAAAAGCTCAGCGACGACGCGCTGCGCGCCAAGACGCAGGAATTCAAGGACCGCATCGCCAAGGGCGAGTCGCTCGACGACCTGTTGCCCGAAGCCTTCGCCACCGTGCGCGAAGGCTCCAAGCGCGTCATGAAGATGCGCCACTTCGACGTCCAGCTGCTCGGCGGCATGGCGCTGCACAACGGCAAGATCTCCGAAATGCGCACCGGCGAAGGCAAGACGCTGACCGCCACGCTGCCCGTGTACCTGAACGCGCTGTCCGGCAAGGGCGTGCACGTGGTCACGGTGAACGACTACCTGGCCAACCGCGACGCGACCTGGATGGGCCGCCTGTACAACTTCCTAGGCCTGTCGGTCGGCATCAACCTGCCGCAGATGCCGCGCGAGGAAAAGCAGGCCGCCTACAGCAGCGACATCACGTACGGCACGAACAACGAGTACGGCTTCGACTACCTGCGCGACAACATGGTCTACGAGCCCGGCGACCGGGTGCAGCGCGGCCTGAACTTCGCGATCGTCGACGAGGTGGACTCCATCCTGATCGACGAAGCCCGCACGCCGCTGATCATCAGCGGCCAGGCCGAAGACCACACCGACCTGTACCTGGCGATCAACAAGGTGGTGCCGCTGCTCAAGAAGCAGGAAGGCGAAGCCGATCCGCGCACGGGCGAAGGCGTCACGGTGCCCGGCGACTTCACGGTCGACGAAAAGACCCACCAGGTGTTCCTGACCGAAGACGGCCACGAGAACGCCGAGCGCATCCTGGGCGAGCTCAAGCTGATTCCCGAAGGCGCGTCGCTGTACGACCCGGCCAACATCACGCTGATGCATCACCTGAATGCCGCGCTGCGTGCCCGCCACCTGTACCACCGCGACCAGCACTACGTGGTGCAGCAGGGCGAAGTGGTCATCGTCGATGAATTCACCGGCCGCCTCATGAGCGGCCGCCGCTGGAGCGACGGCCTGCACCAGGCCGTGGAAGCCAAGGAAGGCGTCGAGATCCAGGCCGAGAATCAGACCCTGGCCTCGATCACCTTCCAGAACTACTTCCGCCTGTACGGCAAGCTGGCTGGCATGACCGGCACGGCCGACACCGAAGCCTACGAGTTCCAGGAAATCTACGGTCTCGAAACCACGATCATTCCGCCGAACCGCATCAGCAAGCGCGACGACCAGCTCGACCGGGTCTACAAGACCACGCGCGAGAAGTACGAGGCGGCGATCCAGGACATCCGCGAGTGCTACGAGCGCGGCCAGCCGGTGCTGGTGGGCACCTCGTCGATCGAGAACTCGGAAATCATCGACGCCCTGCTCGAGAAGGCAGGCCTGCCGCACCAGGTGCTCAACGCCAAGCAGCACGCCCGCGAAGCCGACATCGTGGCGCAGGCCGGCCGCACGAAGATGATCACCATCGCGACCAACATGGCCGGCCGCGGTACCGACATCGTGCTGGGCGGCAACATCGAGAAGATGATCGAGGCGATCGAGGCCGACGAAGGCCGCGACGAAGCCACCAAGCAGGCCGACATCGCCCACGTGCGCGCCGAGTGGACCAAGGACCACGAGTTCGTGAAGTCGCTGGGCGGCCTGCGCATCATCGCCACCGAACGCCACGAGTCGCGCCGCATCGACAACCAGCTGCGCGGCCGTTCGGGCCGCCAGGGCGACCCGGGCTCCTCGCGCTTCTACCTGAGCCTGGACGATCCGCTGATGCGCATCTTCGCGGGCGACCGCGTGAAGGCGATCATGGACCGCCTGAAGATGCCCGACGGCGAAGCCATCGAGGCCGGCATCGTCACGCGCAGCATCGAGAGCGCGCAGCGCAAGGTCGAGGCGCGCAACTTCGACATCCGCAAGCAGCTGCTCGAATACGACGACGTGTCGAACGACCAGCGCAAGGTGATCTACCAGCAGCGCAACGACATCCTCGACGCGGCCGACCTCACGGCGCAGATCGCCGCGCTGCGCGAAGGCTGCTTCACCGACCTCGCGCGCCAGTACGTGCCGCGCGAATCGGTCGAGGAACAGTGGGACCTCGACAGCCTCGAGAAGAGCCTGTTCAGCGAGTGGGGCATCGACATGCCGCTCAAGCAGCAGGTCGAGGCCGCCGATGCCATCTCCGACGAGGAAGTGGTCGAGAAGATCGTGGCCTACGCCAACGAGAGCTTCGACGCCAAGGTCACGCTGATCGGCCAGGAGAACTTCACCCAGTTCGAACGCATGGTGCTGCTGCAGAGCATCGACACCCACTGGCGCGAACACCTGGCCTCGCTCGACTACCTGCGCCAGGGCATTCACCTGCGCGGCTATGCGCAAAAGCAGCCCAAGCAGGAATACAAGCGCGAGGCCTTCGAGCTCTTCGGCCAGCTGCTCGACTCGGTCAAGAACGAAGTCACGCGCCAGCTCATGACGGTGCGCGTGCAGTCGGGCGAACAGCTCGAGCAGGCGGCCGAGGAAATGGAAAGCCGCGGCGAGAACGTCTCGAACATCACCTACACCGCGCCCACCGAGACCGGCGAGGTCGAGGTGCGCGTCGACGAAGAGAACCAGCGCCGCCTCGCGGCTGTCGGCACCGGCGCGCTGAGCGCCGAAGCCGCGGCGTTTGCGCGCGTCGGCCGCAACGACCCCTGCCCCTGCGGCAGCGGCAAGAAGTACAAGGCGTGCCACGGCAAGCTGAGCTGAAGTCCCGCACCTTTCATTGAGAGATATCCCATGCCCGTGAACCTGTCCGCTCCCGATCCCGCCGCCTTGTTCGCGGTGCCCGGCGTCCGCATCGGCGTGGCCGAAGCCGGCGTGCGCAAGGCCAACCGCAAGGACCTGACCGTCGTGCTGATCGACGAAGGCTCGGCGGTCGGCGGCGTGTTCACGCAGAACCGCTTCTGCGCCGCCCCGGTGCAGGTCTGCCGCGATCACCTGAAGGCCAACTACGGCATCCGCGCGATGGTGATCAACACCGGCAACGCCAACGCCGGCACCGGCGAAGACGGCCTGATGCGCACGCGCTCCACCTGCATCGCGCTGGCGCGCCACCTGGAGCTCGCTCCCGAGCAGATCCTGCCGTTCTCGACCGGCGTGATCATGGAGCCGCTGCCCGTGGACCGCATCGAAGCCGGCCTGCCGGCCGCGCTGGCCGACGCGTCGGAAAACAACTGGGCCCGTGCCGCCGAAGGCATCATGACCACCGACACGATCCCCAAGGCGTTCAGCCGCCGGGTGCAGATCGGCGGCGCCACGGTCACCATCACCGGCATCAGCAAGGGCGCCGGCATGATCCGCCCGAACATGGCGACCATGCTCGGCTTCATGGCGACCGACGCGAAGATCGACCCGGCGCTGATCCAGCCGCTGGCCACGCAGCTGGCCGACGCCTCGTTCAACCGCGTGACCATCGACGGCGACACCTCGACCAACGACTCCTTCGTGGTCATCGCCACGCAGAAGGCCGCGCACGCGACCATCACCTCGCTCGACTCGACCGACGGCCAGGCGCTCGTGGCCGCGATGCGCGACGTGGCCCGCCTGCTGGCGCAAGCCATCGTGCGCGACGGCGAAGGCGCGACCAAGTTCATCACCATCCAGGTCGACGGCGGCAAGGACGGGGCCGAGTGCCGCCAGGTGGCTTATGCCGTGGCGCATTCGCCGCTGGTCAAGACCGCTTTCTTCGCCAGCGACCCGAACCTGGGCCGCATCCTGGCGGCCGTCGGCTATGCCGGCATTGCCGACCTCGACCAAACCGGCATCGACCTGTTCCTGGACGACGTGCACGTGGCGGTGAAGGGCGGGCGCAACCCGTCGTACCGTGAGGAAGACGGCCAGCGCGTGATGAAGCAGAGCGAAATCACCGTGCGCATCGGCCTGGGCCGCGGCACCGCCAGCGACACCGTGTGGACCTGCGACTTCAGCCACGAATACGTGACCATCAACGCCGACTACCGGTCATGAACGAGCAGTTCCAGAAGCTCATCGAGCGCGCCGAGCAGCTCATCGGCCGCATCGAATCGATCCTGCCGCAGCCGCTGGCCGCGCCGACCGACTGGAGCGCCTCCATCGCGTGGCGCTACCGCCGCCGCAGCTCCGGCCATGGCGTGCTGGAGCCCGTGAAGCACGTGGCCACGATGGCGCTCGATTCGCTGAGGGAAATCGACGTCCAGAAGGAAAAGATCGAACGCAACACGCGCCAGTTCGTCGAAGGCAAGCCGGCCAACAACGTGCTGCTGACCGGCGCACGCGGCACGGGCAAGTCGTCGCTGATCCGCGCCTGCCTGCAGGCCTACGCGCCGCAGGGCCTGCGCCTGATCGAGGTCGACAAGGCCGAGCTCACCGACCTGCCCGACATCGTCGAGGTGGTGTCGCAGCGCCCCGAGAAGTTCATCGTCTTCAGCGACGACCTGAGCTTCGACGAGGGCGAGCCGGGCTACAAGGCGCTCAAGTCGATCCTCGACGGATCGATTGCCGCCTCGACGCCCAACGTGCTGATCTACGCCACCAGCAACCGGCGCCACCTGCTGCCCGAGTACATGAAGGACAACCTCACGTACAAGCACACGGACGACGGCGAGGTGCATCCGGGCGAGGTGATCGAAGAGAAGATTTCGCTGTCGGAGCGCTTCGGCCTCTGGGTGAGCTTCTATCCCTTCAGCCAGAACGAATACCTGACGATCGTGGGCCAGTGGCTCTCGTCGTTCGGCGTCGACGACGCGGCCATCGCGGCGGCACGGCCCGAGGCGCTCGTGTGGGCGCTGGAGCGCGGCTCGCGCAGCGGCCGCGTGGCCTACCAGTTCGCGCGCGATTACGCAGGGCGGGCCGGCGCGTGAGCGAGGCTGTGACATCGGCGCGCAAGCACACCGAAGTGGCTGTCGGTGTGCTGATCCGGCTGGCCGACGAGGCGCTGCTGCTCACCACGCGCCCCGAAGGCAAGGCCTATGCGGGCTACTGGGAGTTCCCGGGCGGCAAGATCGAGGCCGGCGAAACGGTCGAGGAAGCCCTGCGCCGCGAGCTGCAGGAAGAACTGGGTATCACCATCGGCGGCGCCGAGGTCTGGAAGGTCACGGAGCACGACTACCCGCACGCGCTGGTGCGCCTGCACTGGTGCAAGGTGACGGACTGGACCGGCGAGTTCGAAATGCGCGAAAGCCAGGCCATGGCCTGGCAGCAACTGCCGCTCGACGTGGCGCCGGTGCTGCCGGGCGCGCTGCCGGTGCTGGCGTGGCTGGTCGAGGAACGCGGCCTGCCCGCGTCGGCCGCCGAGGCGGTGTCGAGCGTCGCCTGACGACGCACGGCACGACCGTGGTCCAGAAGTAAGAGATATGCATCCCAAGTACCGTGCCGACATCGACGGCCTGCGCGCCGTGGCCGTGGCCTCGGTCGTCATCTTCCACGCTTTTCCGAAGCTGCTGCCGGGCGGCTTCATCGGCGTCGACATCTTCTTCGTGATCTCGGGCTTCCTGATCACGACGATCATCATGCAGAGCCACGCGGCCGGCGATTTCAGCTACCGCGATTTCTACGCACGGCGCATCCGTCGGATCTTCCCGGCACTGATGCTGATGCTGGCGGGCGTGCTGGCCTTCGGCTGGTACGTGCTGCTCAACAAGGAATTCGTCGAGCTGGGCAAGCAGGCGCTGGGCGGCGTGGGCTTCGTGGCCAACTTCGTCTTCTGGAGCGAGGCCGGTTACTTCGACACGGCCGCCGAGACCAAGCCGCTGCTGCACCTGTGGTCGCTGGGCATCGAAGAACAGTTCTACATTTTCTGGCCGCTGCTGCTCGGGCTGGCCTGGCGCAGGCGTTGGCCGATCGTGCGCGTGTTGTGGGTGCTGGCGGTGGTGTCGTTCCTCATCAACGTGACGACGATCCACCCGTTCCGCACGGCGGCCTTCTATTCGCCGGCTTCGCGCTTCTGGGAACTCATGGTGGGCGGCATCCTGGCCTGCATGCGGATGAAGCCGTCGGCGCCGAGCGTCTGGCGCAGCCATGTGCAGTCGGTGCTGGGCGTGGGCCTGATCGTGCTGGGCCTCGTGATGATCCGTAGCGACAAGGCCTTCCCCGGCTGGTGGGCGCTGCTGCCGACGCTGGGCGCGGTGAGCTGCATCGCGGCCGGCCCGACGGGTGTGCTGAACAAGTACTTCCTGTCGAACCGCGCGATGGTGTGGATCGGCCTGATCAGCTATCCGCTGTACCTGTGGCACTGGCCGCTCCTGGTGTATGCGCGGATCGTCAAGGGCGCGGAGCCGTCGGTGGGCACGCGCGTGACGATGGTGGTGGCCAGCGTGCTGCTGGCCTGGCTGACCTACCGCTTCATCGAACGGTTCACGCGGGCCCGCCTGGGCGCAGGCATGCTGCGCACGCTCGTGGGCACCGGGGCCTTCGTGGCCGTGGCCGGCGTGGCCGTGCTCAACGGTTTGCCCGCCCGCCACAACAGCGAGCTGCTGCAGAAGGTGACCGATGCGACGGTGGACGGTGACTACTACGCCGGCTTTTCCTCGGAGAACTTCGGACCCTACGCGGTGAATCGCATCGGCAACGGCGCCCGCAAGGTGCTGCTGATCGGCGACAGCCACGTCATCGAATACGGCCCGCGTGCCGCGGAGCTGGCACGCCTCGCGCCCGAGCGCATGGCGACCACCTACTTCTTCACCTACGGCGCGTGCCCGGCCATTCCGAACGTCTTCGCCGAGCAGAACCCCGGCTGCGGCCCGGCCCGCGACCAGTGGATGGCGATGGCACGCGACCCGCAGATCGACACGGTGCTGATCGGCAGCTGCTGGAACTGCTACTTCACGGGCGATTTCCCGCTGGACTACGTGCTGCGCGCGAACGGCGCGTCGCTCTCCCTGACCCGCGGCGACCGCGCCGGCATCGAGCCCTCGCTGGTGGCGCTGCAGGCGTGGGTGACCGAGCTGGTCAAGCAGAAGAAAAAGGTCTATCTGCTGCTGGACAACGCGCTGGGCGACGACTTCGAGCCGCGCCGCATGATCGAGGGCAGCCGGCTGCGCACGCTCTCGGTGGTGGGCAATTCGCCGACCGCGCCCGTGCTCGCCGACCAGGTGAAGCTCAACCAGCGGCTCCTGCAGATCGCGGCCGCCAGCGGCGCGGAGGCGATCGACGTGCTGGGCGCCCTGTGCAAGGACGGCCAGTGCCCGCGGACGATGCCCGACGGTGCGCCGGCCTACAAGGACCACGGCCACCTGCGGCCCGCGTTCACGCGGCAGTTCGCGACCTACCTGGACAAGGTGTTCCTGGAAGAGGGCGTGCAGCCCGCGGCGGCCAACTGACGACCCCGCAGCCTTGGGCTGCGGCGGCGTGCAGCCAATCTATTGCTGCAGCTTGGGATCGCCGAAGGGCTCTTCGTCGGGCGGTGTCTCCGCCGGCATCCTGAATTCCTCGGTCGCCCAGGCGCCGAAGTCGATGCCCTTGCAGCGTGCGCTGCAGAACGGCCGAAACGGGTTGCGCTCCGCATAAATGCTGTCGCCGCCGCAGGTCGGGCAGCGGACGATGCGTTCGTCTTCTTTCTTCTTGCTCACACCGGGCCTCACGCGCAGAGGGTCAGTTCGAAGGGGGTGTCTTCCGTGCTCGGGTGCAGGCGGTCGTCGGCCTCGTGCCGCATGAGCCGCACCGAGACCATGAGGCGGTTGCCGCTGATTTCAGGGACCAGGCCCAGCTTGGGATCGATGCGCAGCCGCAGCAGCTGGAAGCTGCGCCCCTGCGGCAGGTTCTGCTGGAACTGCCCGTGGGTGGCGATCACCTTGTAGGGCACGTCGGCGTCGCGCAGCAGCTTGAGCAGCAGGTAGATCGACGAGGCCAGCGGCGACAGCGTGTTCGACCAGCGTTCCAGGTCGGCACGGCGGCTGGCCGGCATGCGGTGCTGCCACGCGTAGTAGGCGGGCAGGTCGAACTCGCAGGTGCCGCCCGGAATGCCGGCGCGGCTGCGGATGCTCATGAGCCACTCGTTCTCGGTGAGTGCCTGTCCCGCCTTGCCGGCCACGCCGTTCAGCGCGCTGAAGTTGCGTTCGAGCTGGTCGACGACCTGGTTCAGCACCGTCTCGGCGATGGCCGGATTGCCCCGGTAGCTGTTGAAGACGTTCTTGTGCTTGTCGAGGTCGCGCAGCACGTCGGCCTTGAGGTCGGCGCGCGCCGCCACGTCCATGATCTCGAAGATCGTGACCAGGGCGTAGTGGTGCGAAAGCGGCGATTCCGAGGGCACCAGTTCCCCGAGGCGACGGAACAGATGCTCCAGCCTCAGGTACGTGCGGATGCGCTCGTTGAAGGGGTACTCGTAGAGGATCACGCGTATTTGTCGGTTTCCTGTCGCGGAATCATAACTTCAGGGCGATTTGGAAGGGGGTGTGGGCATCACTTCGCGCACCGCGGCCAGCATGCGCTCGCCGAGTGCGAGCTGTCCGTGCATGGACATGTGCGTGTCGTTCGAGAAGTAGAAGTCGCGGATCTGCGTGTGCTTTTCGCGGGTGAAGGCGTAAAGGTCGGGGCCCAGCTTCGCGTCGCGGAAGCCGCTTTCGAAGTCCTTCGAGAAATCGGGCTTGAGGTAGACCGTGGTCTTGTTGGGCACCACCATCCACAGGAGCGGGATGGTGCTGTGCGCAGCGGTGAAGTTCTTCATTCGCGCCAGCGTGTCGGATGTCAACGGGCCATTGTCCTCGTCTTCCTGGAAGAAGGGCATCCGGTCGCACTGGCGATGCGAGAAGAATTTGCAACCGTCGGGGACTTTCCTTACCCAGGTGTCACGATCGAAATAGGTGTCTACCGGCGAGTTCTTGGCCTTCCACGTGTGGTAGTAGGTCACGACGCCGGTCATGTACTGGACTTCCCAGTTGGGCGCGAAGGCCGGCACGGTCTCGTCGGGCTCGATGAGGGGCTCGGCCTTGGCGCTGTAGGGGAAGATGGTCTTGCCGTCCTTGCAGCGCTCGCTGTAGCGCATGCGCATGTCCAGCAGTCGCTCCACACTTTCGATGATGACCAGCTTGCCCTTGAAGCCGGAGTCGTGGACCCACTGGCTGAAGTCGCCGCACAGCGATTCGCCGTACTGGCCCCAGTACGAGGTCGAGACCCGGTAGCCGGCCTTGGCGAGCACGGACTGCCAGCGGTGCGTCATGGAGAAGCTGTCGCCGACGACCATCACGTCCGCCTGTTCGATGGGCGTGCTGGCAAGGTAGACCGGATCGACCTTGGGCGGCGGGTCGCGCCAGCCGAACTCGCGTTCGGACAGGCGTCCGATGCGCGTGAGGTCGCCGTAGGGCACCGGGCTGGTGAGCGAAATGATCCACAGGGCCATCAGGACGAAGTAGCCGAAGAGGAAGAACCGCAGCCAGACTTTCGCGGGCGTCGTGGTCGTCGTCATGTCGAATCAGAATTGGAAATAGAGGAAGGGGCTGTAGCCGCCCAGCTTCGAAACGCACCACGCGAACAGTGCGAAGGTACCGATGGCGAGCACCACGGTCGACAGGCGGGCCATCACCGGGCGGCCGGCCATCGACTTCGGGTGGGGAATCCAGCGCTCCAGGGTGATGGTCGGCGGCAGCGTCAGGCAGATGACGATCGCCACCAGCATGAGCTGGAAGAACTCCGGCTTGCGGAACGGCACCTTGCCGAACTCGCTGAACGCCGAGACCGGCGCGCCGTGCAGGCCCAGCATGCCCTTGTAGATGGACATGGCAGTGTTCATGCCGTCGGCGCGGAAGACGATCCAGGCCACCACCACGCACAGGAATGTCAGCAGCCAGCCCAGCACGCGCGCGATGCGCCCCGGGGTGGCGTTGCGACGGACCTTGGCGTTCCAGAGGTGGTTGACCATCAGGAACGCGCCGTGCATCGCGCCCCAGACCACGAAGGTCCAGGCCGCGCCGTGCCACAGGCCGCCCAGCAGCATCGTGAGGAACAGGTTCAGGTAGCGCCGCGCCGGACCCTTGCGGTTGCCGCCCAGCGGCACGTAGAGGTAGTCGCGCAGGAAGGTCGACAGCGAGATGTGCCAGCGGCGCCAGAACTCGATGATGTTGGTCGACTTGTAGGGCGAGCGGAAGTTGAGCGGCAGCTGCACGCCCAGGCACATCGAGAGGCCGACGGCCATGTCCGAGTAGCCCGAGAAGTCGAAATAGATCTGCAGCGTATAGGCCAGCGCACCGAACCACGCGGTGTACAGCGTGGGCTCGATGCCCTTGTGAACGCCGTTGAACATCAGGTCGGCGTACTGCCCCATGGGGTCGGCGATCAGCAGTTTCTTGGCGAGGCCGAAGACGAAGATCGTGAGGCCGATGGCGACCTTGTTCGGGTCCATCCGGTAGGTCGCGGGGCTCGCGAACTGCGGCATCATCTGCGCGTGGTGCAGCACCGGGCCCGCGATCAGGTGCGGGAAGTAGGTGACGAACAGCACGTAGTGGATGAAGCTGCGCTCGTGCACCTTGCCCTGCCAGCAGTCGACCAGGAAGGCGATCTGCGTGAAGGTATAGAACGAGATGCCGATCGGCAGCACGATGTGCACCAGATCGATCGGCGTGAGACCCGCGGCGACCAGCCCCGCATCGACGTTTTCCAGGAAGAAGTTGGCGTACTTGAAGACGGCCAGCACGCCCAGGTTGATCACCAGCGAGGCGATCAGCAGCGTCTTGCGCTTGCGGTCGTTGCGCCCCGGCGCGGGCGTCAGCTGCAGGCCGAACCAGTAGTTGACGCAGATGGAACCCAGCAGCAGCGGCAGGGCCTGCACGCTCCACCAACCGTAGAAGAACAGCGAGGCCAGTCCGAGGAAGCCGGCGGCGGCGCGGGCGTTGCGCTTGCCGATCAGGAAGAACCCGATCAGGACCAGCGGGAAATAGACAAAAATGAAGGGATACGAGTTGAAAAGCATCTCGGGGAGGGCACTGCAGGGGCGAGCGCCTTTTTGTCGTAATCGTTATAGAGCCGCCGGGGCGGCTGGTCTCGGATTATCGCGTGGTGGCCGCAGCCCACAGCTTCCAGAGACCCCGCACCTCGGTGCCCAGTTCCGCGAGCGTCAACGACTCGTTGTAAATCACGGCGTCGGCGGCGGCCCGGCGCGCCTTGCGCGGCGCCTGCTGGGCGATCACGGCGCGCACGGCTTCGGGCTCCCATCCCGAGCGTGCGACCACACGCTGCAGCTGCGTGTCTTCGCGGGCATCGACCACCAGCACGCGGTCCACGAGGGCCCGCCAGCGGCCGGATTCGACCAGCAGCGGGACGTCGAACACGACGACGGCATCGCCGGCGGCGGCGGCCTGGCGTTGCGTCTCGGTGCCGATCAGCGGATGCAGGATCGCTTCGAGACGGGCCTTGGCGCCCGCGTCGGCGAACACCAGCTGGCGCATGGCGGCCCGGTCGAGGCCGCCATCGGGTGCGATGACGGAGGGGCCGAACGCGGCTTCGATGGCGGGCATCGCGATGCCGCCGGCCTGCGCGATGCTGCGTGCGATGGCGTCGGTGTCGACCAGCACCGCCCCTTCGGCCACCAACAGCGACGCGACCGTGCTCTTGCCGCTGCCGATGCCGCCGGTCAGGCCGATGCGCTTCACCGCCATGCCGCTGTCGTTCTCAAAGGGCCAGGGCCCCGAAAGGGAAGGCGAAGGGAATCCACTGCTTGACGACGGCGGGACCGGCCACGAGGCAGATCAGGCCGGCGCCGGCCAGGAAGGGGCCGAAGGCGATGGGAATGTCCTTGTGGGCCAGCTTGCCGGCGAAGCGCAGCGTGAGGCCGATCACGGCGCCCACCACCGAGGAGACGAGGATGATCGCAACGAGGTAGTCGGCGCCGAGCCAGGCGCCCAGAGCGGCGAGCAGTTTGAAGTCCCCATGTCCCATGCCTTCCTTGCCTGTGGCCAGGCGGTAGGCATGGTACACAAGCCACAGGCTCAGGTAGCCGAACACGGCGCCCCAGACCGCGGTGTTCAGGCTGACGCCGGTCCAGCCCATGGCGGCACCGACCAGGCCGAGCCAGAGCAGCGGGTAGTTCAGGGCGTCGGGCAGGAACTGGGTGTCGAAGTCGATGAGGAACTGGCAGATCAGCACGGCGCCGAAGGCCGCCCAGAGCGCGCCCGTGGGGGTGATGCCGAAGCGGTGTGCACACAGGGCGAACAGCGCGCCCGTGATCAGTTCGACGAGCGGGTAGCGGGGGCTGATCGAGGTCTTGCAGCTGGCGCATCGGCCGCGCAGCACGAGGTAGCTGAGCACGGGGATGTTCTGGTGCCAGCGGATCTTGTGGCCGCACGCGCCGCAGCGCGAGGAGGGGCGCGTGAGATCGAAGGGCGGGAGCTTCTCGAGTGCTTCGGCGGCCTTGTCGGCGGCCGCCTCGAGCCCTGCGGGTGGCACGGCCTTCGGGCCGAAGACCAGCGACCAGAGCGAAGGCATGTCCTTCGACGACATGAGATTGGTGACCGCATCGCTCAGCCAGCCCCGGTACATCATGACCGGGGTGCGGTAGATCACCACGTTGAGGAAACTGCCGATCAATAGCCCCAGCACACCGGCCAGCGCGGTGTCGAACCCTTGCGACACCAGCATCAGACGACCTGGCCGAGCTTGAAGATGGGCAGGTACATCGACACCACGATGCCGCCGATGATGACGCCCAGGAACACGATGATGATGGGTTCCATCAGGCTGGAGAGGCCGGCGACCATGTCGTCGACTTCGGATTCGTAGAAGTCGGCGGCCTTGCCGAGCATGTGGTCGATCGAGCCCGACTCCTCGCCGATGGCGGTCATCTGGATCACCATCGAGGGGAACAGGTTGACGTTGGTCATGGCCGTCGTCAGGCTGGTGCCGGTCGAGACCTCTTGCTGGATCTTGGCGGTGGCATCGCCGTACACCGAGTTGCCCGATGCGCCGCCCACCGAGTCGAGCGCCTCCACCAGCGGCACGCCGGCCGCGAACATGGTGGCGAGCGTGCGGGTCCAGCGGGCTATGCAGGATTTCTCGATCAGCGTGCCGAAGACGGGAATGCGCAGCAGCAGGCGGTCCATGACTTTCTGGACGCGCTCATTGCGTTTCCACGCTTGCAGAAAGAAGTAGATGCCACCGCCGAGCACGCCGAAGATCAGCCACCAGTAAGACACGAAGAACTCGCTCATCGCCATCACGAACAGCGTCGGTGCGGGCAGGTCGGCTCCGAAGGAGGTGAACACCTGCTTGAACGCGGGGATCACGAAGATCATGATGATCGCCACCACGACGAAGGCCACGACGACCACCGAGGTCGGGTACATCAATGCCGACTTGATCTTCGACTTGATCGCCTCGGTCTTCTCCATGTAGGTTGCGAGACGGTCCAGCAACTCTTCCAGGATACCGGCCGCCTCGCCGGCCTCCACCAGGTTGCAGTAGAGGTTGTCGAAGTACTTCGGGAACTTGCGGAAAGCGGCCGACAGAGATGTGCCGGTCTCGACATCGCTGCGGATGTCGTTCAGCAGCTTGGCGACACTCGCGTTCGCGTTGCCGCGGCCGACGATGTCGAAGGACTGCAGCAGCGGCACGCCCGCCTTCATCATGGTCGCGAGCTGGCGTGTGAAGATCGCGATGTCCTTGGGCTTGATCGCCTTGCCCGAGCGCATGCGGCGCTTCTTGATCTTGGAGGCCAGCACGCCCTGGCGACGCAAGGCCGCCTGCACTTGGTTCTCCCCGGCAGCGCGAAGTTCGCCGCGCACCAGCTTGCCGTTGCGGTCCTTGCCTTCCCATTCGAAGACGAATTCCTTGTGCGTGACCTGGGAGCGGGAGGATGCCACTGTTGCCATTCGATCTCCGGTTCAGTGTGTTCGTTATAGGTTGGTGCAGGCGACGACTTCTTCGAGCGAAGTGAGGCCCTGCATGACTTTTCGAAGGCCGGACTGGCGCAGCGAGCGCACGCCTTCGGCTTCGGATTGGTTCGCGATGTCCAGCGCACTGCCGTCGCGCAGGATGATTTCCTGGATGGCTTCCGAAATCGGCATCACCTGGTAGATGCCGACCCGGCCCTTGTAGCCGCCGCTGCAGGCGGCGCAGCCGACCGGGCGGTAGGGCTTCCAGGTGCCGTTGATGTCTTCCTCTTTGAAGCCGGCATCGAGCAGGGCTTCGCGCGGAATGTCGATCGGCGCGCGGCACAGCATGCACAGCCGGCGCGCGAGGCGTTGCGCGGTGATCAGGATCACGCTCGACGCGATGTTGAACGGCGCGATGCCCATGTTGCGCATGCGCGTGAGCGTGGTCGGGGCGTCGTTGGTGTGCAGCGTCGACAGCACCAGGTGACCCGTTTGCGCGGCCTTGATCGAGATGTCGGCGGTTTCGAGGTCGCGGATTTCGCCGACCATGATGATGTCGGGATCCTGCCGCAGGAAGGCACGCAGCGCGGCCGCGAAAGTGAGGCCGGCCTTCTCGTTGACGTTGACCTGGTTGACGCCGGGCAGGTTGATTTCCGACGGGTCTTCCGCCGTCGCGATGTTGACGCCCGGCTGGTTGAGCAGGTTCAAGCAGGTGTACAGCGACACGGTCTTGCCCGAGCCCGTGGGGCCGGTCACCAGCACCATGCCGTAGGGGCGGCCGATGGCGTGGAGGAGTCGTTCTTTCTCGTCGGCGTCGTAGCCCAGGGCGTCGATGCCCATGCGTGCGCTGCTCGGGTCCAGGATACGCACGACGATCTTCTCGCCGAACAGCGTGGGTAGCGTGCTGACGCGGAAGTCGATCACGCGGTCGGGACCGATCTTGAGCTTCATGCGGCCGTCTTGCGGCACGCGTTTTTCCGAGATGTCGAGCCGGGAAATGACCTTGATGCGCGAGGCCAGCTTGTCCTTGATGACCGTGGGCGGACTGGCGATTTCGCGCAGCTCGCCATCGACCCGGAAGCGCACCCGGTAATGGTGTTCGTAGGGCTCGAAGTGGATGTCCGAGGCCCGCATGCTGACTGCGTCGAGCAGCATCTTGTGCAGGAAGCGCACCACAGGTGCGTCTTCGACTTCGGCGATGGCCTGCTCGTTGGCATCGCCCGAGGTGTCGGCCGTGACGTCGTCGAACTCGAACTCGGTGCCGACGATGCTGTTGATCGTTTCCGCAGCACTGGCTGCGGCGGCTTCGATCATGCGCGAAAGCTTGTCGTACTCCGCGATGACCCAGTCCACGCCCATCTGCGACGCGAACTTGATTTTCTCCGCGGCTTGCTGGTCCGACGGGTCGGCCGTCGCGACGATCAGGCGGTTGTTGCGCTTGCTGAGAACGACGATGCGGTACGCATGGCAGAGCTTCGGATCGAGCAGGTCCTTGGGCAGGCGCTGGTGATCGATGGCATCGAGGTCGAGCAACGGGGCGCCGAAGGCGCTTGAGAGGGTGTGGGCGAGATCCGCCGCCGAGACGGCGCCGGTGCCGGTCAGTTCAGCGATGAAGCTGGTGCGGCCACTCAGCGACTTCTGATAGATGTCTTCCGCTGTCTTTGCCGCGAGCTTGCCGGCCGACACGAGGGCGCGCGCCAAGCCGGGAAGGGCGATCTGCGTAGTTTCTTTAACGGGAATTTCGGCAGCGGCCATTCAGCGAATGCAAAAGATGTGAAAAAGTGCTTCACGATCATCGCTGAACACGCCTGTGCTGTAAATCGTTACACAGCAACAGGGGCTGACATTAACTGGACCAGTCGAGAAAAACTGGTCGGGGTGAGAGGATTCGAACCTCCGGCCTCTACGTCCCGAACGTAGCGCTCTACCAGGCTAAGCTACACCCCGATTGGTTGCAAGAAAAAGAACTCGTCCTAGATGCCAACTCTGTGGAGGTGTTTCAGGCACGTCGCTCAAGCAACTGAGCCGCTAATTGTAGCAAACCTGAAGCGTGCAAATTCGACGGAAGGTCGCGCAATGCATGAATTGCGCGTTCGGCCTCTGCTGCAGCGGCTGCGCGCGAGGCTTCCAGCGCGCCGGTTTCGCGAACGATCTCGACGATTTTCCCCAGCTGCGCGGTGTCGCCGGCCTCGATGGCGGCACGCACCAAGGCGCTCTGTTCGGGGGTGCCACGCTGCATGGCAAAGATCAGCGGCAAGGTGGTCTTGCCTTCGCGCAGGTCATCGCCGACGTTCTTTCCGGTTTCCTGGGCATCGCCTGCGTAGTCGAGCACATCGTCGATCACCTGGAAGGCCGTGCCCAACGCCTGTCCGTAGGTGGCGCAGGCTTCTTCGACTTCGGGCGTCGTGCCGGCCAGCACGGCCGCCAGCCGGGTGCTCGCCTCGAAGAGCTTGGCGGTCTTGGAGCGGATCACGCGCAGGTACGCCGCTTCGTCCAGCGAGGCGTCGTGCATGTTCATCAGTTGCAGTACTTCGCCTTCCGCGATCACGTTGGTCGCCTCGGCCAGGATCTGCATGATGCGCATGTTGTTTGCATCCAACATCATCTGGAAGGCGCGTGAATACAGGAAGTCGCCCACCAGCACGCTGGCGGGGTTGCCGAAGGATTCGTTGGCGGTGGCGCGGCCGCGGCGCAGGGTCGATTCGTCGACCACGTCGTCGTGCAGCAGGGTCGCGGTGTGGATGAACTCCACCACGGCCGCCAGGTTGAAGCGCTGGTCGCCCGTGTAGCCGAGCGCGCCTGCCATGAGCAGCAGCAGCGCCGGCCGCAGCCGCTTGCCGCCGGCGGAGATGATGTATTGCGAAACCTGGCTGACCAGCGGAACGCCGGTATTGAGGCGTTGGGCGATCACACGGTCGACTTCGACCATGTCGCCGGCAATCAGGTCCAGCACGGTGGCGGTGGGGGAGGTGTCGGCGGCGGGAACTGGCAAAGCGAAGGCGCGGGGCGCTGCGAGGATGAGGGCGGCCCTGGAGGCCGGAACGCGCGAATTATAGGGAGCCGTGCACGATTCCCTGGAGCGTCTCAACGTCGGGGTGGTGAGTGTTCGCAAACCGCGCTATAATCTTGGGCTCTGCGGAATTCGCTGCGGAGACTCATTTTTAAGAGGTTTACATGTACGCGGTCATAAAAACCGGCGGCAAGCAGTATCGCGTTGCTTCCGGCGAGAAAATTAAAGTAGAACAGATTGCTGCGGACGTAGGCCAGGAAATCGTGATCGACCAGGTTCTGGCTGTCGGAAACGGCGCTGAAATCAAGGTTGGCACGCCCCTGGTGTCCGGCGCAACGGTGACAGTCACGGTGCTGTCGCACGGCCTGCACGACAAGGTTCGCATCTTCAAGATGCGCCGTCGCAAGCACTATCAAAAACGTCAAGGCCATCGCCAGCAGTTCACCGAACTGCAAATCGGCGCGATCGCCGGCTAAGGAGCAGATTCCATGGCACAGAAAAAAGGCGGCGGCTCCACGCGAAACGGGCGCGATTCCAAGCCCAAGATGCTCGGCGTGAAGGCCTTCGGCGGCGAACTGATCAGCGCAGGCTCGATCATCGTGCGCCAGCGCGGCACCCAGTTCCACCCCGGCGTGAACGTCGGCGTGGGCAAGGACCACACGCTCTTCGCCCTGGTCGACGGCCACGTGTCGTTCGGTCACAAGGGTGCGCTGAACAAGCACATGGTCAACGTGACGCCCGCGGCCTAAGCCCCGCAGTCACTTCGATCTTTCCGAGGCCCCGCATTGCCGGGGCTTCTTCATTTGTAAACTGGACATCCCATGAAGTTCGTCGACGAAGCCTTCATCGACATCGCCGCGGGCGATGGCGGCAACGGCTGCGTGTCGTTCCGTCATGAGAAGTACAAGGAGTTCGGCGGCCCCAATGGCGGCGACGGCGGCCGTGGCGGCCACGTGTTCGCGGTGGCCGACTCGAACCTCAACACCCTGGTCGATTTCCGCTACTCGCGCCGGCACGAAGCCAAGCGCGGAGAGCACGGCATGGGCTCCGACATGTTCGGCGCCGCCGGCGACGACATCGTCCTCAAGATGCCTGTCGGCACGATCATCACCGACGCTGAAACGGGTGAGGTGTTGTACGAGCTGCTCAAGGACGGCGAGGTCATCACCATCGCCAAGGGCGGCGACGGCGGCTTCGGCAACATGCGCTTCAAGAGCGCGATCAACCGCGCGCCGCGCCAGAAGACGCCCGGCTGGCCCGGCGAGAAGAAGAGCCTCAAGCTCGAACTCAAGGTGCTGGCCGATGTGGGCCTGCTGGGTATGCCGAATGCCGGAAAATCGACGCTGATCAGCGCCGTTTCGAACGCCCGCCCGCGCATTGCCGACTACCCCTTCACCACGCTGCACCCGAACCTCGGTGTCGTACGCGTCGGCCCCGAGCAGAGCTTCGTGGTGGCCGATTTGCCCGGTCTGATCGAGGGTGCCTCGGAAGGCGCCGGTCTCGGTCACCTGTTCCTGCGTCACCTGCAGCGCACTCGCCTGCTGCTGCACGTGGTCGACATGGCGCCGTTCGACGACAGCGTCGATCCGGTCGCCCAGGCCAAGGCCCTCGTGGCCGAGCTCAAGAAGTACGACGCGGCGCTGCACGAGAAGCCGCGCTGGCTGGTGCTGAACAAGCTGGACATGGTGCCGGACGACGAGCGCGCCGCGCGCGTCAAGGACTTCGTCAAGCGCCTGCGCTTCAAGGGCCCGGTCTTCGAGATCTCGGCGCTCACGCGCGAAGGCTGCGAGCACCTGATCAAGGCCGTGTACCAGCAGGTCAAGGCGCAGCAGGTGGCCGAGCATGAAACCGTCGTGGTCGATCCGCGCTTCGTTCCGCTGCCGCCCGAAGGAAACTGAGGGCGTCGCGGCACCTTCGGTGCTGCAAAATGGATAGCAAGCAGCGCAGGCTGCATTCCTGAAACACGCCTTCTTTCTTCATGACCTCGAATTCCGGTTCCACTGCCTTGCGGGATGCCCGCCGTATCGTCGTCAAGGTGGGCTCCAGCCTCGTGACCAACGAGGGGCGCGGCCTCGATGAAGGCGCCATCGGCGAGTGGTGCCGGCAACTGGCTGAGCTGGTGCGCGACGGGCGCGAAGTGGTCATGGTGTCGAGCGGCGCGATCGCCGAAGGCATGAAGCGCCTGGGTTGGAAGACCCGTCCGCACGAAGTGCACGAGCTTCAGGCTGCGGCGGCCGTCGGGCAGATGGGCCTGGCCCAGATGTACGAGACCAAGCTGCGCGAGAACCAGATCGGCAGCGCGCAGGTGCTGCTCACGCATGCCGACCTCGCGGACCGCGAGCGCTACCTCAATGCCCGCTCGACCCTGGTCACGCTGCTGCGCCTGGGCGTGGTGCCGGTGATCAACGAGAACGACACGGTGGTCAACGACGAGATCAAGTTCGGCGACAACGACACGCTCGGCGCCCTGGTCGCCAACCTGGTCGAAGCCGATGCCCTGATCATCCTGACCGACCAGAAGGGCCTGTACACGGCCGACCCGCGCAAGGACCCCGACGCGAAATTCGTGCACGAGGCCGCCGCGGGCGATCCGGCGCTCGAAGCCATGGCGGGCGGCGCCGGCTCGAGCATCGGGCGCGGCGGCATGATCACCAAGATCCTCGCGGCCAAGCGCGCGGCGGGTTCCGGCGCTTCCACGGTCATCGCCTGGGGGCGCGAAGCTGACGCGCTGCTGCGGCTCACGCGTGGCGAATCGATCGGCACGCTGTTGGTAGCGCAGACCGCCAAGCACCAGGCGCGCAAGCGCTGGATGGCCGATCACCTACAGTTGCGTGGTGCCGTCATCGTCGACGCCGGTGCGGCTGCGAAGGTGCGCGGCGAAGGCAAGAGCCTGCTGCCGATCGGCATGACGGGCGTGTCGGGTGAGTTCTCGCGCGGCGACGTGATCGCGGTGCGCGACGTCGACGGCGTCGAGCTGGCCCGCGGGCTGGCCAACTATTCGAGCGTGGAGGCCCGGCTGCTGTGCCGCAAGCCTTCGGCCGAGTTCGAGCGGCTGCTGGGCTACGCGGCCGAGCCGGAGATGGTGCACCGCGACAACATGGTGCTGATGCCCGGTTGATCGCCGCCAGGGCGGGGCGCCGTGCCCCGCCGCTGCTTCAGGGCAGTTCGCGCAGCGGGTTGCGGATGTTCTGCACCATCTCGTTGACCGAGCTGCGCGGCGCGTTGCCCCGGCACAGGCCCTGCGACGCCAGCGCCGGCACGTAGCTGGAGTTCATGTCCCTCACGCGCTTCCACTCGGGCGACTTCGTTTCCTGCCAGGCGCCGTTGTTGTAGCGGGCATAGCTCTTCATCTCCGCCGTCGAGCAGCGCACGCCTTCATAGAACGCGTTGACGGCACCGCCGGCCCGGTTCTGTGCCACCACCACGTAGCGCACGATGCCGTCCTTCGTGATGGCGATGGTGTTCGGATCGACGCCGAACTTCAGCGTCATGTAGGGCGGCATCGCGATCGGCAGCAGACGGCTTTCACTGAAGGCGGGCGGCGGCGGCACCGCGGTTTCTTCCCACTCCTTGTCCTGCTCGGTGCTCTTGGGCGCCGGTGGCATGCCGGCCTGGGCCCAGTCGGGGTTGTCGGTGTCGTAGCCGCGGGAGGCGCAGGCGGCCAACAGGCCGACGCAGGCGATGACGAGCGCACGCTCAGCGTGGCGTCGGGAAAGAAGAGGGCGCGCTGTTCTTGGGAGGAGGTTCATCGCTCGCAGAAGGAATGTCGGGATGCGGGTCGAAGCTGCCGCCGGGCGGCAGGTCGAGGCCCGCGGGGGCTCCATGGTCCAGCGTGTGGCGCTCGAATTCTCGGGCGCGCACATTGCTGCGCAGGAAGCGGTTGCGGAAATCCTGCCGGGGCAGGTAGCGAGCAAGCTCGGTAAGCGCCATCTCGTAGACGCCGCGCTTGAACTCGACGACCACGTCGAGCGGGACCCAGTAGTCATGCCAGCGCCAGGCGTCGAATTCGGGATGGTCGGTGGCACGCAGGTTGAGATCCCAGTCGTGGCCGACAAGTTGCAGCAGATACCAGATCTGCTTCTGGCCTTTGTAGTGGCCCCGTGCGTCACGGCGGATGAACCGATCCGGCACCTCGTAGCGCAACCAGTCGCGGGTACGGGCCACGATGCGCACATGCTCCGGGTGGAGCCCGACTTCCTCGTGCAGTTCCCGGAACATGGCTTGCTCGGGACTTTCGCCACGGTCGATGCCGCCTTGCGGAAACTGCCAGGAATGCGTGCGTATGCGCTTGCCCCAGAAAACCTGGTTTCTCTGGTTGAGCAGGATGATGCCGACGTTGGGCCTGAAGCCGTCCCGGTCGAGCATAATCAAACCCCAATTTTTGAACTGAGTCGATTATGCATGCCGGGTTGCACTCGGCAAGCGACCGGTTCCGGGCTCTCAGGGTCTCTCCGGGGTGCCTGTCTCCCTCCTCACTTCGAACCCACCTGCGCGATCCCGATGAAAGCTTCCCGATTCTTTGTCTCCACCCTGAAGGAAGCGCCCGCTGACGCCGAGGTCGCGAGCCACCGCCTCATGATGCGGGCCGGCATGATCAAGAAGCTCGGCACGGGCATCTACACGTACATGCCCATGGGCCTGCGCGTGATCCGCAAGGTCGAAGCGATCGTGCGCGAGGAAATGAACCGCGCCGGCGCCGTCGAGCTCACGATGCCCGTGGTGCAGCCGGCCGAGTTCTGGCAGGAGACCGGCCGCTTCGCCAAGATGGGCCCCGAGCTGCTGCGCATCAAGGACCGCCACGACCGCGACTTCGTGATCCAGCCGACCAGCGAAGAGGTGGTGACCGACATCGCGCGCCAGGAAATCCGCAGCTACAAGCAGCTGCCGAAGAATTTCTACCAGATCCAGACCAAGTTCCGCGACGAGCGCCGTCCGCGCTTCGGCCTGATGCGCGGGCGCGAGTTCATCATGAAGGACGCCTACAGCTTCGACCGCGACCTCGATGCGGCCAAGGCCAGCTACCAGGTGATGGCCCAGGCCTACCGCAACATCTTCGACCGCTTCGGTCTGCGCTACCGCGCCGTGGCGGCCGACAGCGGCGCCATCGGCGGCGACCTGAGCGAAGAGTTCCAGGTGATCGCTGCCACCGGCGAAGACGCGATCGTCTACTGCCCCGACAGCAACTACGCCGCCAACATGGAAAAGGCCGAGGCGCTGGCCCCGGCCGGTCCGCGTCCTGCCGCCGCCAACGCGCTCGAGAAGACGCCCACGCCCGGCAAGAGCACCTGCGCCGACGTGGCCGAACTGCTCGGCGTGCCGCTGGCCACCACGGTCAAGTCGCTGGTGCTGGCCACCGACATCCTCGACGACGCCGGCAACATCAAGGGCGCGCAGATCTGGCTGCTGCTGCTGCGCGGCGACCACGACATGAACGAGATCAAGGTCAGCAAGCTGCCTGGCCTGGACAAGGGCTTCCGCTTTGCCACCACCGCCGAGATCGACGAGCACTTCGGCTGCAAGCCGGGCTACCTCGGCCCGCTGAACCTCAAGAAGCCCGTCAAGCTCGTGGCCGACCGCGAGGCCGCCGTGCTGGCCGACTGGATCACCGGCGCCAACGAGATCGACTTCCACATGACCGGCGTCAACTGGGGCCGCGACCTGCCCGAGCCCGACCTGGTCGCCGACCTGCGCAACGTGGTCGCCGGCGACGCCTCGCCCGACGGCAAGGGCGTGCTGGCCATCGAGCGCGGCATCGAGGTGGGCCACGTCTTCGTGCTCGGCACCAAGTACAGCAAGGACATGAATGCCACCTACCTCGACGAAGGCGGCAAGCCGCAGTTCCTCGAGATGGGCTGCTACGGCATCGGCATCACGCGCCTGCCGGCCGCCGCCATCGAACAGAACCACGACGAGCGCGGCATCATCTGGCCCGACGCGCTGGCGCCGTTCACGGTCGTGGTCTGCCCGATCGGCATGGACCGCAGCCCCGAGGTCAAGGTCGCGGCCGAAGCGCTCTACGAAGAGTTGCTGGCCAAGGGCGTCGACGTGCTGTTGGACGACCGCGGCGAGCGCCCCGGCGCGATGTTCGCCGACTGGGAACTGATCGGCGTGCCGCACCGCGTGGTCATCTCCGACCGCGGCCTCAAGGAAGGCCAGCTCGAGTACCAGGGCCGGCGCGACACCGCCGCCACCAAGGTGCCCGTGGCCGGCATCGCCGACTTCATCGCCGGCAAGCTCGCGGCATGAGCGTGGCGGGGGGCCTTTCGCGACGCAGCTGCCTGCTGGGCAGCGTTGCGGCAGGCGCCCTGACGACGCTGGCGCTGCCCCAGGTGGCCTGGGCCGGCGCGCAGATCGAAGAGCCGCTGATCGACTCGGTGCGCACCGCGTTGAGCTCGGCCATCCACAACAAGGCGCCGCCGGTGCCGCAGTTCGCTGACACCGAGGCCCGCCTCGCGTACCTGCGGTGGCTCGGCGAGATGAGCGAGCGCCTGCGCAAGAAGGTCGCCGACCCGGCCACGCGCATCGAGTTCCTGCAGACCGTCTGGTACGAGGCCAAGCGCTCGGGGCTCGACGTGAGCCTGGTGCTGGGCCTGATCCAGGTCGAGAGCAACTTCCGCAAGTTCGCGGTCTCCAGTGCGGGCGCGCGCGGCTACATGCAGGTGATGCCGTTCTGGACCCGCGTGATCGGCGACAGCGATTCGGCCAAGCTGTTCCACATGCAGACCAACCTGCGTTTCGGCTGCGTGATCCTGCGCCACTACCTCGACCGTGAGAAGGGCGACCTGTTCATGACGCTGGGCCGCTACAACGGCAGCCGGGGCCGTGCGCCGTACCCGAACGCGGTGTTCGCGAACCAGCGGCTCTGGGCTTACGTCGACAGGGACCGCTCGGCGGCCTGAAGGTCGTCGCTCAGTCGGCGACCACGGCCTTGGCGGTCGCCGAGCCCTTGGTGACCATCACCTGGTCGATGCGGTAGCTGTCGACGTCCATCACCTCGAAGGTGTAGCCGCCCCAGGTCACGCTGTCCGTGCGCTTGGGCACGCGGCGCAGCATCACCATCAGGAAGCCCGCCAACGTCTCGTATTCCTCGGCATGCGGCAACTCGTCGATGTGCAGCGCGCGCTGCACGTCCTGGATGGGCGTGATGCCGTCGATCAGCCACGAGTTCTCGTCGCGCTTCACGATCTGCTCTTCTTCAGGCGTCGAGGTCGACACCAGGTCGCCCATCACCGTGCTCATCACGTCGTTGAGCGTGATCACGCCCACCACCAGGCTGTACTCGTTGACGATGATCGCGAAGTCTTCGTGCGCCTGCTGGAACTGCTCGAGCACCTCGGTGAGCGAGAGCCGGTCGGGAATCACCAGCGCCTTGTGCAGCGTCAGGCCCTGGTCGAAGGCCAGCGGCTGGCCGCTGAGCACGCGCTGGAACATGTCCTTGGCGTCCACGTAGCCCAGCACGTGGTCGATGTCGCCGTCGCACACCGGGTAGGCGGAATAGGGCTCGGCCACGATGCGCGCGCGCAGCACCGACTCGGGGTCGTCGTGCAAGAACCAGGCGATGCTCTCGCGCGCCGTCATCACGCTGCTGACGAGGCGCGTGTCCAGCTCGAACACGTTGGCGATCACCTGCTGCTCTCGCGCCGCCAGCACGCCGGCCTGCGCGCCGGCCTCGGTCATGGCCAGGATGTCGGCCGAGGTGATCTTGTCGTCGCGCGCCATCGGCATGCCCAGCACCTTGAACAGCAGGTCGGTCGCGCGCGTGAAGAACCACACCAGCGGCTTGAAGGCGGTGATCAGCAGCAGCATCGGGCCGACGATGCGCACCGCAAGCCGCTCGGGCGCGCTCATGCCCAGGCGCTTGGGGAACAGGTCGGCGAACACCAGGAACACCGCGATCACGATCACGAACGAGCACAGGAAGGCGATGTTGGCCGCCACCTCCACGCTGAGCCAGTTCTCGAAGAAGCGGGCGAAATACGGGCTCAGCGAGCCTTCGCCCACCACGCCGCCGAGGATCGCCACCGCGTTCAGGCCGATCTGCACCACGGTGAAGTAGTGGCCCGGCTGCTCCTGCACGCGCAGCACCTTTTCCGCGCGCGGATCGCCCTCGTCGGCCATCTGGCGCAGACGCAGGCGGCGCGAGGCGGCCAGGCAGATTTCGGCGAGGGAGAAGAAGGCGCTCATCGCGATCAGCAGCGCGATGATGAGCAGGCTTTGGGTGAGGGTCATGGCGGCACGTCGTAGACCGCCATGGTGCCATGACTGGCACCGGGTTCGGGCGCGCGCGGGGCGCGGCGCCCGTCAAACGGGGAGCGGAAGGCTCAGGCGGACGCGCCGCCGCCGATCACCTGCTGCAGCTCGCCCGACTCGTACATCTCCATCATGATGTCCGAGCCGCCCACGAATTCGCCCTTCACGTAGAGCTGGGGGATGGTGGGCCAGTTGCTGTATTCCTTGATGCCCTGGCGGATGCCGTCGTCCTCGAGCACGTTGACGGTCTTGAGCGTCTTGGTGTCGACGCCCACGGCCTTGAGGATCTGGATGGCGCGGCCCGAGAAACCGCACATCGGGAAGCTGGCGTTGCCCTTCATGAAGAGCACGAGTTCGTTGGACTTGACGAGGTCGTCGATGCGTTGTTGAGCGTCGGACATGGGGACTCCTGAAGAAAAGTGGGCTGGGGGGATTATTTCACCGTGCGCCAGATGCCGCCGGAGCAGCGCGCGATGCCGGCGAGGTCGTCACGGCTTTGCACCTCGGCAAAGCCGCGGGTGGCCAGCAACTGGCGCACGGCCTCGGCCTGGTCGTGGCCGTGCTCCAGCAGCAGCCAGCCGCCTTCGGCCAGGTGGGCGGGCGCGTCGCGCACGATCTGGCGGATGTCGTCCAAGCCGTCGGCGCCGGCGACCAGCGCGCGGGTCGGCTCGTGGCGCAGCGCGGGCAGGTGCGGATCGCCGGCGGCGATGTACGGCGGATTGCTGGCGATGACCGCGTAGCCGTCGGCCGCGCCGTCGAGCCAGCTCGATTCGGTGAAGCGCACCGGCAGGCCCAGGCGCTGCGCGTTGGCCCGGGCCACTGCGAGCGCATCGGCGCTGGCGTCGACCGCGTCGACCTGCGCGTCGAGCCGTGCATGCTGCAGCGCCAGCGCGATCGCGCCGCTGCCCGTGCCGAGGTCGAGCACGCGCGGGGCCGGGCGGCTGTCCGGAGATGCAAGGCAGGCCAGAGCCCACTCGACCAGCGTTTCGGTGTCGGGGCGCGGCACCAGCACGCGGGCGTCGACCTGCAGCTGCAGGCCGTGGAATTCCTTCTCGCCCAGCAGGTAGGCGACCGGCTCGCCCGCCGTGCGGCGCGACAGCTGGCGCGCGAATGTGGGCCAGGCCTCGCCGGGGAACGGGTCGGTGTCGTGCGCGAGCAGCCAGGCGCGGTCGTTCACGGGGCGGCCCAGCGCGTGCAGCAGCAGCAGCTGGGCGTCCAGGCGGTCGATGCCCAGGGCCATGGCCGCGGCCAGTGCCTGCGCGACGGTGGAGGGTGCGGAGGCTTCGGTCATCACGCCGGCAGGCTCGATTCCAGCTCGGCCAGCTGCTCGGCCTCGCGCGCGGCGCGCAGCGCCTCGAGCACGTCGCCCAGGTCGCCTTCCATGATGGCCAGCAGCTTGTAGAGCGTGAGGTTGATGCGGTGGTCGGTGAGCCGACCCTGCGGGAAGTTGTAGGTGCGGATGCGGTCCGAGCGGTCGCCGCTGCCGATCAGGCCCTTGCGCATGGCGGCGTCCTTGGCGGCGCGCTCGCTGCGTTCCTTCTCCTGGATGCGCGCCGACAGCACCTGCAGCGCCTTGGCCTTGTTGCGGTGCTGGCTGCGATCGTCCTGGCACTCGGCCACGATGCCGGTCGGGATGTGCGTGATGCGCACGGCCGAGTCGGTCTTGTTGATGTGCTGGCCGCCCGCGCCGCTGGCGCGGTAGGTGTCGATGCGCAGGTCGGCCGGGTTGATCTGCACCGCCACGGTCTCGTCGGGCTCGGCCAGCACGGCGACCGTGCAGGCGCTGGTGTGGATGCGGCCCTGCGTCTCGGTGGCCGGCACGCGCTGCACGCGGTGGCCGCCCGACTCGAAGCGCAGGTGGCCGAAGACGTCGTCGCCCACGATGCGGATCACCACTTCCTTGTAGCCGCCGAGTTCGCTCTCGCTTTCGCTCACCACTTCGCAGCGCCAGCCGGCGCGCTCGCAGTAGCGCGTGTACATGCGCAGCAGGTCGCCCGCGAACAGCGCCGACTCGTCGCCGCCCGTGCCGGCGCGGATTTCCATGAAGGCGTTGCGCGCGTCGTCGGGATCCTTGGGCAGCAGCAGGCGCTGCAGCTCGTCCTCGAGCTGCACCAGCTCGGCCTCGGCGCCGGCGATTTCTTCCTTAGCCATCTCGGCCATGTCGGGGTCGTCGAGCATCTCTTGGGCGCCCGCGATGTCGGCCTCGCGCTGCTTGAAGCGCTCGTAGCGGCCGGCGATCTGCGTGACCTCGGCGTGCTCGCGCGAAATGGTGCGGTACTGCGCCATGTCGCTCATGATGTCTTCGCGCGAGAGCAGGAAGTCGAGCTCGCCCAGGCGTTGGACGTAGCGTTCGAGTTGGTGGCGCAGAAAGGATTTCACGACGGAAGGGGCTCGAAAAAGGGGAGGGGAACGCCGCAGTGCAACGGCAGGGCGCATGAAAAGCGCGGCCCGCGCGGCGGGCGGGGCCATCGACGCGCGTCGTCGCTAACGCTCTTTGCGCAGGAACAGGCGCGACAGCGTCTGCGCCGTCTGTTCGCGCGAGGCGGCATCGCCCGCGTGCAGCTCGGCCATGGCGCCGTGCATCATCTTCTGCGTGAGCCCGCGCGACATGGCTTCGAGCACCGCATCGATCGATTCGCCCTTGGCCAGCAGCTTGCGCGCGCGGGCCATCTCGGTGGCGCGCCACTCGTCGGCCTGCGCGTTGAGCTGCTGGATCAGCGGCACGGTGCCGCGCTGGCCCAGCCAGTGCATGAAGCTCTGCACGCCGGCGTCGATGATGACTTCGGCCTGCGCCACGGCGGCCTGGCGGTTGGCCTGGCCCTGCTGCACCACCTGGGCGAGGTCGTCCACGGTGTACAGGTAGATGTCTTCGAGGGCCTTCACTTCGGGCTCGATGTCGCGCGGCACGGCCAGGTCGACCATGAACATCGGGCGGTGCTTGCGTGCCTTGAGCGCGCGCTCCACGGCGCCCAGGCCGATGATCGGCAGCGTGCTCGCGGTGCAGCTGATGACGATGTCGAACTCGGCCAGCCGCGCCGGCAGGTCGGCCAGGCGCATGGCTTCGCCGCCGAAGCGCGAGGCCAGCTTTTCGCCGCGCTCCAGCGTGCGGTTGGCGATGGCGATGGCCTTGGGCTCCTTGGCCGCGAAGTGCGTGGCCGCGAGGTCGATCATTTCGCCCGCGCCGACGAACAGCACGCGGGTCTTGCGCAGGTCTTCGAACAGCTGGCCGGCCAGGCGCACGGCGGCGGCGGCCATGCTGATCGAGTGGGCGCCGATCTCGGTGGCGGTGCGCACTTCTTTCGCGACCGCGAACGAGCGCTGGAACAGCTGGTTGAGCGTGCTGCCGAGCGCGCCGGCGGTTTCGGCCGCGCGCACGGCGTCTTTCATCTGGCCGAGGATCTGGGCCTCGCCGAGCACCATGGAGTCGAGCCCGCTGGCCACGCGGAAGGCGTGGCGCGCGGCTTCGTCGTCGTGCAGGGTGTAGGCGTGCGAGCGCAGCAGGGCGGGGGCCACGCCGCCGCTCTGGGCCAGCCAGCCGAAGGTGTGGTCGAGCGCGATGTGCTCGGAGGCGCAGTAGATCTCGGTGCGGTTGCAGGTCGAGATGATCGCGGCCTCGACCTGCGGGTGGCTGCTGTTGCCGGCGAAAGAGCTGCGCAGGCTGTGCAGCGTCGGGGCGATCTGGTCGAGCGCGAACGCGAAACGACCGCGCAGATCGAGCGGCGCGGTCGTGTGGTTCAAGCCGAGAGCCCAGACTGACATGTCCATGATTATAAAATCAGCAGCCGGGCGAGGTTTGCCGAGGGGCAAATGGCTTTCCCTATGACAGCCATACGCTTCGCCACATGGCCCCGCGCCCACTCGTGGCCCCCTCATGGACCTTCTGGATCTCTTCAATCATCTGCTTAATTTTGCGGCACCGGCGGCCTTCATCGCCCTGGTGCTGGTGGCGGTCGGGCGCTTCCTCGGCGGCCCGCGCACCGGCATTCCGCGCTGGTGGATGCAATGGGCGATCACCTTCGGGGCCGGCCTGCTGACTTCGCTGGCCGGGCTGATCCTCACGGGCCGCGACGGCTCGATGGCCACCTATGCCGCGCTGGCGGTGGTCTGCGGCACCGTGCAGTGGCTTGCGATGCGCGGCTGGGGCCGCTGAGCCGGCCTCAGTCCAGCCGGCGGGCCATGTAGACCGAGTGCCCGGGGTAGGTCGCCAGCCGGGCCTGCTGCGCGTCATCGGCCGGCACCGTGGCCGCATAGCCCTGGCGTTCCCAGAACCCGACCGAAGCCTGCACCGACACCAGCGTCGAATGCTGCCAGCCCGCGCGCAGCGCGTGCGCCCAGGCATGGCGCACGAGGCGCGGCCCCAGGCCCAGCCCCGAGGCCTCGGGGTGCACGGCCAGGTCGTGCAGGTACAGCGCATCGGCGTCGGGCGCCACCTCGAAGTCGCCGTGCAGCGGCGTGAGCTTGCCGCGCTGCGAGGGATACGCCGCCAGGTAGGCCCGCACGGCGCCGCCGTGCTCGGCCACCCAGCCGGTGTGCGGCGAGGCCGCCAGCCGCCGCGCGATGAGCACGCCGTCCTCCACGAACCCCGCGCCGTAGCAGGCGAGCTGGATCGCCAGCACCGCGTCGAGGTCGTCCGCGCGCATGTCGCGCACGAGGAGACGGGAAGGCACCGCGTCCATCAGGCCAGCAGCAGCTTGTCGTCGTCCAGCTTCTCGCCGCGCGTCTGCTCGAACATGCGCAGCAGGTCGGGCACGTCCAGGCCCGCGCGCTGGTCGCCGGCCACGTCGAGGATGACCTGGCCCTCGTGCAGCATCACGGTGCGCGTGCCGTAGTCCAGCGCTTGGCGCATGCTGTGCGTGACCATCATCGCGGTGAGCTGGCTGCCTTCGACGATCTTGGCGGTGAGCTCCAGCACGAAGGCGGCGGTCTTCGGGTCGAGCGCGGCCGTGTGCTCATCGAGCAGCAGGATGCGCGAGGGCCGCAGCGAGGCCATCAGCAGGCTCACGGCCTGGCGCTGGCCGCCCGAGAGCAGGCCGATGCGGTCGGCCAGACGGTTTTCCAGGCCCAGCTTCAGGATCGACAGCTTCTCGCGGAACAGCTCGCGCAGGTTGCGGTTGAGCGAAAAGCCGAAGCCGCGCCGCTCGCCGCGCTTCCACGCCAGCGCCATGTTCTCCTCAATGGTCAGCGCCTCGCAGGTGCCGGCCATCGGGTCCTGGAACACGCGCGCCACCATGCCCGAGCGCTGCCAGGCGTTCAGGCGCGTCACGTCCTTGCCGTCGATGTCGATGCGGCCCTTGTCGACCATCAGGTCGCCGCTGATCGCATTGAGGAAAGTCGACTTGCCCGCGCCGTTCGAGCCGATCACGGTGACGAACTGGCCGGTCGGAATGTCCAGGCTCAGGCCGCGCAGCACGCGGTTCTCGATCGGCGTGCCCGGGTTGAAGGTGATTTCGAGTTGTTGGGCGCGCAGCATCAGTTCTTCCCCTTGAAGAGTCCGCCCAGCTTGCGCTTGTAGGCGGGCACCAGCAGCGCGAACGCCACGAGCACGGCGGTGACCAGGTTCAGGTCCTGCGCCTGCAGGCCCATGAAGTCGGTGTTCAGCGCCATCGCGATGAAGAAGCGGTACAGCAGCGCACCCAGCACGCAGGCCAGCGTGGTGATGACCATGCTGCGCGCGGGCAGCAGGGTCTCGCCGATGATCACGGCGGCCAGGCCGATCACGATCGTGCCCACGCCCATCGAGATGTCGGCCGTGCCCTGGCTCTGCGCGAACAGCGCGCCGGCCAGCGCCACCAGCGCATTGGAGAGCGCCAGGCCCGCCATGGTCTGGAAGTCGGTCGAGATGCCCTGGGCCCGCGCCATGCGCGCGTTGCCGCCGGTGGCGCGCATCGCCAGGCCCGCTTCGGAGGCAAAGAACAGGTCGACGACGATCTTCGCGGCGATCACGATGATCAGCAGCAGCAGCGGCTTGGCCCACTGCTCGGGCATGCCGCCGAAGCTGACCATGCTGAACACGGTGGGTTCGGTGATGAGCGCCACGTTGGGCTTGCCCATCACGCGCAGGTTGATGGAGTACAGCGCGATCATCACCAGGATGCTCGCGAGCAGCTGCATGATCTTCAGCTTGACGTTGAGCCAGGCCGTGAGCCAGCCCGAGGCGGCACCGGCCACGCAGGCCACGGCCGTGGCGGCGGCGGGGTTCCAGCCCGCGACGATGAGCGTCGCGGCCACGGCGGCGCCCAGCGGAAAGCTGCCGTCCACCGTGAGGTCGGGAAAGTTGATGATGCGAAACGACATGAAGACGCCCAGCGCGACCAGTCCGAAAATCAGACCGATCTCGATGGCGCCCAGCGAAGCAATGAGGGACATGGGGGCTTCCGGCGGGAGCGCAGTCGGCGGGCCCCGGCGCCCGGCCTGCGCCGGGAGCGGAAGGCCCGCCGGGGCGGCGTTTACTTGGTGCTGACGACCTTCGCCGACTTCAGCAGCGCGTCCGACAGGGTCACGCCCTGCAGCTTGGCCGCGCCGGGGTTCACCACCAGCTCGAAGTTGGTGCTGGTCTGCGAGGCGATGGCGCCGGGCTTCTCGCCCTTGAGGATGCGCACCACGATCTTGCCGGTCTGGCGGCCGATGTCGGTGTAGTTCAGGCCCAGTGCGGCCACGGCGCCGCGCTCGACGGTGGCGGTGTCGGCGGCCACCACGGGCAGCTTGGCCTGCTGGGCCACCTTCACGATGCCCTCGAAGGCCGAGACCACGTTGTTGTCGGTGGGCGTGTAGATCACGTCGGCCTTGCCGACCAGGCTCTGGGCGGCGGTGGGCACGTCGACCGTGCGCGCGGCGGCGGCTTCGACCACGGTCATGCCGGCGGCCGAGGCGGCCTTCTTGAGCGACTCGACGATGGCCACCGAGTTGGCTTCGCCGGGGCTGTAGATCACGCCGACGCGCTTGGCCGTGGGCACGACCTTCTTGATCAGGTCGATGTGCTTCTCCAGCGGCGACAGGTCGGACACGCCGGTCACGTTGGTGCCCGAAGGCTCCCAGTTCTTCACCAGCTTGGCGGCCACCGGGTCGGTGATGGCCGAGTACACGACGGGAATCGTCTTGGTGGCGGCCACGGTCGCCTGCGCCGACGGCGTGGCGATGGCGACGATCACGTCGGGCGCATCGCCCACGTACTTGCGGGCGATCTGGGCGGCGGTGCCCACGTTGCCCTGTGCGCTCTGGTAGGTGAACTTGAGGTTCTTGCCCGCTTCGTAGCCGGCGGCCTTCAGCTCTTCCTTCACGCCGTCGCGCACGGCGTCCAGCGCCGGGTGCTCGACGATGGCGGTCACGGCGACCGACTTGTCGGCGGCCAGCGCCGGTGCGGCGGCGAGCACGCCGAGGGCCAGGGCCACGGCGCTGAAGGGGGTGCGAAGCAAAGCGTTTTTCACGTAAGGGTCTCCGGGTGGGGAAAGGGGTGTGGGTGCGTTCGAAGCCGCCGGCAAGGCACCGGCAAAGCACCAGGGCGCGCAATTCAGCGGCCCGGCGTGGCGCAACGCCGTCCGGGCGCGTCGAAGTCTAGATCGTACTTTGCACAATTAAGGTGCATGAATACCTCGGGCTTTCCCCGCTTTAGGAAACATAATTGCATCCTTGATGCGTATGAGGAGACGAAATTGCAGATCATCGAACTCGACCGGACCGATCGGCGGATTCTGGACCACCTCCAGGCGCACGGCCGCGCGTCCAACCTGGACCTGGCCGAGGTGGCCCAGTTGTCGCCAGCGCAGTGCCTGCGGCGCCACCGGCGGCTCGAGGAACTGGGGCTGATCAGCGGCTACGCTGCGCGGCTCAACGCGCGGCACATCGGGCTGGGCGTGATCGCCTTCATCCACGTCACGATGGCGCGCGGCCACGTCGACGAGCTGCCCAAGTTCCAGGACCTGATCGCCGACATGCGCCAGATCCTGGAGTGCTACTCGGTGACGGGCGACTTCGACTACGTGCTCAAGGTGGTCGCGCGCGACCTGGAGGCGCTGTCGCAGTTCCTCATGCACACGCTGATGCACATGCCGGGCGTGTCGGCGGTGCGCTCCAGCGTGTGCCTGAACGAGATCAAGTGCACCGGGGCGCTGCCGCTCGAATAGGGCGGCAGCGGCGTCAGGTGCTGGTGGTGCCCGGCAGCGGAGACGCCGGCGTGGCCGGCGCCGGCGACGGCTCGGCGGGCAGCACCGGCGCGGGCGCCGCCATCACCAGCGTCGTGGGCGTGGCCAGCGGCAGGTCGGCCTGCTTGAGCGCGTCGAGGATCGTGAACAGCAGGTCGCTGCGCACGCCGCCCGCCAGCCGGGGGCTCGGCACGTAGGCGATGGCCTGGAAGATCAGCAGCCCGTTCTCGATGCCTTCGAGCGTGAGCGAGGGCGCCGGCGTTTCCAGCACGCCCTCGTGCGCGCGGCAGGCCTCGAGGATCAGCTCGCGCACGCGCTGCGCGTCGGTGGTCAGCGGCATGGGCAGGCGGATCAGCACGCGGCCTTCGGCGTTGGCCAGCGTCATGTTGCGCACGGTCTTGGTGATGAACTCCGAGTTCGGCACGATCAGCGTCGAGCGGTCGCCCAGCTGGATCTCGGTGGCGCGCACGTTGATGCGCCGCACGTCGCCCTCGGTGGTGCCCAGCACCACCCAGTCGCCCACTTTCACCGGCTGCTCGGCCAGCAGGATCAGCCCCGAGATGAAGTTCTGCACGATGGCCTGCAGGCCGAAGCCGATGCCCACCGACAGCGCGCTCGCCACCCACGCGATGCGCTCGATGCCGATGCCCAGCGCCGACAGCGAGAACGCCACCACCAGGATGCCGCCCACGTAGCCCAGCAGCGTGGTGATCGAGCTCTGCATGCCCGGTTCGAACTGCGTGCTCGGCAGGTAGCTGCGCGAGAGCCAGCGCTTGAACACCCGCAGCACGATGAAGCCGATCACGGCCACCGCCACGGCGCTGAGGATCGCGCCGGGCACCAGCTGGAATTCGCCCACCTTCACGCCGGTGCCGAGCTTGCCGCCGCGCTGGAACACCTCGCCCGGGCCCGTGCCCAGCGGCGCGGCCAGCGCCACCAGCATGTAGAAGAACAGCGCCACGCGGCTCAGGCCCGAGAGCACCGTGGCCGCCTGGTCGAGCGTCTGCGGCGCCAGGCCGAAGCTCTTCTGCAGCCGCTGGCCGGAGGCGCTGCGCGAGGACACCACGGCCATGAACAGGTCGTCGGCGAACTTGAACAGCACATAGAAGGCCGCCGCGACGATGCCGCTCCAGGTGAGCTGCGAGGCCAGGAAGCTCGCCAGCGCCACGTAGCCGAAGGCCACCAGCACCCAGATCGCGATCACCAGCACCACGATCAGCGCCACCAGCACCCCGACCCACATCGGCCGTTCCGGCAGGCCGGCCTCGGGCGCGTCGGCGCGCAGCGCCTTCAGGCGGTACACGACGGTGCCGACCAGCGCGGTGAGCAGCAGCGCCGTCGCCACGTGCGTGGTGACCACGGCGGCAAAGCTGGCGTCGATGAGCGCGTTGATCTCGGCCGGCGTCCACGCCAGCGCGGCCACCAGCGCCACCAGCCACGGCAGCGCCGACAGGCGCTGCGCCGTGAGGTCGGGAATGGCCGGCAGGCGCCACGACGGCCGCCCCGTGGCCAGCAGCCCGCGCCCCAGGCCGATGATGAACGCCATGAAGGTCAGCGTCTGCGCCGCCGATTGCAGCGCCTTGCGCGCCTGCGCGTCCCACATCGCGTGGGCCTTGAGCACTTCGACGACGCCGTGCGCGGCCACGGCGACCAGCAGCACGTGCGTGGCGACGATGGCGATCACCAGCAGCGAGCGGCGCAGCCGCCCGGCCGGCAGCACGCGCGTGGCCAGGCGCGCCAGCCCGCGCTCGGCGGCCCAGACGCCGAGCCAGGCGAGCAGCAGCGCGCCGATGAACGAGGCGATCACCGGTGTGCGGCTTTCGGGCTGCAGCGCCTGGTCGAAGCCGTCGCCGAGCGCTGCCCCGATCGCCTGCAGCCGCTCGAAGTCGTCGGGCCAAGCCTCGCGCAGGTCGTCCCAGAACTCGCCGCTGAGCGGCGAGGCGGCGCGGCTGGTGAGCTCGGCCTCGAACTGCTGGCGCCGCTGCGACACCACGTCGGTGCCGCGCTGGCGCACGTCGATCGCCAGCAGCTTGGCCAGGCGGATGTCCGCGTCGAGCGCGTTGCGCTCCTTGGTCAGCTGCGCGCGCTGGCGCGTGATGTTGGGGTCTTCGGTGGCGCCGGCGGCGGGCGGGTTGCCGAGTTCGCCGAGGCGCGCGTTCAGGTCGGCCAGCTCGCCGGCGCGGGCGGCGACGAACTTGTCGGCCTGCACGCCGATCTCGTTGATCTGCGCGAGCTGCTTGCGTGCGTCGTCTTCGGCGCCCGGAACGACACTGGCGTTGCCCTTGCCCGAAGGCGCGATGCGGGCGAACTGCGCGCGCAGTTCGGCGATGGTGGGGGGCGGGGCGGCCGCCGCCGCGGTGTTGGCGCTGTTGTTGGGGTTGCCGTTGCCTGCGTTCATGCTGGCGTCGGGCTGCGCGAGGGCGCTGCCGCACATCAGCAGGGCCCACACGGTCAACGCGGCCAGGAGGGCGGGGAGGCGCAGGCCCGCGAGGCGAGAGGTCCGATTCATGGCCGCATCATAGAAGCCGCCATGACGTAAGAACGGGTAAGAAATGCAGCCTCAGCCCGCGGGACTGAACAGGTCGACGCGGTCGGTGATGATGCCGTCGGTGCCCAGGTCGATGAGCCGCTGCGCGGCCCAATCGTCGTTCACCGTGTAGCTCAGCGAGCGCAGGCCCGCGCCATGCACCTGCGCCACGGTGGTGGCGTCCCACAGTGCGTGGTTGCAGACGATGGCCTGGCAACCCAGGTTCAGCGCGGTGTCGAGCCAGCCGTTCCAGAGCGTGTCGAGCAGCAGGCCGCGCGGCAGTTCGGGCTGCACGGCCTGGGCGCCCTTCAGCGCGTCGATCTGGAACGAGGTGAGCAGCGGTGGCACGGCCGCGCCCTGCCAGAGGCGCGCGGCTTCGCGTGCGACCACTTCGCCGGTCTCGCGTTCGGTGCCGGGTGTGGGCTTGATCTCTATGTTCAGCAGCAGGTCGTTGGCGCAGCAGAAGCGCGCCAGGTTTTCCAGCGTGGGCAGCGGCTCGCCCGCGAAGGCGCGCGAATGCCAGCCGCCGGCGTCGAGCTGCGACAGCGCGCTCCACGCCTGCTGGCCGCCGATGCCGTGGCCGTTGGTGGTGCGATCGAGCGTGGCGTCGTGCATCAGGAACACCACGCCGTCGGCGCTGAGCTTGGCATCGCACTCGAACATGCGGTAGCCGTGCGACGCGCCGAAGCGGAAGGCGGCCAGCGTGTTCTCAGGCGCCAGCTTGCCGGCGCCGCGGTGCGCGACCCAACGGGGGTAGGGCCAGGGGCTGCGTTCGGCCATCGCTCAGTCGGCGCGCTTGCCGGAGCCGGCGTCGAACCAGTGCAGCTTGTCTTCGCGCGCGGCGATCTTCACCGTGTCGCCGGCCACCGGCGGGTGGTCGCCTTCGTCGGTGCGCATGATGATCTGCTCCTCGCCGATGCGGCCGTACACCAGGCGCTCGGCGCCCAGCAGTTCGACCTGCTCGACCTGCACCGTCCAGCCGCTTTCGTCGAGCTTCATGTGCTCGGGGCGGATGCCCAGGATCTGGCCCGGGCGCACGCCCGGTGCGTGCTTGAGCAGGTTCATCGGCGGCGAGCCGATGAAGCTCGCCACGAAGGTGGTGGCGGGCCTGGAGTACACCTCTTCGGGCGTCGCGAACTGGTCCATCACGCCTCCGTTCATCACGATGATGCGCTGCGCCAGCGTCATGGCCTCGACCTGGTCGTGCGTGACGAACAGCGAGGTGATGCCGAGCTCGCGGTGCAGCTTCTGGATCTCGAGGCGGGTCTGGGCGCGCAGCTTGGCGTCCAGGTTCGACAGCGGTTCGTCGAACAGGAACACCTGCGGCTGGCGCACGATGGCGCGGCCCATGGCCACGCGCTGGCGCTGGCCGCCCGAGAGTTCGCGCGGCTTGCGTTCGAGCAGGTGGCCCAGCTCGAGGATCTTGGCCGCCTTGTCGACGCGCACCTTGATCTCGGCCGTCGGCACCTTGGCGATCTTCAGGCCGTAGGCCATGTTCGCGAACACGCTCATGTGCGGGTACAGCGCGTAGTTCTGGAACACCATGGCGATGTCGCGCTCGGAGGGTTCGAGCTGGTTCACGACCTTGCCGCCGATGCAGATTTCGCCGGCGGAGATTTCCTCCAGGCCCGCGACCATGCGCAGCAGCGTCGACTTGCCGCAGCCCGAAGGGCCGACGATGACGATGAATTCATGGTCGGCGATCTCGGCGCTCACGCCGTGGATGACCTGGTTGGCTTTCGGCCCGTGGCCGTAGCGCTTGATGACGTTGCGTAGAGAGAGAGCAGCCATAGTTATTTTTCAGTGTCCACGAGGCCCTTGACGAACCACTTTTGCATCAGGATCACCACCAGCGCGGGCGGCAGCATCGCCAGGATGGCGGTGGCCATCACGACGTTCCATTCGTTCTGTCCGTCGCCGCCGGCAATCATCCGCTTGATGCCGACCACCACGGGGTACATGTCTTCGCTCGTGGTCGCCAGCAGCGGCCACAGGTACTGGTTCCAGCCGTAGATGAACTGGATCACGAACAGCGCCGCGATCGAGGTCTTGGACAGCGGCAGCAGCACGTCGAAGAAAAAGCGCATGGGGCTGGCGCCGTCCATGCGCGACGCTTCGGTGAGCTCGTCGGGCACCGTGAGGAAGAACTGGCGGAACAGGAAGGTCGCCGTGGCCGACGCGATCAGCGGCACCGTCAGGCCCGCGTAGGTGTTCAGCATGTTCAGGTCGGACAGCACCTTGTAGGTGGGCAGGATGCGCACCTCCACCGGCAGCATCAGCGTCACGAAGATGGCCCAGAAGCAGATCTTCTTGAACGGGAAGCGGAAGTACACGATGGCGAAGGCCGACAGCAGCGAGATGGTGATCTTGCCGATGGCGATGACCATGGCCGTCACGAAGCTCACCCACATCATGTGCGCCACCGGGGCGTTGGAGCCCGCGCTGCTCTCGCGCCCGAACAGTGCGCCCTTGTAGCTGTCGACGATGTTCGAGCCGGGGGTCAGGGGCATCGGCGCCTGCACGATCTCCTGGGCCGTGTGCGTGGAGGCCACGAACGCCAGGTAGAGCGGGAAGGCGACGATGAACACGCCCAGGATCATGATGACGTGGGCCAGGATGCCCTGCGTGCCGCGTTTCTCAACCATGCTGTGCTCCGCCGGATTCGATTTGTTCTTGTTGCTTCATCAGTACTGCACTTTCTTCTCGACGTAGCGGAACTGGATGACGGTCAGCGCCACCACGATCACCATCAGCACCACCGACTGCGCGGCCGAGCCGCCGAGGTCGAGGCCCTTGAAACCGTCGTGGTAGACCTTGTAGACCAGGATGGTCGTGTCCTTGCCCGGACCGCCCTGCGTGGCCGCATCGACGATCGCGAAGGTGTCGAAGAAGGCGTACACCACGTTGATCACCAAGAGGAAGAAGGTGGTGGGCGACAGCAGCGGGAACTGCACGGTCCAGAAGCGGCGCCACGGGCGCGCGCCATCGATGGCCGCGGCCTCGATCAGCGACTTCGGGATCGACTGCAGGCCGGCCAGGAAGAACAGGAAGTTGTAGGAGATCTGCTTCCACACCGAGGCCATCACGATCAGCGTCATGGCGTGGCCCGAGTCGAGCAGGTGGTTCCAGTTGATGCCGATCTTGCCCAGGGCATAGGCCACCACGCCCAGCGAGGGCGAGAACATGAAGACCCACAGCACGGCCGCCACGGCGGGCGCCACGGCGTACGGCAGGATCAGCATGGTCTTGTAGAACATGCCGCCGCGCACGATGCGGTCGGCGAACACGGCCAGCATCAACGACAGGCTGATGCCGATGCCGGCCACCAGCACCGAGAACAGCGCGGTGGTCTTGAACGACTCGGCGTAGGCCGGGTCGTCGAACAGGTGGCGGAAGTTGTCGAACCCGACGAACTCGACCGACGTGCCGAACGCGTCCTGCTGCTGCAGCGACTGCAACAGCGCCTGGCCGGCCGGCCAGAAGAAAAACACGAGGATCACCGCCATCTGCGGTGTCAGCAGCAGCCAGGGCAACCAGCCCGAGCGAAAGAAAACGCGTTTTTCCATGAAGCCCCTACATAAAAAATCCCGCCCGGCGCACCCTGGAAGAAGGGCGTGCGGGGGCGGGCGATATTAGCCGGACACGGAGCCCGGATCTTCAATCGTTAGCTTTTGTTCGCCTTTTGGAAGCGTTCGAGCTGCTCGTTGCCGCGGGTCACGATCGAGTCGAGGGCTTCCTTGGCGGTCTTCTTGCCGCCCCAGACCTGTTCGAGCTCTTCGTCCTCGATGGCGCGGATCTGCACGTAGTTGCCCAGGCGGATGCCGCGGCTCTTGTCGGTGACCTTGCGGATCATCTGCGTCACGGCCACGTCGGTGCCGGGGTTCTGCTTGTAGAAGCCCGACTCTTCGGTGAGCTTGTACGAGGCGGTGGTGACCGGCAGGTAGCCGGTGCGCTTGTGGCTGGCGGACTGCACTTCAGGCGTCGAGATGAAACTGAAGAACTTGGCCACGCCCTTGTACTCGGCGGCCTTCTTGCCCGACATGACCCACAGGCTGGCCCCGCCGATCACGGTGTTCTGCGGTGCGCCCGGCACGTCCGGGTAGTAGGGCAGGGGGGCCAGGCCGTAGGCGAACTTGGCGTTCTTGGCCACGTTGCCGTAGAAGCCCGACGAGGTGTTGATCATGGCGCACTCGCCCGACACGAACGAGGCTTCAGGCACGTTGCCGCGGCCCTTGTAGATGAACAGGCCCTGCTTGGACATGCTGGCCAGGTTCTCGATGTGGCGCTGGTGCAGGGGCGAATTCACCTTCAGGCGCGCGTCCAGGCCCTGCAGGCCGTTGGCCTTGCTGGCGAACTCCACGTTGTGCCAGGCCGAGAAGCTCTCGACCTGCGTCCAGTTCTGCCAGGCGGTGGTGAACGGGCACTTGTGGCCGCTGGCCTTGAGCTTAGCGGCGGCGGCGACCACTTCGGGCCAGGTGGCGGGTGCCTTGTCGGTGGGCAGGCCGGCGGCCTTGAAGGCGTCCTTGTTGAAATAGAAGATCGTGGTCGAGCTGTTGAACGGGAAGCTCAGCATCTGGCCGTTGGGGGCGGTGTAGTAACCGGCCACGGCGGGGATGTAGGCGGACGGGTCGAACTTCTCGCCCGCGTCCTTCATGACCTGGCCGACCGGAATGACGGCGCCCTTGCTGGCCATCATGGTGGCGGTGCCCACTTCGAACACCTGCAGGATGTGCGGTGCGTTGCCGGCGCGGAAGGCCGCGATGGAGGCCGTCATCGATTCGTCGTACGTGCCCTTGAAGGTCGGGACGATCTTGTATTCCTTCTGGCTCTCGTTGAACTGCTTGGCCAGGTCGTTGACCCACTCGTTGTTGACGGCGGTCATGGAATGCCACCACTGGATCTCGGTCTGGGCCTGGGCTGCATTGAACAGCGTGGCGGCCAGCGCCGATGCCAACGCGAGCGTCTTGAATCGCATGAAGACTCCTGAAGGGAAAAAATGGAAAGCGCGAATGCTAGGGCATGTGCGTGACACAGCCGCGTCACATTGGGGCACGGACCGAAGGGTTCCTCCAATCGGGGAAACCCCTTTGGCGTCAAGCCCGGCGCGGGTTGCGGGCCTCATGCTGCGCTGCACCATGCTAGCATCGCCCTCCCTTTTTTGGCCTAGCTTGTCGCCATGGCCGGGGCTTCCTTGAGTACGCCATGAGCAGCAAAACCTCCCTCGACAAAAGCAGGATCAAGTTCCTTTTGCTCGAAGGCATCCACCCCTCGGCCGTGGAGGTGCTGCGCGCCGCCGGCTACACCAACATCGAGTCGCTGCCGGGTGCACTGCCCGACGCCGAACTCAAGGCCAAGATCGCCGACGTGCACTTCGTGGGCATCCGCTCGCGCACCCAGCTGACGGCCGAGGTGTTCGCCGCCGCCCACAAGCTGGTGGCCGCCGGGTGCTTCTGCATCGGCACCAACCAGGTCGACCTCGAAGCCGCCCGCGAGCATGGCGTGGCCGTGTTCAACGCGCCGTATTCCAACACCCGTTCGGTGGCCGAGCTGGTGCTGGCCGAAGCCATCCTGCTGCTGCGCGGCGTGCCCGAGAAAAGCGCCGTGGCGCACCGCGGCGGTTGGCTCAAGTCGGCCGAGAACGCCTTCGAGATCCGCGGCAAGACGCTGGGCATCGTGGGCTACGGCTCCATCGGCGCGCAGCTGTCGGTGCTGGCCGAGGCGCTGGGCATGCACGTGGCCTTCTACGACGTGGTCACCAAGCTGCCGCTGGGCAACGCCCGCCAGGTGCGCGAGCTGCACCAGCTGCTGGGCCAGAGCGACATCGTGACCCTGCACGTGCCCGAGACCCAGGCCACGCAATGGATGATCGGCGCGGCCGAGATCGCCGCCATGAAGCCGGGCGCCATCCTGCTGAACGCCTCGCGCGGCACCGTGGTCGAGATCGAGCCGCTGGCCGAGGCCCTCAAGAGCAAGAAGCTGCTGGGCGCCGCCATCGACGTATTCCCGGTCGAGCCGCGCACCAACAAGGACGAGTTCCTGTCGCCGCTGCGCGGGCTGGACAACGTGATCCTCACGCCGCACATCGGCGGCTCGACCATGGAGGCGCAGGCCAACATCGGGCTCGAAGTGGCCGAGAAGCTGGTCAAGTACAGCGACAACGGCACCTCGACCTCGTCGGTCAACTTCCCCGAGGTGGCGCTGCCGGCGCACCCGGGCAAGCACCGCCTGCTGCACATCCACCGCAACGTGCCGGGCGTGCTGTCCGAGATCAACAAGATTTTCTCGGACAACAACATCAACATCTCGTCCCAGTTCCTGCAGACCAACGAGAAGATCGGCTACGTCGTGATGGACATCGACGCCGCTTCTTCGGACCTGGCGCTGGAGAAGCTGGCCAAGGTGAACGGGACGATTCGCAGCCGCGTGCTGTTCTAAGCCCCTTGTCTTTCCCCCTCTCCCTCGGGAGAGGGCGGGGGTGAGGGCCGGCGGCCTCCACGGCAGGCATCGGGCCTGCCATAGGGAATAGCGGAACGGGAAGGGCAAAGACCCCAAGGCCTGCCCTAAAATCCATCCCCCGGCTACATGGGCGCGCAGCGCCTGGCCAAGGGCCCCACCCGATGAATGCTCCGACCGCGTTGAATACGCTGTTGTCACAGGCCGCAGAGCCTGTACGACTGCGCGAGATCCCTTACAACTACACCAGCTTCTCCGACCGGGAGATCGTGCTTCGCCTCCTGGGCGAACGCGGCTGGGACCTGCTCCAGACCCTGCGCGCCGAGCGCCGCACCGGCCGATCGGCGCGCATGCTCTACGAGGTGCTGGGCGACATCTGGGTGGTGCAGCGCAACCCCTACCTTGTCGACGACCTGCTCGACAACCCGCGCCGCCGCGGCCAGCTGGTCGATGCCCTGCGCCACCGCCTGGGCGAAGTGCAGAAGCGCCGCACCCCCGACAGCGACCTGCCGCGCGACCAGCTGGTGGGCGAGCTCACCGGCCTCGTCAGCCAGGCCGTCGCCGCCTTCGACGACACCTTCCGCGAAGTCGCCGCCCTGCGCCGCAAGGCCACGCGCGTGCTGCGCCGGCTCACGGCCAAGGACAACATCAAGTTCGACGGCCTCTCGCGCGTGTCGCACGTGACCGACGCCACCGACTGGCGCGTCGAGTACCCCTTCGTCGTGCTGTGCCCCGACACCGAGGCCGAGATGGCCTTGCTGGTCAAGGGCTGCATCGAGCTGGGCCTGACCATCATTCCGCGCGGCGGCGGCACCGGCTACACCGGCGGCGCCATTCCGCTGACCTGGAAGAGCGTGGTCATCAACACCGAGAAGCTCGAGGCCATGACCGAGGTCGAGCACGTGGCGATGCCCGGCCTCGACCACCCCGTGCCCACCATCTGGACCGAGGCCGGCGTGGTCACGCAGCGCGTGGCCGACGCGGCCGAGCGCGCGGGCTTCGTGTTCGCGGTCGACCCGACCTCCGCCGAGGCCTCGTGCGTCGGCGGCAACGTCGCCATGAACGCCGGCGGCAAGAAGGCCGTGCTCTGGGGCACGGCGCTGGACAACCTCGCCTCGTGGCGCATGGTCACGCCGCAGGCCGAATGGCTCGAAGTGACCCGCATCGGCCACAACCTGGGCAAGATCCACGACGCCGAGAGCGCCGTGTTCGAGCTGCAGTATTACGCGGCCGACGGCAAGACGAAACTGCGCACCGAGCGCCTCGACATCCCGGGCCGCACCTTCCGCAAGGAAGGCCTGGGCAAGGACGTGACCGACAAGTTCCTCTCGGGCCTGCCGGGCATCCAGAAAGAGGGCTGCGACGGCCTCATCACCAGCTGCCGCTGGGTGGTGCACAAGATGCCGGCGCACACGCGCACCGTGTGCCTCGAATTCTTCGGCAACGCGAAGGACGCCGTGCCCAGCATCGTCGAGATCAAGGACTTCATGTTCGCCGAGCAGAAGCGCTCGGGCGTGCTGCTGGCCGGCCTCGAGCACCTGGACGACCGCTACCTGAAGGCCGTGGGCTACGCCACCAAGTCGAAAAAACACGGCGGCCTGCCCAAGATGGTGCTGTTCGGCGACATCGCGGGCGACGACGCCGACGCGGTGGCGCGCGTCACCTCGGAAGTGGTGCGCATCGCCAACTCGCGCAGCGGCGAAGGCTTCATTGCCATCAGTCCCGAGGCGCGCAAGAAATTCTGGCTCGACCGCAAGCGCACGGCCGCCATCAGCAAGCACACCAACGCCTTCAAGATCAACGAAGACGTGGTGATCCCGCTGCCGCGCATGGCCGAGTACAGCGACGGCATCGAACGCATCAACATCGAGCTGTCGCTACAGAACAAGCTCGCGCTCACCGACGCGCTCGAAGCGTTCCTGACGCGCGGCAACCTGCCGCTGGGCAAGACCGACGACGCGCACGAGATCCCGGCGGCCGAGCTGCTGGAAGACCGCGTGGTGCAGGCCGTGGCGCTGGTGCACGAGGTGCGCGCGCTGTGGGCCGGCTGGCTGCAGAACGTCGACTCGCTGTTCCCGCAACTGCAGGACCACACGCTGCGCGCGAGCTGGAAGACCCAGCTGCGCCAGCCGCTGCAGGAGATTTTTTCGGGCGCCGAGTTCGGGCCGATCCTGGCCGAGTGCACCGCCATCCACAAGCAGGTGCTCAAGGGCCGCGTGTGGGTCGCGCTGCACATGCACGCGGGCGACGGCAACGTGCACACCAACCTGCCCGTCAACAGCGACAACTACGAGATGCTGCAGACCGCGCATGCCGCGGTGGTGCGCATCATGGCGCTGGCACGCAGCCTGGACGGCGTGATCTCGGGCGAGCACGGCATCGGCATCACCAAGCTCGAGTTCCTCACCGACGAAGAGCTGCGCCCGTTCACCGAATACAAGGCCCGGGTCGACCCCGAGGGCCACTTCAACAAGGGCAAGCTGCTGCGCGCGCCTGCCGGCCAAGCGCAGACGCTGCACGCCGACCTGACCAATGCCTACACGCCGAGCTTCGGCCTCATGGGGCACGAGTCGCTGATCATGCAGCAGAGCGACATCGGCGCCATCGCCGACAGCGTGAAGGACTGCCTGCGCTGCGGCAAGTGCAAGCCGGTGTGTGCCACGCACGTGCCGCGCGCCAACCTGCTGTACAGCCCGCGCAACAAGATCCTCGCGACCTCGCTGCTGGTCGAGGCCTTCCTCTACGAGGAGCAGACCCGGCGCGGCATCAGCATCAAGCACTGGGAAGAGTTCGAGGACGTGGCCGACCACTGCACCGTGTGCCACAAGTGCCTCACGCCGTGCCCCGTGAAGATCGACTTCGGCGACGTGTCGATGAACATGCGCAACCTGCTGCGCAAGATGGGCCAGAAGAGCTTCCGTCCCGGCAACGCGGCCGCGATGTTCTTCCTGAACGCGACCAACCCGCAGACCATCAAGGCGGTGCGCGCCGGCATGGTGGGCATCGGCTTCAAGGCGCAGCGCATGGCCAACGACCTGCTGCGCGGCCTCGCGAAGAAGCAGACCGGCGCGCCGCCGGCCACGCTGGGGCCTGCGCCCATCAAGGAGCAGGTGATCCACTTCATCAACAAGAAGATGCCGGGCAACCTGCCGAAGAAGACGGCGCGCGCGCTGCTGGACATCGAGGATGCCGACTACGTGCCGATCATCCGCGACCCGAAGACGACCACCTCGGAAACCGAGGCGGTCTTCTACTTCCCGGGGTGCGGGTCGGAGCGGCTGTTCTCGCAGGTGGGCCTGGCCACACAGGCGATGCTCTGGCACGCGGGCGTGCAGACCGTGCTGCCGCCGGGCTACCTGTGCTGCGGCTATCCGCAGCGCGGCAGCGGCCAGTTCGACAAGGCCGAGAAGATGATCACGGACAACCGCGTGCTCTTCCACCGCGTCGCCAACACGCTCAACTACCTCGACATCAAGACGGTGGTGGTGAGCTGCGGCACCTGCTACGACCAGCTGCAGGGCTACCAGTTCGACAAGATTTTCCCGGGCTGCCGGATCATCGACATCCACGAGTACCTGCTCGAAAAGGGCATCACCCTGGCCGATGCGGGCGGTGGCGGCTACCTGTACCACGACCCCTGCCATTCGCCGATGAAGCAGCAGGACCCGATGAAGACCGTGAAGGCGCTGGTCGGCGACAACGTGCTCAAGAACGACCGCTGCTGCGGCGAGTCGGGCACGCTGGGTGTGTCGCGGCCCGACATCTCGACGCAGATCCGCTTCCGCAAGGAAGAAGAGCTGAAGAAGGGCGAGGCCGCGCTGCGCGAGAGCGGCAATGTCGGCGCGACCGGCAACGTGAAGATCCTCACCAGCTGCCCGAGCTGCCTGCAAGGCCTCTCGCGCTACGGCAACGACCTGAACAACGGCCTGCTCGAAGCCGACTACATCGTGGTCGAGATGGCCAACAAGCTGCTCGGCGACGACTGGATGCCGAACTACGTGGCGGCCGCCAACCAGGGCGGCATCGAGCGGGTGCTCGTATGACGGCAGTGGCGGGTTGCCCGCTGTGCGACGCGCCCGGCGGGCGTGTCGTGTTCGAAGGCGCGAAGCTGCGCGTCATCCATGCGCAGGAAGAAGGCTTTCCGGCCTTCTACCGCGTGGTGTGGCGCGACCATGCGGCGGAGTTCTCCGACCTCGACGCGGCCGACCGCGTGCTGTGCATGGAGGCCGTGGTGCGCGTGGAGCAGTGCCTGCGCGACGCGCTGGCGCCCACCAAGCTCAACATCGCCGCGCTCGGCAACATGGTGGCGCACCTGCACTGGCACGTGATCGCGCGCTTCGACTGGGACAGCCATTTCCCCGGTTCGGTCTGGGCTGCCGTGCAACGGACCGCGCCAGCCGAGCGGCTGGCCGCCGTGCAGGCGCTGCTGCCGCAGGCGGAGGCCGACATGGTCCGCCGGCTCGCGTCGCTGGCCTGAGGCCTTCGTTTCTTCTTAGTTGGCCGCGGCGGTGCGCGTCGCGCTGCCTGCCTTGCGGTCCGCGCAGGCCTGTTTGAATTCCGGCGTGGCGCGCGTTTCCTTCGAGAAGCGCTTCGAGGCCACGCTGCCATCCCTGCACACGCGATCGAGCTCGGCCTGCGCGCTCTTGTTGCCCGCATGCGCGGCATGGGCCAGCAGGCGCACCGCGTGGAAGGGCAGCGCGCCCGAGCTGCCAGATGACGCGGTTGCTGCAGTGGTCGTCGGCTGCGGTGTTGCTGCAGCCTTGACCGGCTCCGCAGGCAGCGTGCGTGCGGTGCCCGCCGAGGTCGGCATGCGCTCGACGGCGGTGAAGTCGCCGCTCTTGCCGGCGCGCTCGACCATCTGCCGGTAGTTGTCCATCATGAACGACGTGTCCTTGGGCGTGAGCTCCTTCGCCGGCTTGGCAAGGTAGGCCGCGACCTCGGGTGGCAGCGCGGCGTTCACGGTGCTCAGTTCATGCGCGCCGCCGAAGCCGCGCGAGCCGGCCTGGGCGGCATGCGCGGCGTCGTCGCCCAGCGCCATCG